>QCAD01000001.1 GCA_003282055.1 Pelagibacteraceae bacterium AG-339-N18
TGCTATTCCAGCAATAGTAGCTGGAGTAAAAAGAATAATTATGGTTAATCCAGGATATAAGGGTAAACAAAATGCAGCAGTTTTATATGCAGCTAAAAAATGTAAAATAAAAGAAATATATTCTATTGGTGGTCCTTCAGCGATTGCAGCAGTTGCTTATGGTACAAAAAAAATTAATAAAGTTGATAAAATTGTTGGTCCTGGTAACATTTATGTAGCGGCCGCTAAAAAGGAGGTCTTTGGGGATGTGGGTGTTGAAGGAATGATAGCTGGACCATCAGAGGTTACAATTATTGGCGATAGATTTTCAAAACCAAGTTGGATAGCAAGTGATCTTATAGGTCAAGCAGAACATGATAAACTTGCTCAATGTATATTAATTTCAAAAAGTATGGATTTAATAACAAAAACCAAAAAAGAAGTCTCTAAACAGTTAAAAAGGATTCCAAGAACAGCCATTGCAAGAAAAAGTTTGTTTAATAATGGAATTTTAATTCAAGTTAGCTCTGATAAAAAGATTATTGATATTGTGAATAAAATTGCTCCTGAACACTTAGAATTAAATTTAAAGAATTATAAATCTTTTATTCCAAAAATTAAAAACGCTGGATCTATTTGTTTAGGAAAATATGCTGTAATGGCAATGACTGACTATAATGTTGGATCAAACCATATACTGCCAACAAATGGGTCAGCTAAATTTTCAAGTGGTATAAGTGTAAACGAATTTTATAAAAGGATTTCATATATAAACTTATCAAAAAAGGGTATTGAAAAGCTTGGACCATCAGTTATAACTCTTGCAAATTATGAAGGGCTAGCTGGACATGCTGAGTCTGTAAAAAAAAGAATTTGGAGAAAATAAATTTGTCAAAACAAGATTTACTTGAATTCAAAGGTAAAGTAACTGACTTATTACCTAATGCCATGTTCAGAGTCCAATTAGAGAATGGTCATGTAGTAACAGCACATACTGCGGGCAAGTTGAGAAAAAATAGAATTCGAGTGTTGCAGGGTGATAATGTGACTGTAGAAATGACGCCTTATGACCTAACTAAAGGCAGAATTATCTTTAGAGGTTAATTTTCTGCCTCGGTAGCTCAGGAGTAGAGCAGAGCCCTGAAAAGGCTTGTGTCGGAGGTGCGAATCCTTCCCGAGGCACCACCAAAATATCTTGAAATTAATATAAAAGAAATTAACTTAAACTTAATACAAATAACAAAAGGACGAGTAAAAAGATGAGTACAATTCAAGGTAAAGTAAAATGGTTTAATGGTAAAAAAGGTTACGGCTTCATAGAAAGAGACGATAAAGAAAAAGATGCTTTCGTTCATGCTAGCGCAGTTAAAGCAGCAGGAATGAGATTTTTAAATGAGGGAGATAAATTAGAATTTACATTAGAAGATGGTCCAAAAGGTCCTTCAGCAGTCAATCTAAAAAAATTAGATTAATTAATAATATTTAATAAGGGCGTTTTCTTTAATAATTAGAAAGCGTCCTTCTTTATTAAGGGTTGAATAATTAAAATATTTGTCATAAAAGACCCAAGTGATTATGAATAATACATCTATGATGACCTTAAACAGCTCTAACAGAGTCTGTTTCCATAGCCTATTGGCTATTTATTTATAATATAATTTTTAATCTACACAAAAATAATATAAAAACGAGGAATGCCTGGGTGGTGTAACGGTTAGCACGAAAGTTTGTGGAACTTTAAGTTTGAGTTCGATTCTCAGCCCGGGTACCAAAAAAATGAATAAAGAAAAAAAATTAGTTCCTGGATTACCTTCAGGGTTTGAAGATCGTTGGGATAAAAAGATTCTTATAAAAAAAAAGCTTATAAAAGCTATTGAGAATAATTTTATTAAATTTGGAGCAGAAGCTCTCGAAACTCCTTCTTTCGAAATTGCAGAAAATATTGGATCTTTTTTGGCAGAAGATGAGTCTAATCCTATGTCTGATGTATTCTCATTTGAAGATGGAGATAAAAATTTAACTCTCCGTTACGATCTTTCAAGTCCTCTTGCAAGATTTTATGCTCAAAACAACCAAGAACTTCCATCAATATTTAAGCGATATCAAATTCAAAATGTATTTAGAAATGAAAAAGCTGGAAATGGTCGATATAGAGAATTTATGCAAGCTGATTTTGATATTATTGGGAATGTTAATTCTTCCCAAGCAAATGCAGAGCTTTGTAATTTAATATCAAGCGCACTATTAGATTGTGGATTAAACAAAGATCAATTTACCATCAATGTAAGTAACAGAAAAATAGTCCAAGGACTAATTAATGAATTAAAAATTTCTGAGGAAAAACAAACTAAAGTCATTCGGGCTATTGATAAACTAGATAAATCCGGATTCGGCCTTAAAGGAGTTGAAGATTTACTCAAAAAAGAGAGAAAAGATAAAAGTGGTGCTATTACTAAAGGAGCTGAATTATCAGATTATCAAGTATCACAAATTTTGAATTTTCTTAAAATAAAAGATTTAAAAACATTAAAAGAAACTTTAAAAAACCCTTTATCTCAAGAAGGAATAAAAGAATTAGAAGATGTATTTGAAATTCTTGGATATGGGTCAAATTTGAAACAAGTTAAAACAAATTTTACTATAGTGAGGGGGCTTGCTTATTATTCAGATTTTATTGTTGAGACTAACTTAAATTTTAAAGTCACCAACAATAAAGGTAAGGAAATTGAATTGGGTAGTATTTGCTCGGGAGGCTCATATGCTAAACTTATTTCAAGATTTAGAGGGGTCGATGTTCCTGGAACAGGAATTAGTTTTGGAGTTGATCGATTACTATTTGCGTTAATACAATTAGACCAAATTAAAGTAGAAGATAAAAAACCAGTTTTAGTTTGTGTAATGGATCAAAAATTTTTGAAGAATTATTATGAGATAGTTGATTTATTAAGAGATAATAATATTAGCGCTGAAGTATTTTTAAGTGCCAAAAAAAATCTTGGGAAGCAGCTTGAACTAGCTAATAAGCGTGAATTATCAGTTGCAGTAATTTGTGGAGAAAACGAGTTTAAAGATAATACTGTAACTATTAAAAATCTTAAAGGTATTAAGGGTGAAAATAGCCAAACAATTCCAAAATCGAATTTGATTAATGAAATCAAAAAATTTATCTAACAAAATCCTTAGATCAGTCCAGTCTAAAGGATTTAAATATATTGAATTACCCTCAGTTATTGAGACTAGTCATATAGTTCAAAGGTCTGGTGAGAGTTTTAGAAAATTTATTTTTTCATTTAGAGATCAGACAGGTAATGAATTATGTTTGAGACCTGACCTTACAATTGCGTCTTGTCTTAGATATTTGGAAAATAATTTAAAGGGTAAAGAAAAAATATTTTATAGTGGACAAGCTTATAGAAAATCTCAAAATAAAAAGGACTCTATAATCCGAAATCAAGTTGGTTTTGAGATTATAGGATCAAAAGATGAAAAAAATGATGATAAGGAAATAATAAATACATCACTTAAATCACTAAAAGACCTGAAATATTCTACAGGAACTCTCACCATTGGTAATGTGGAGATTTTTAATCTTCTAATATCTAAATTGGATATACCAAAAAGATGGAAATTAAGACTTACGAGACATTTTTGGCGAGAAGAATACTTCAGTGATTTATTAAAAAGATTAGAGACAAATTCTGATGTAGATCCAACTATTGTTGAGGTTGATAAAAAACGATATTTAAAAATGTTAAAGGATGATCAGTCTTCTATTGTTGCAGGCAGAACATTAAAAGAAATCTTAGAAAGGTTTGACAATAAGATTAAGGATCCAAGGAGAGCAAATAGAGGAAGCAATACATCAAAAATTATTAAGGAGTTTTTGAAAATTAAATGTCCAATAAATAAAGCTGCAAGGATGTTAAATAAATTTTTTAAAAAACATAAAATAAATCTTTTTGTTGATCAGAAATATTTTCCTATCTCAAAAAACAAAATATCAAAATTAAATGTGGTTTTCTCGGCTGCTTTTGGTAGACAATTAGAATATTACACTGGTATAGTATTTAAGATAGATATCAAATCAAAGTCGAAAATTGTTAACTGTTGTAATGGTGGTCGTTATGACAAATTAATTTCTGATCTTGGTTCAAAAAAAAAGGTACCTGCGGTTGGTGCTGCTCTTAACTTAAATTCTCAATTATGAAAAATTTAATAAACATAGGAATACCAAGTAAGGGACGGTTAAGAAAAGATGTTCTAAAAATTTTTAATATAAAAAAATTAAAACTTATCTCTGAGCGAGGTGAAAGAGAATTAATAGGATCAATAAAAAATAAATCTAATATAAAAATTTTGTATTTACACGCAAGAGAAATTATTGAAAGATTAGGAGACGGCTCGTTAGACATTGGTTTTTCTGGTTTTGATTTATTGAAAGAAAGTGGGATAAATGCTCAAAAGAAAATAAATGTTATAAAAAAACTTAATTTTGGAAAAGCTAATCTAGTTGTAGCTATTCCAGATCCTTGGATTGACGTTCAAACAATAGCTGACCTAGAGGAAATTGCTTTTGAATTTAGAGATAAAAAGAAAAAAAGATTAAGAGTTGCAACTAAGTATCCAAATTTAACTAGGGACTTTTTATTTTCTAAAGGTGTTACTCAATTTAAATTGATTGATAGTTTGGGAGCAACTGAGGCGTACCCTTTTACTGGTTCAGCTGAATTAATTACAGACATAACCTCTACAGGTGAAACTCTTAGGGCGAATAACTTACGAATATTGAAAGATGGAGAAATCTTAAAATCTCAAGCTTGTATTTTTATATCAAAAAAAAATAGTAAGAAAAAAGGCTTAAAAAACTTTGTTAAATTACTTTCCAAATAATTTATCTTTAAAATATATGAGAATAATTTTAATGATATCTAAATTTCGTATCACTGCATAAGTAGCTATTAGAAGCCCTATTCCAAAAATAATTTTTAAAATAAGATATAATTCCATTAAAATCCCTTATAATACAAGTTACGAATCATGGACACAATTTTATTAATAATTTTAATTTTAATGTTTGGAGCAATCCTGGCTATTTTGTATTTAAATTTAAAGTCTAAGAAAGAGAGTACAGTTAATGAGACTAATGAAATAGCAAATTTGAATGCGGAAATTATTAGATTAAAAGATAGCTTGAATTCTACAATCAATACATCTCTAAGTTCGATGTCTAATTCATTTAACTCTTTATCAACTGGGGTTACAAAAGATATGACCGAGGCTCTTACCAAAGTTGATCAGAAGGTTGGTAATTTTAATGAGCAAGTAAAGCTTTTAAATCAAAGTCAAGAAGGAATTACTAAAATTTTAGCAGGGGTCAAAAAATACGGAACTCTAGCTGAGTACTCTTTAGATGCTTTAATAAAAGATTTACTTCCAGCATCTCATTTCATGATTAACGTTAAAATGAAAGAAGATACTAGTGAAAATGTAGAATTTGCAATTAAGCTTCAAGGTGATGTTTTAGTTCCAGTCGACTCTCATTTTCCAGTAGAAAAATTCAAAGCAATTACAGAAGCTTATGAAGCTGATGATAAAAAAGCGATAGTTGACGCTCGAACAAAGTTAGCAAGTGCTTTTAAAACTAAAGCAAAAAGTGTAAATGAAAAATATATTGTGCCACCAAAAACAACTGATTTTGCAATTGTATATGCTCCTACAGAGAGTCTTTATAAAGAATTAACTGAGTACCAAGATCCAAGCACTAAAGAATTATTAACTCAAGAGCTGATGAAAAAATTTAAAATAGTAATTTGTGGCCCTAATACTTTATCAGCATATTTACAATCTTTACACATGGGATTTCAATCTCTTAAAGTTCAAAAGGGCGCTACAGAAATTTATAATCACTTAAAAACAATTAGTACAAGGTTTGCAAAGCATTTTGACAACGTTATAGTTTTAAGAAAAAAGCTGGAAGAGGCCATGAATGTTGTTGATAAGTTTGGAACTGATGCAAGATCAATCACCAGAACATTAGAAAATATTAAAGATCCCGAGCAAGTTGAAAAAGCTGTACTGACAGAGAACGTCGAGAGTTTTGTTGAGAGAAATAAACAGCTTAAAAAATAATTTCTTTTTTTTGATAATACCGACTATAAGAAATCACATGCGTTGGAACCAAAAATATAACTATCCTACAAGTTCAAGAGCAACAGAGGATGGAATAAGAAGATATGTTTTAGGTGAAGCTAAATTACCAAGTGTAACTTCAATACTTGATGCAACAAAGTCTGAAGAAGATAAAGCAGCTTTGGCTAATTGGCGTGAAAGAACTGGTTACAAGGAAGCTGAAGCTATTACAAAAGCAGCAAGTAGCAGAGGCTCACAGATGCATGGCTATTTAGAGTCTTTTCTTTTGGGTAGAGAAAATTTAAGTTTCTTTGAAGACAATGAGCAATTTAAAAAAATGGCAAAAGAAATTATTGATAAAGGTTTAACAAATAGATTAGAAGAAATATACGGTGTGGAGTGCACAATGCATTATCCTGAGAGATATGCAGGTACAGCAGATTGTGTGGGTCTTTATGAAGGAAAAGAGACAATAATTGATTTTAAGCAGTCCAACAAACCAAAAAAAGCAGAGTACATAGACACTTGGTTTTTACAAACTGCCGCTTACTCTTTAGCACATAATGTTGTTTATAATTCAAATATCAACGCATGTGTTATTCTAGTTTGCACAGTGGATAATCTATTTCAAGAGTTTAAAATTCAAGGGTCTGAACTAATAACATATCAAAATTTATTTTTAGGTAGATTAAAAAAATTTAATGAAATAAATATTTTAAGTGAAATAAACCAATAAAAACTTCACTAATATTATTTTATAATTAGTTTATATATAGTTTATGAATACATATAGACCTCTTAAAATAAAAAATGGATAAAATTGTAATTTACGATACTGAAACCACAAATTCAACGATATGGGGATCCATAATTGAAGTTGGAGCTGTTGTAGTCGACAAAAATTTAAAAGAAATTGGAAAACTAAATATTAGAGGCAGAATGCCAGAAGGCGAGGTGCCAAGCGCAAAAGCTTTACTTGTTAATTCAACTAGTATTGATTTATTAACTAAAGGGAATTATTCGCATTATGATTTCTTGGGTGCTGTTGAAAATTTTTTCTCAAAATGTGCTCCGGCAATGTTTATGGGATGGTCAAATTTAAATTTTGATCGAAGGATGTTTCATTTCAATTTTTTTAAGGGTAATCGGTATCCTTATGCTACTCATTCATCACCTAACCAAGAACATGATGGATTACATATCGCAAGAGCTGCTCAAACTTTGAATTCTGAAACTTTAAAAACAGAATTGACAGAAGCGGGTAATCCGAGCCTTGCTTTAGAATCCTTGTCTAGAATGCAAGGTTTCGACACTTCAGCAAGCCATACTGCTTATGTTGATGCTCAAAATTCATTGAAAGTTTTAAGAATTATTAAAGACAAACATAAGGAAAATTGGGAAATATTTTTAAAGACATCAACAAAAACCAGCGTAGAAATGTATCTAAAAAATGAAGGCATATATTCTATCTTTGAAAATGTGAAAGGTAGAAACATGATGTATCTTACTAGTACATTGCATCCTAACCACTGTTTTCATCCATCTTATTCATCCTGGGGATATGTTTGGGATCTAAGAAGAGATCCTGGACCATTGTTAAACTTACCATTAAATCATTTAAGAGATATATTAAAAAAAAATTTAGTCCCAAAGCTTTAAGAGTTTTAAAAACTAATAAAGCTCCAGTAATTTTAGATAAACAATTCGCACTCAAACAAAAACCTTATTCTGATTTAGATTCAGAAACAATTAGAAAAAGGGTAAAAATGGTTAGAAATAGTGAAAACTTTTGTAAGAATATACAAACTATAAATAAAGAGATAGCAGAGGAAAAAGAGCAAACTAAAACCCAAGAGGATCTATTGCCTGAGGAAACTTTATATGAAAAATTTATTCCTAATAGAGATACTGCTCTTTTTAAAACCTGGCATAGTTCATCTTGGGAAGAAAAGTTGAGATTACTAGATAAATTTCAAGATAAAAGATGCAGTTGGTTTGGTCAAAAGATTATTTACCAAGAGGCTCCTCAAATTTTACCACCCGATTTATATAAAAACATTAAAAGTGAAATTGCTAGAAGAATATTAAGCAAAAATAAAGAGAAGTGGCAAACTATAAATATGGCATACAATGAAATTGATTATTTAAGGGATCAGGCAGACAAGAGAGATGACAAGATTGAATTAAAAAAACTGGACGAAATAAACGATTTTATCATGTCAATTGAAAAGAAATATGAAATTGCCTAGTTGACTTTAAAAAACAAATTAATAAAAAGGATCATGCTTATTAATTTTAAAGACGAAGATTTTGAAGCCAAAATTAAGTCTGAAGATGTCTCTGTAATTCAATTTAGTGCCGCGTGGTGTGGACCATGTAAAACTCTAAAACCAATTATGGATAAACTTGCTTTAGATTATAAAGATAAAGCTGTTTTTTATTACGCTGATATAGAGGACGGTGGGATCAATACCGGTAGTGCAGCAGGTATAAGGGGTGTTCCGACAGTGATAATTTATAAAAAAGGTATTGAAGTTGATCGAAAAGTTGGTGGAGTTCCTGAAAGTCATATGAAAGAATTTTTAGATAAAAATATTTAATTTAAATTTAATACTTCACCTGCTAGATATAAAGATCCTGTAATTATCAATATATCATTTTCTTTTAAAGGTATAGATTTAATAGCTAGTTCAATGTTTTCTTTATGCTGAATATTTAAATTTTTTTTTAATTTCTCTTGTAATTTTTTTCCACTAATTGCATTAATTTGATTAGGTATATCTACAGTGGTAAAAGATGAAATGTTTTTAAAATAGCTAATGTATTTTTCGTGGTCCTTATTGGACATCATACCAATAATTACATGTTTATTGCAATTTAAAGTTTGTAGATATTCGTTAAGAGCTCGAGAACCATCTTCATTGTGACTACCATCTATCAACAATTTATTATTTCCAACTAATTTTTTTAATTTTCCAGAATTTATTTCTTGAAGCCTACCAATATTTTTAATCTTTGTGATACCATTCTTGATATCACCATCATTCATAGCAATATTTAAGTGTCTAAGTGTTGCAATTGCAGTTGATATGTTTTCTATTTGAAATTGTCCAAGAATATTAGTTGATTTAAGTTTTAAACCACCAAATTTATCTTCATAATAAAAAAATTCATTTTCACCTATTGAATAACTAAAATCTTCATTAAAGATTAACTTTTTAGATAAATTTTTATCAATAGTTTTTTTTATGCATTCAGTTGTTTTTTGTGAATTTTGCTTAGATACAATTATATTAGAATTCAATAAAGAAGAAGTTTTTTCAAATACAATTTTTTCTATCGTTCGTTGATCTTCTGGTAACCAATCGAGGTGATCTTTACTTATAGAGCATACAACACTTGCTAAATTATTTTTTAATATATTAGTTGCATCAAATCTATGAAATAAACCAGCCTCGACAAGATTTATATTGTCTGGGTACTGAGAAGCTTTATAAAAAAAACACGCAGTTAAAATTTCAAAGAATGTGATTGGTTCATTATTGTTTACTTTTTCAACTTCCTCAAAAAGAGTTGATAAATCCTCATCTTTTAATTGCTCATTATTAAAAACAAATCTTTCATTTATCTTTTGTATGTGTGGACTTGTATAAATGTTGCACTTGATTCCTGTCTCTTTTAAAATTGAATAACAAGCTTGGATTGTAGAGTTCTTACCATTAGTACCTACAAAATTTATTGCTTTAATCTTATCTTGTGGTTCACCTAATTTTTTACAAAGAGTCTTTATACGGCCTAAGCTAAGGTCGATTTCTTTAGGATGCAGCTTTTGTAAGCGACTGACTATTTTCTGAAGTTTCATTTTCTTCAGTGCTTATAACAGAATTTTTCTTTAACAATATTGATAATAAAGTTCCAATTTTTTCAGAAAGATTTTTTCTTTCAACAATTATGTCTACAAATCCTGTTTTTTCTAAATACTCGCTTCTTTGGAAACCCTCGGGAAGCTCTTCTTTGACAGTGCCTTGTATTACTCTCGCACCCGCAAAAGCTATTAAAGCTCCTGGCTCAGCAATGTGAATATCACCCAACATAGCATATGAAGCTGTTATACCACCTGCTGTTGGATCGGTTATGCATACTAAATAAGGAAGATTTTTTTTTTTAAGTTCATTAATAGCAAGTGTTGTTCTTGTCATTTGAGATAATGAGATCAAACTTTCCATCATTCTCATTCCTCCACCTGCACTTACACATAAAAATGGAGTATCATTTTCAATGGCATTTTGAATACCATACAAAAATGCTTCACCTTCAGCAGCAGCCATTGAAGCCCCTAAAAAATCAAAATCTGATGCAACAGCTGTGATCTTTATATTTTTTATTGATCCACTTACCACCATCATTCCACAATTCATTCCAGTTTTTTTTCGAGCACTTTTTAATCTTTCTTTATAAGGCTTGCTATCAATGAAACCTAGAGGGTCATCCTTAGGAATAGGAGTTTTGAATATCTCATAATTATTTTTACCAAACAAAATATCAAATCTTTGTTTTGGATTTATTCTATGATGTTTATTGCATTCAGGCTCAGGACAAACCCATAAGTTTTTTTCTAAATCTTTCTTTAAAATTGGACCTTTACAACAAGAAGTCCAATCGCTATTTGCAATGTCTTCTTTAGAGGCTCTTTTGTGAATAACAGATTTTATTTTTTCACCTGCTTTAATAATTTTTGTAATCCAATTCATTTTATTTTATTTTTTAATTTATTTACTAATCTACCTACATTTTTAACAGGATTTTGTCTACTGTTTAAACTTTTTGTTATTTCTTTACAAATCGCGCTTCCAACAACTAATCCATCTGCAGATTTGAGTTTTCCAATTGTTTTTTCAGTAATCCCAAATCCAATAACAATATCCTTTTTTGGATTGATTCTTTTTATCTTTTTATAGTTTTTTAATATTTTTTTAGGTGAAACTTTTAATTTACCCCCAGTGGTGCTGAGCATTGAAATAAAATAGTTCATTTGATGAGAATCCTTCATGATCTTATTGAGTCTTTTACTAGTTGTTGTTGGTGATAAAAGCTGAATAAAATATATCGATTTTTTTTTGCATTTTTTTGCAAAGTCTAAGTTTTCTGGCCAGGGTAAATCCACAACTATTAATCCATTAACCCCTGAAGATTTACATTTATTTAAAAACTTATTTTCACTATATTGAAAGATCATGTTATAGTAACCCATTAATATTAATGGTTTAGTCTTATCAAATTTTTTAAAATTTTTCACAATCTTAAAAATATCGTCTATCTTGATTCCATTTTTAATTGCTCTATAAGCACTAGTTTGGATTTGACTTCCATCTGCAACAGGAGTGTTGTGTGGCACACCTAATTCCAAGATATCCACATTTTTTGAAATTGACTTCAGTATATCTATGGATTGTTTTTTTGAACTATCACCAGCAACAGTATAAGTTAATAAAGCTGGTCTATTTTCCTTTTTTGCTCTTTTAAATGCAATACTAATTGGATTTAACATATTTTTTTCCTAATCTTTTCTCCAAAATTCCTTTATCCTTATAGGCATCTCCACAACTATTAACCACCACAACAGTCTCTCTACCTAATTTCTTTGCTTCTGAGATGGCTACTGAGAAGGCGTGACAGGGTTCTAGGGAAGGTCTTAATTTTTCAAATTTTGTAACAAGTTTATAAGCTTTTAAGGCTTGCTCGTCCGTAGCTGCAGTATATCTTGCTCTTTTTGTATCTTTTAAAAAACAATGAAGCGGAGAAATACCCGGGTAATCAAGTCCCGCAGAAATTGACTCGGTCTCTTCTATTTGTCCATCAGAATTCTGATTTACATATTGAGCCGCACCGTGAAGAATACCAATTTTTGAACCATAAGTTAAGGGTGCTGCATGTTTTTTACTTTTTGATGGTCCACCTGCTTCTACTCCAATAAATTCACACTGTTTTTTATCATAGTCCATAAATTCGTTCCAAAATCCAAAACTTGAGCTTCCGCCACCCACACAATTATATAACTTAAGCCTTTTTGGAACTGATCCAAACTCATCAATTAATTGAGATTTTAATTCTCTTGAAATTTGACTTGTACTCCAGCCACAGATTCTAACGAAGACAGCCGGTCCTACGGTACTACCAACACACATAGCTGTTGTATCACAATTAGCAACCCAGAAACGCATACATTCTGAAACAGCATCCACAAGTGTTTGACTTCCTGAATAAACAGGTATGACTTCTGCTCCATTTTTTTTTATAGCTTTTACATTTGGTTGTTGTCTTTTAATATCTTTTGCTCCCATAAAAATTTTACATTTTAAGCCGAATTTTTTAGCAGCCATACTTAACATCTTTCCTGCGTATCCTGCACCCGTATCGCCAATTATAACTTTTTTACCCGATCGTTTTGCTAGTAAACAATGAACAGTTGCATTATATATCTTGTGTGCACCTCCATTTGCGTCTGATACAACTTTAGACCAAATTTGAGCTCCACCTACATGGTTTGTTAAATTTTGTAATTTTATAAAACGGGTAGGGGCACCGATCCAATTTTTGAAATATTTGTCCCGTTCGACAATAAATTTTTTATCTTTTTTAAGTCTATTAAATAAAATTTCTAAATCTTCAATTGGTTTTTTTAATGTTTCTGGAACAAAATTTCCTCCAAATTTTCCTCCCCAAAATCCAAGCTTATTTCCTTGATCAATTACTGGTATTTTTTTCTTTAGCATCATATTTTTGCAACCAAATTTAATAATTTATTAATCTTAGACATATCTTTTTTTCCATTTTTATCTTCCAGTGCTCCACTTAGGTCAATTATGAAATCTTTATATTTAAAATCTGGAATATCATCTATTTGTATATTTCCTGCAATCATTTTATTCAATTTTTTAGGAACCTTTTCTAATAATCTATGTTCAAAACTTTTAGATTTATGGTAACCTTTTGAGTCAAAAAGAATTATATCTGAGACCTTTAAGTAATCTTTATATTTAGTTACATCTTGTTTATTGGAAACAGTGATTGCTGAGATAATCTTAATTTTATATTTCGATTTAATTTGTTTTGTTCTTTCAGGATCTACATCATAAAGCTGATAATAATCAAATTTAAAATTTTTTATTTTTTCTAATATTTCATCGTTAGGACTTACAAGCACAGATACAAATTTTACTTGTTTTTTGTCAATATTTATTAATTTTTTTAATTTTTTATATTCGACATATCTCCTACTTTTCTTATAGTTTGTTACAAAACCTATCATAGTAGGTCTATGATTATGTTTTAAAATATCTTTTAAAGTTTTAGGATCCGAGACCCCACAAATTTTTAAACCTTTCATTGATATAAGTGGTTGGTTAATTTTTGAATATTTTTTTTGATTTTACCTTTGGTAATATTTCTTCCAATAACTATCCAATCTGCACCATTTTTAAAAGCTTGTTTAGGGGTTAAAACTCTTTTTTGGTCATTTGTATCTGAATTGAATCTTATTCCAGGAGTAATAATTTCTTTTTTAAATACTTTTTTTACTATTTCTACCTCATGTGCACTACATACGATAGCATCTAAGTTAGCTTTTTTTGCTAATCTCGCTTGGTGTAGCACTAATTTTTTAACATTTTTGTCAAATCCGATTTTATTAAGCTCTTTATTATCTAAAGAGGTGAGAATACTGACACCAACTAGACGTATTGAACCCGAAACTTTTTTTGCTGCTTTAAGAGCTCGCAGCCCAGAGCTTATATGTATTGTTAAATAATTTACTTTTAAATCTTTAATTGCTTTAATTGCTGACACACAGGTATTCGGTATGTCATGTAATTTTAGATCTGCAAAAATAACTTTTTTTTTTAATCTTGAAACGAAATTTCTACCATTTTTGGAATTTAAAAACTCTAAACCAAATTTATATCCAATCTTAAGTTTAGTATGAGAGGATTGTTTAATTATTTTTTTAACTTTAGAAATATTTGTGCTGTCGCAGGCAACAAATATTTTACTTTTTTTCATTATTTAAAATTTTAAACAAATCTTTGGACATTTTGAAGTTAATTGTTTTTTTTTCTGGAGTATCAATTTTTTCATTAGTTTTAGGATTCCTAGAAAGCCTAGCTTTTTGAACTTTACTAGAAAACATGCCAAAACCTCTAAGCTCCACCCTTTCACCTCTTTTTAAACTTCTCTTTATTTCATAGAAAATGATATTTATAAATTTTTCTAAATCTCTTTTCAAAAAATTTGGATAATTTTTTGAGAATTGTTTCAAAAGATTAGATTTTACCGTAGCCAATTTTAATATTTTAAAAATTTAATTTATTTCTTATTTTTTTTATCAAGTTTACTTGATAGTGATGAAAAGGGTAAATTTTTACCAGAGTCCTCAGCTCCATATTTCTCCAAAGCTTCTTTCTTTTCTAATTCCTCCAATAATTTAATACTTAAAGCTACCTTTCTTTTGCCAATATCCAAATCTGATATTGCACAATCAATTCTTTCACCCCCAGTAAATCTTGATGGCCTTGCATCGGAAGCATTGATTGCTATCTGGTTTTTTTTGATCACAAAGTCCATTTCACATTCTTCTGGTCTCACAACTAGCCCTTTATTATCTGATGAAATAATTTTAACTGTGATTATTTGATTTACTTTTTTGTCTTTGAACCAATCAAATGGGTCAGATTGAGTTTGTCTTAAACCAACCCTAACTTTTTGTTCAGATGATTTAATTTCTAAAACTTTAACTTTAATTTTGTCACCTTTATTGTATCTTTTTAATTCTTCTTCTCCATTATTTAAATAAGTTAAATCATTGCAATGTAAAAATGCGTCGATTTCTAAGTTTTCCATGTTCAAAAATAGTGAATATTCGTTTTTATTAACCACCGCACCCTCAACAATTGTCCCAACTGGAAACTTTTTCTCAAAAACTTCAAAGGGGTTTTCTTTTGTGAGTCTATGCGAGATTGCAACACGTCTTTTATCTTTATCGATTTCTGTTATTACACAATCAATCTCATCACCTACTTTAAACATTTTTTTTGCAGAAACATTTTTTTTTGACCAACTTAATTCGCTAGAATGTAATAATGTTGTAAGACCAGGCTCTAATTCACAAAAAGCGCCAAAATCCATTATCTTAACCACTTTAACTTTATAGATTTTTTTTAACTCATAATTTTCAATGTGTTCAAATGGATCTGGAGATAATTGTTTAACGGAACATCCTACTTGAAGCTTTTCCTTATCGACACTAATAACTTTTAGATCATGTTTTTCTCCAATATTAAATACCTCGTCAGGGTGATTTACTCGACTGTAGGAAATTTCTTGTAAATGAACCAGCACATCTAATTCGTTATTAACATTAAAAAAACATCCAAAGGAGCTATAACCTTTCACTTCCGCATTTTTAATTATATCTCCAATTTTATATTTATCTATTATCTTAGCCTTATCCTCTTTTTTAAATGAGGAAATTATTTCTCTTCTAGACACACATGCGTTACCTCTAACTTTATCTAATTTGATTAAAGCAAATTTTTGTGGCTCATTCATAAGGTGGCTTATATCTTTAAGAGGTTTATCACTTATTTGTGACCCAGGAAGAAACATTAGCGACCCCGTATCTAAATGTTCCACAATACA
Organism: Pelagibacteraceae bacterium AG-339-N18; assembly: GCA_003282055.1. The sequence goes on from QCAD01000001.1 coordinate 15,802, forward strand.
TCCACCTTTACATTTAGAAACTATTTTACCCATGATAGGTTCATTTTTTTCATATGCTTCCACAAGCTTATCCCAACCTTTAATTTTGAGCGCCTTACTAGCAGATACTATTACCTCACCATTTTTGTCCTCAATTTTTTCTAAAAGAACTGAAATTTTTTCTCCTACTTTAATATTCTCTGATAAACCCATGCTCTTAAGTTCATTGATATCAAGAACTGGCTCGCTTTTTAAACCTTCAACAAACAAAAAAACAAATTTTTCGGTTATCTTATTAATCTTACCTTCAATAATCTTACCTTCTTCTATTGTATTCTTAGAGAGTTGACTATTTAATAATTTTTCAAATTCTTTAGATGCTGGGTTTGAAAGATCTTTATAAATTTCCATTAATTATGTTTAATTTTTATTTATTTTTTTTAAAACACGGAACTTTTAAATAAATTTCGATTTTAATCAAGATTGAATTTCAACTAAATAAAGGTGAATTATATAATAAATTAAGCTAATTCTTAATATTTACTCATTTCAATATCTTAATTTCAATACTTAAGATTAGCACCAAGATAATTTATCTTTTTGAGGAAGGATGGGAACGAGGTATTTATTGAATCTTTATCATGTATTTGCCAATCTCCCCCAAATGTAAGAGCAGCAACAACACTAGTCATAAAAACTCTGTGATCTTTCAAAAAATTTTTAATTATAATTTTTTTATTAATCTTTAAATCCGGGTTGCCATAAATTTTAATGCTATGATTTGTTATAATATTTTTTATTCCCATTTTGCTTAATATTTTTGATCCCCATTTTAGCCTTGGACTTTCTTTTTCATTCAATTCAGATAAATTTTTGAAATAAGATATTCCTTCAGCTTTAGCTGCTATTAAAAAAATTAATAAAAATTCATCTATGGCAGAACTATTTAGTTTTACAGGACAATTAATAGATTTGAATTTTTTGGAGCTTTGGACGACTAAATCTGCAACTTTCTCTCCTTTGTAAATTCTTATATTTATTTTTTTTATTTTTACTTTCATCATTTTTAGAATATTTAGAATACCTGTCCGAGATGGGTTAATATTTATATTCTTTATTTTTAATTTTGAGTTTTTTGATAATGCAGTTAAAACAATAAAAAAAGAACTTGAGCTTATATCTGATGGTATTTTATAGTTAATTGCTGGTATTTCTTTTTTCCCTTTAATTTTAATTAAATCATAATTTTTTTTTTTATTAATTTTTATAGGTAAATTCAAATATCTAAAAAGTAATTCGCTATGGTCCCTTGATTTTTTTGCCTTAATAGTTGTTTCACCGTCAGTATTCAATGCTGCAAGCATGACTGCACTTTTACATTGAGCAGATCCTTTAGTTTCATAATAATTTATAGGTTTAGGATTGTCAGTGCCTTTGATGACTATCGGGAGTTTACCTAAATTAGTCTTAAATTTTGCTCCAAATTTCTCTAACGGTTTAGAAACTCTAAAAAAATCTCTTTTAGATAAACTTTTATCTCCTTTAATTTTAATAATATTTTTTGAATGTACCAAAAGACCCATTATTAGTCTCCCTAATGTTCCAGAATTTCCAGCGTATAATGATAAACTTTTTTTATATTTAAAACCATTTAATCCCACTCCATATATTTCACAAAATTTTTTTGTTAATTTTATTTTAACTCCTAGTTTCTTAAGACACTTTAAAGTATTAAGAACGTCTTCGGATCTTAATAAATTATAAGACTTGCTTTTATAAAGAGACTGAGAAGCTAATAAAGCCCATCGTATCGACAAACTCTTATCCCCTACTGTACTTAAATTTTTATTAAATTTTTTGATACCTTTTTTTATTTTGATAAAAGACATTTTAATTAATCTTAAAGGAGTCTCCAAAATACGCATTTTTAGCATCAATATTTTTTATAAGATTGTTGGGAGTATCTTTGGCAACTACTTTACCGTTAGATAATACGATTGCTAAATCAACACATGATAATAGGTCTCTAGCCTGGTGATCACACAAAATAATTGAAATATTACTTTGAGTTTGTAAATCCACAATTATTTGTTGAAGGTTTTTTATAGTCATAATGTCTAAAGCAGCAAAAGGTTCATCTAATAATAAAATTCTAGGGTTACTCAATAGAGCAAGGCAAATCACAAGACGTTTTTTTTGCCCACCAGATAAAAACTCAGCTTTAACATTTTGCAAAGACTCAAGTTCAAACTTAGAGACTAGTAAATTTATTCTTTCGTCCCTTAATTTCTTGTCCTCGATTACCATCTCACTTATTGCTTTTAAATTTTCTCTTAAAGTAAGGTCATAAAAATATCCCCCATGTTGTGGAACATAACCAATTTTATATTTTTTAGTTCTATGAAAAATTGGTTCATTAGTTATGTTTTCTTGTTCTATAAAAATTGAACCATAATTTGGCTTTAGTAATCCTATAATAATATTAAAGATTGTTGATTTCCCAACACCATTTGGGCCCAGCAATCCTAAAATTTCCCCTTGATTTAAACTAAAATTTAGATCGTCAAATATTTTTCTTTTACCAAAATAAATTGATATTTTATCGAGCTTAATAAGCTCTTTTTTTTGTTTAAAATTTTTAATTCTAAATTTTTTGATTATTGCCATAGTTAGTATTTTCTAAATATTTGCACATTATCATTTTGATCAATCATTGAAATTCGCATTTTTTTTTTTAGATAGTCTAATTCAACTTTATCTGCATAAATTTTTGTATCGTTGTTCATAAAGTAAACATTCTCAATAATTTCTATTAAATTTTTTGAGAAATTAAGTTTCACTATTTCGGCTTTAACTATTTGATCAGTATATTCGATAATTACGTTTTTCTTAAATACAGTGTCATTATTCTTTTTATTATAATTTGCTGAGTCGGAGTAAATTTTGATTGCTTCATTATCTTTACGGATTATCTCCGCGTTAACATTGAAGAGAAAAATATTATCCACCTTATTTTCCACAAATTTTGCTGAATCTGCGTTAATAATGTAAGTATTACCAATTAGATCTTGAGATATATATCGTAAACTTTCAATTAAATTTGATTTTTCTATTTCTTTTTTGTTGTCAGGATTTTCTTTCTTAATTTTTTTTTCAGTCACATCAACCTTTACATTAAAAAATTTTTGATAAAAAAATACAGAAGATAAGATTAATAAAATGACTAAAGATAACTGTAAACCTCTTTTTGTGTCCATATATCAATAAATTTTATTTTCCAAAATATTATGGACGTGTATGATTCCGATTGTATTAGATTTTTTTTTTCCATCAAAAACACATAATGAAGTAATCTTATTTTCGTTCATAATCGATAGTGCTTTTGTTGCTAATGTATTCTTTTCAATTTTAATTGGATTTTTTGTCATGACATTTTTTACTTTCAATAAACTCCAATTAGGATTTTTTGAATTTAGCCTTCTGACCTGACCATCTGTTATAATTCCAGTCGTATATTTTTTTTTATTAATGACTATTAATGTCCCCAATTTTTTATCGGTCATTATTTTAAGTGCTTTAATCATTGATATATTTTCATTAATAAATGGTATTTTTTTATCAGTTAACATAAGGTCCTCAACAGTTTTTAATTTTTCTCCAAGACTGCCAGATGGGTGGAATTTTTTAAAATCTAAATTATTAATTTTTTTCTTTTTTAAAGTTGATACTGCTAAAGCATCTCCTATACTTAATTGATTAATTGTGCTTGATGTTGGTACCATATCTAGCCCAGCCTCCTTAACCTCTGGCGTAATTAAACTTATATCACTGTTTTTATATAAATCAGAATTTTTTTTTGAAGTAATACCAACTAATAAAATTTTATTTCTATTGGCATAATTAATTATATTTTTTAATTCAATGGAATTACCAGAGTAACTAATCAAAATAAGAATATCTTTTTTGGTGATACTTCCCAAATCTCCATGAGAACAATCATTTGCAGATAATGAAAACGATGGAGTACCAATAGAGGATAAGGTAGCAGATATTTTATTAGCAATGATTCCACTTTTACCTACTCCACATAAAATAACTTTGGATTGACAATTTACAATTGCTGTTACTGCTTTATCAAAATTTTTATTAAGTGATTTTTTTAATTTTTGTAATGCCTTAATTTCCAAGTTAATGACGTTTTTAGCTATTTTCTTATAAGTCATTTTTGTCATTAATGAGCCCAAATATCTTCTTTGAATAAAGCAAGATCTAGATCAACTCGTGTTTTTAAAAATTTCAAACATTCCCGATATAGTTCTATCCTATTTTCTCTTTTTAAAATTTTATTAAGTTCCTCGTTAATTTTATGGAGGTATATTACATCGTTTGCGCAATATTTAAGTTGACCCTGTGAAAGTTCGCCACCAAAATCTGTTGTTTGAAATTGTTTACTAATATCAATATGTATAAACTCTTTGATCAATGTTTTTAATGAATGGCTATCTGAAAAAGTACGTGCGATTTTAGATTGGATTTTGGTACATTCAACATTTTGCACATCTGTCTTAAGATAATATTTGATATGAGCTAGATCACTTCTTGCAAAATGAAAAATCTTTTTTACGTTTTTGTCATTTAATACTTTAATTAAATTTGGTGCGTTATATTTGCTTCTATCGAACTGAACTATATGTGCATCGGAATTTCCAGAAGAAATCTGAATAAGACACAATGGGTCACGTTTAACATTTAGCCCCATGAATTCACCATCTACAGCTATAGTATTGCCCAAATTTAGATTCTCAGGTATATCAGTTTTGTATAACTGTATATTATTACTCATTTTAAAACATATATATATGAAAGCAAAAAATTGTCTAATTTTTGGTGGAAGCGGTCAAATTGGAAGTAACTTGATTAGAAAACTTACTAAAAATAACATTAGAGTTACGGTAGTCACAAGGAATATTCATCAAAAAGGCATTAAAATAAAAACCCAAGCTAACGCTGGATTTATCGATATTATTGAGTCTAAAATTTTTGAAGAAAAGAAAATTGAAAAATTATTTATTTCAGCAGACTATTGTATCAATTTAATTGGTATTTTATATGAAAAAAGGGGAGGAAATACTTTTAAGAATATTCATACATTGTTTCCCACACTTTTAGCTAAATTATGTAAAAAGTATGAATTAAAACATTTTATTCATCTATCAGCTTTAGGTATTAATGAGGCAGTAGACTCTAAATACGCTATCTCAAAACTTGAGGGTGAAACAGGTATTTTAAATAATTTTCCCAAAACTACTATTTTAAGGCCTTCAGTTGTTTTTTCAAATTCTGATAATTTTAGTACGCAATTTATGACATTATTAAATAGATTACCATTTTTTCCACTTTATTATTCAGGACAAACAAAGTTTATGCCAATACATTGCTCTGATTTGACTGATATTATTTACCACGTATTACAAAATGAAAGTAAGTCTCAAATTATAGAGTGTGTAGGCCCTGAAACTCTCTCATTTAAGAAAATCTTAGAGACGCTTCTTGATCTTATCGGAAAAAAAAGGTTTTTGGTACCTTTGCCATTAGCTTTAGCAAATATATCTGCAAAATTTTTTCAAATATTTCCAAATCCACTTCTTACTGAAGATCAACTTAGATTACTAAAATATGACAATGTCCCCTCAGGGAAGTACAAAACTAATTCAGACATAGGTGTGCCTAGTAAACTTTTATTTAAAGATGAGGTAAAAAAATATTCTTTTATGTGGCGAGATGGTGGAGAGTTTTCAACAGAAAAATATAATTAAATACACATCAAAACAAAATTTGATCACAAATTATTGATTTTTTTTTCATTATACTCTTGAACTTCTTCTTTATCATTGTCACTAGTATCATCTTTTTTACCTTTAGGTTGGTATGCATACAATAAATGAAGCTTACAGTATGAAAAATCTTTTAAAGATGATCTACCACAAAAGTAAAATTTTTCCTCGTCAGGATGACCTATAGGCCATTTACAAGAATTTTCATCTAATTCCTCAAGCTGTTTTGGATTTTCAGGCTCAAAATCTTTTTCTATAATTAGTGATTTAAATTTACTTTTTCTCCCTCTTTTAATTCCATCCAAATTGTTTTGGTTATTTGATTTTAAATTATTATTAGTGTTCGCTGCTCTTGTTTTAATTTTTGCAGATAAATTTAATCTATGAGCTTTTCCAATTACTGCATTTCGACTAATACCACCAATAATTTCAGCAATTTGACTTGCAGTATTCCCTTTACCCCATAACTCTTTTAATTTTGCCACCTTTTCATCATTCCAACTCATAATATATCAATATATTGTGTTACTAAATAAAAACAAACACTATATAGGGGTTATAATAAAAAAATAACAAGCTATTATTTATAGTTATTAACAAAATCACTTAAAAATTTTTCAATCTATACTTGTGTCAATATATCTTAAGAATATAGATGTGTATAAATAAATTTTTATGAGTTATTTAGCAAAAAACTATAATAGAAAAAATCTCTCTTTTAAGTATGGAAAGGGAAGTTATTTATATTCAAATGACAACAAAAAATATTTAGATTTTGTTCAAGGAATAGCAGTAAACTCTTTAGGGCACGCCCATCCTAAATTAGTTAAAACTATAATAAAACAATCTAAAAAGCTTTGGCATGTTTCTAATGCTTTTCTAATTCCAGAGGGAGAAAAGTTAGCTAAAAAGCTATGTAAAAAAACATTTGCAGATTGTGTGATGTTTCAGAATAGTGGTGCAGAAGCTACAGAGGCTGCAATAAAAGTTGCTAGAAGGTATTTTTATTCTATTGGAAAAAAAAATAAAAACGTAATTTTGTGTGTAAAAAATTCATTTCATGGAAGAACACTTGCAGCAATTTATGCTAGCGGTTCAAAAAAAATGACAGAGGGATTTGGCCCTAAAGTATCTGGATTTAATCATTTTACTTTTGGGGAGCATGAGTCTTTAAAAAAAAAAATAACAAATAGAACAGCTGCAATTATGGTTGAGCCTATAATGGGGGAGGGAGGTATTAAAGTGATACCTGATTGGTGTTTAAAAGAATTAAGAAAATTATGTAACAAAAAAAAAATATTATTGATTTTAGATGAGGTTCAATGTGGAATTTCTAGAACTGGTAATTTTTTTTCATTTGAAAAATCAAAAGTAAAACCTGACATAGTCCCTATTGCGAAAGGAATTGGAGGTGGCTTTCCTATAGGTGCTGTTTTGATGAATAAGAAAGTTGCCTCTTCAATGACACCTGGTACACATGGCTCTACTTTTGGGGGCAATCCTCTAGCGATGGCTGTAGGCAACACCGTAATGGATATAGTTTCAAATAAAAAATTTTTGAAGAGAATTAGAGATTTGTCTGAATATTTCTTGTTAAATCTAAATATAATTAAAAATCAACACCCCAATATTATAAAAAATATAAGAGGAAGAGGATTTTTGATTGGAATACAACTTTATAGGGATCAGACTATTTTTATTAAAAAACTAATGGAGTATAGACTATTGACAATACGTGCATCAGAAAATGTCGTACGTATATTACCACCTCTAAATGTAAAAAAAAATGAATTGAATAAGGCTATCAAAATTATTAAGAAAGTCTGCGGAGAATTGAATTGAAGTGAAACATTTTATAAATTTAAAAGATATTTCTGCAACTGATCTTAAGAAGATTTTAATTGATGCAAAAAAGAGAAAGAATCTAAGAAAAAACTTAAACAATCTTGATATTGACAGTGGGGCTCCCTTGAAAGGAAAATTATTAATACAAATGTTCGAAAAATCTAGCCTTAGAACAAGGCTAAGTTTCTATTTAGCAATAAAACAACTTGGAGGGAGTACTTTAACACTAAGACCTGATGAACTGCATTTATCAAAGGGAGGTGAGAGCATTCAAGACACAGCAAAAATCATTTCAAGCTTTGGTAATGCTTTTATGTTAAGGACAGATGATGATAAAAAGTTGGAGGAATTTAAAAAATATTTATCAATACCTATAATTAACGGTTTAAGTCCTAGTTCTCACGCTACGCAAATATTATCCGATATTTTTACTATTGAGGAAATAAAAAAAAAATCAATTCTCAACTTAAAAATTGCTTGGATTGGTGACTCTAATAATGTTCTTAATTCCCTTATATCTGCATCAATCAAATTCTCTTTCAAATTAAATATTGGTTGTCCAAATGCGTATCAACCGAATAAAAGAATTCTTAAATATATAAAAGCTAATAGAAATAAAATCTTAATTTATAATGACCCCAAAAAGGCAGCTAGTGGAGCAGATGTTATTTTTTCAGACAAAGTAATATCTATGAATGATAAAGGAAATAAACTAAAAAAATTAAGACATTTTAAAAAATTTAGAATTAATAAAGAATTAATGAATTACGCAAAAAGGGATTGCATTTTTCTTCATTGTTTACCTAGAGGTAATGAAGTTGATGATGAAGTATTTCTAAGTAGCCAATCCAAGGTTTGGCAACAGGCTACTAATAGAATCCATGTTCAAAAATCTATATTACTTTATTGTTTTGGAAAACTAAGGTAACTGTAAAGGGCTATCAGAATTCTGATTTAAGTATAATATAACTGAGGCTCTATCTCTTTCTTTCCTTAATCCTGCAAAAGCCATTTTTGTTCCCTTAATCCATTTAGCAGGTTTTAGAAGATATCCATTTAGCTCTTCAAAAGTCCATTCTTTCTCATATCCCGAAAGGGCTTTTGAATATTTGTAATCACTTACTATTCCAACTTTTCTTCCCACTACATTATATAAAGCTGGACCTATATTATTTTTCCCTCCCTTGACTATTGAGTGACAGGCAGCACATTTTTTAAAAACCTTCTCACCTAATACAGGATCTCCCATAGCCATTAAAGATGCTATATCCACTTTTTCTTCTATTTTTTTAGGGGCTGTTTGAGAAATTGGCAATGCTGATTCTTCCACATCTACCGAATAGCCTGGTGTCTCAGGTTTTTCTACATAAAAAATAATGTTTGATAGCTTCCCTATACCAATAATTAGAAGCGCTACCATTAATATTGCTGCTATTATTTTATTGATTTCAAAAGAGTCCATTTAATAAAAAATATTCGAAGATATAGCACTATAAATATAAAATTGCTTATACTTTTAATGTACAATTTTGCCTCTGTTTATGTTGTAATAATAAATAAAAAAAATCAATGAAGACTTTAGTTTTAATTCCTTCAAGGTTGTCAGCTACAAGATTACCAGGTAAACCTTTGTTAAAAATCAACGGATTATCCATTATTTCTCACGTTTTCAAAACAGCACAAAAAGCCAATATAGGAGAGGTATTTGTTGCTACAGAGGATCAAGATATTTTTAATGACGTAAAAAAAAATGGTGGTGAGGCAATTTTAACAGGCAATACACATAAAACGGGAACAGATAGGATTTGCGAAGCTATTAAAAAACTTGATAAAAAAGATGTTGAACTGGTAATGAATCTTCAGGGAGATGAACCATTAATGAATGCTGACGATATTAAAAACCTAAAAAGACTTATGGTTAAGTTTAAATGCAATTTTGGTACTTTAGCTTCTAAAATTGCAAATGAAAAAATATTAGTGAATGAAAATATTGTAAAAGTAAAGACGGAAGAAAGTTTGAATAACTCAAATTTTCCTTTAGCGTTAAAATTTACTAGAAAAATAGATAAAAGCGAAAGTCATATTTATCATCATCTTGGGATTTATTGTTATAATTTAGAGACATTAAACAAATTTGTGTCTATTAAGCAGTCTCATAATGAAATCAAAGACAAATTAGAACAGCTGAGAGCTATGGATAACAACATAAGCATTAATGTTGCTTTAGCAAAATCATCACCAATTGGAGTAGATACTAAAGAGGATTTTATGGCTATAAAAAAAATTATGGAATATAAATCATAATGAATAAAATTTACTTTCAAGGAACTTTTGGAGCTTATTCACATCTAGCAGCCTTGTCAGCTGACCCTAATGCTGAAGTAATACCGTGTAAAACCTTTGATGAATGTTTTACAAAAGCATTAAAAGATACAAATTCAAAAATAATAATTCCTGAATCAAACAGGATTACCGGTAATATAGGAATTGAGTATTTGATATTTGAATACAGATTAAACATTTATGCTGAATATTTTCAAAAAATAGAACATAACTTATTAGGTTTGCCAGGAACAAAAGTTTCTGAAATCAAGGATGTTTATTCTCACGCTCAAGCACTTTCCCAATGTTCAAAATTTATTAAATCCAATAATTTAATTGAGCATGTCAGAGCAGATACCGCTGGCTCAGCAGAAATGATCTCTAAAGTTAACAGTAAAGAAAAGTCTGCAATTGCCTCTTCTTTAAGCGCTAAAACATATAATTTAGATATTATTAAAAAAAATATTGAAAACGAAAAAGGAAATTTAACAAGGTTTTTAATAATGGGAAAGGATATATCACAGCCTGAATTTGGTAATAAAAAATATATAACTTCTTTTTTGTTTAAGTTGAAAAGTAAACCTGCAGCCTTATATCAATCATTGAGTGGATTTGCAATTAACGGAGTTAATCTGACTAAGCTTCAAAGTTATCCTGAAAAAAATTCATTCGACTCATTTTTCTTTTTATGCGATCTTGATGGCCACATAGAAGATACCAGGGTTCAAAAATCATTAGAAGATCTAGGATTACATTGTCAGGATTTTCACGTTTTAGGTGTTTTTGAAGCTGACAAACAAAGAGAAATTAATAAATAACTTTTCTTGTAGATAAGAAATTATTACTGTTATAATAGATTGTGGAGGCTAGAGGTGGATGCTGCTTGAACTCGACCAGATCTTAACAGAAGCAGTCGTAGAGACAGTTATTCAGGTTCTAGTCTCCTAGACTTATGAATATGAACAACAATTCTAACGTATTAGCTTTAAAATATAGACCACAAACTTTTGAAGATCTGATTGGTCAAGAGGTGGTTACTCAAACAATAATAAATTCTATTAAAGTCGACAAAATTCCCAATGCATACTTATTTACAGGAATTAGGGGTATAGGTAAAACGACTATAGCAAGAATTATTGCCAAGAATCTTAATTGTTCAAAATTATACGAAAATAATTGTAAAGATGGATGTGATACTTGTAATTCAATTGCTAACTCAAGCCATATAGATGTTTTAGAAATGGATGCCGCCAGCAAAACTGGAGTTGATGATGTTAGAGAGTTAATTGAATTTTCGAGATATGGACCAACATCGTCAAAATATAAAATATTCATTATTGACGAAGTACATATGTTAAGTAAACAAGCTTTCAATGCTTTACTAAAAACATTAGAGGAGCCACCTAAATATTTAAAGTTTATCTTTGCAACAACGGAAATAAAGAAAATTCCAATAACAGTAATTTCAAGATGCCAAAGATTTGATTTAACTAGAATTAAATCATCTGAGCTTTTTAAGTTTATTAAAAATATTAAGGATAAAGAGGGCGGAAAAGTCAGTGATGACGCACTTAAATTAATAGTGAAAATTTCAGAAGGGTCAGTAAGAGATGCATTATCTCTTTTAGACAGAGCCTTATTAACACTAAACCCAAATGTTGAATTAGATTTAAAATCTGCCCAAAAAATCTTTGGTTTTTTTGATAAATCTCAGTTAATAGAATTATTTGAATTTATCTTAAAAGGAGATGAGACAAAAGTTGTTGAAATTTATAGAAAAATTTATGATCAGGGTATTGAACCAAAAGTTTTTATAAACGATTTTCTTGAATTATTATACTATTTTAAGAATATCAATTCATTAACATTAGATAGTACTAATTTTTCTTTAAACGATGAGGAATTTAGAAGAATTAAAAGTTTATCAAATCAAGTAGATCCAAAAGTATTGATTTTATTCTGGCAATTTACAATCTCAACACTTGATGAACTTAGTATTGTATCAAATCAATATCTTTCAATGGAAATGTTTTTAATTAGATTAATCCATTTAGTCTCAATAAAATCAAATAATATTGAGAAAGATGCAAATAAGAATAATTCTCTAAAAAAAATTGAAACTAAAGATTATTCTAAAACTGTAAATCAAATTAAGAATATTTCTCAAGAAGAAAAAACTAAACCAGAAATACAAACAGAAATAAAGTCAGAAAAAGAATCTTATATTAAATCATTAGATGAATTAATAGAGGTTTGTTCAAAATATAAGGAAGTAAAATTAAAATATGAGTTAGAAAAAAATGTAAACCTCGTAAAATTTGAAAAAAATTTAATTGAAATATCTTTTAACGAAAGTTTAGATAAAAATTTTGTAAAAGATCTTTCCTCAAAGCTTTTTGAATGGACTGGTGAAAGATGGATTATTTCATTTAGTCAAATTAAAGGCGAGACGTCGATTGAAAATAAAAAAAAGGACATGAAAAAATTTATAATCGATAAAGCAAAAAAATCTAAAGTTTATCAAGATGTATTAAAAAACTTTCCCGATGCTGAATTGATGGATGTAAATTTAAGTGGTAAGGAGGATAATAATGACTGACTTCACAAAAATTTTGGACAAAGCAAAAGAATTAGAACTTAAAATGAAAGAAAGTCAAAACAGAATTAAAGAGCTCAAAATAGAGGGAGTTTCGGGTTCAAATTCGGTAAAAATAACACTAGATGGAGAAGGAGAAATGCAATCAATCGAATTATCAGAAGAAATACTTAAAGAAGAAAAAAATATAATAGAGGATCTGATTGTTGCAGCTCATAATAACGCTAAATCTCAAATTAAAGTAAAAACATCTGAAGAAATTTCAAAAGCAGCAGGGGGACTTGGAATACCTGGTTTTAAGTGGCCCTTGTAGTAGATGCAAAATATTTCTGAGATAGAAGAATTAATTAAGCTAATTTCAAAACTACCAGGCTTGGGACCTAAATCAGCAAAAAGAATAGTACTAAAGTTAATTAATAATAGGGATGAATTAGTAAAGCCATTAGCAAAAACTTTAGCAGAAGTTTATAAAAACGTTGTAAGATGTAATTTTTGTGGAATTTTAAAATCGAATTCAACAAAGTGTTTAAATTGTGAGGACACAAAAAACAATTATACAAAAATTTGTGTGGTCGAGGATATTACTGATCAGTGGTCAATTGAAAATTCAAATATATTTAAAGGTTATTTTCATATCTTGGGCGGTAATATTTCTTCAGTTGGTAAAAGAAAAGAGGATTTATTAATAAATTCGTTAGTAGAAAGAGTTAAAAAAAATAATATAGATGAAGTCATTTTGGCAACAAGTGCAACCGTGGAAGGTCAAACAACTGCTTATTATATCCAAGATAGTTTAAAAGATATTGAAGTAAAGATTACAAAATTAGCTCAAGGACTACCAATCGGGGGTGAAATAGAAAATCTTGATGACGGAACACTTATTTCTGCGTTTAAAAATAGATCAAAACTAAATACTAATTTTGATTAGTTTTTTTTTTAAACGATTTGCGTGAAGCAGTGGCTCTGTATAACCCGATGGTTGATCGGTACCTTTAAAAATCAAATCACACGCAGTTTTAAACGCAATAGATTCCTCATAATTATCACTCATTTTAACGTATCTAGAGTCTTCTTTATTTTGTTCATCAACAATTTTTGCCATCTGCTTCATTATTTCCACGACTTGTAATTTTGTGGTTACCCCATGATGAAGCCAGTTTGCAATATGTTGAGATGAAATTCTTAGAGTAGCTCTGTCCTCCATTAGTCCGATATTATTTATATCAGGCACTTTTGAACAACCCACTCCTTGATCGATCCATCTAACAACATACCCTAGTAATGTTTGAGCAGAATTAGATATCTCTTTATTTATCTCATCCACAGACCAATTTGGTCTATCCGCAACTGGCAGTGTCAGTAAGTCATTTAATTTTGCTTTATCTCTTTGGAGTAATTTTTTTTGAATATCAAAAATATCTGTTTCATGATAATGAAGAGAGTGAATAGCAGCTGCAGTTGGAGACGGTACCCAAGCACAATTAGCACCAGCTTTTAAATGACCACTTTTTTGATCTAGCATTTCTCTCATTCTGTCAGGCATAGCCCACATTCCCTTTCCAATCTGAGCTTTGCCAGATAAACCACAAGCTAACCCCACATCAACATTGTTGTTCTCATATGCTTGTATCCATTTTGAAGATTTCATATCCCCCTTTTTAATCATTGGTCCTGCCTCCATTGATGTATGCATCTCATCTCCAGTTCGATCAAGAAAACCAGTATTTATAAAGAAAACCCTATTTTTAAGACTTCTTATACACTCTTTAAGATTAGAAGAAGTTCTTCTTTCTTCATCCATGATTCCAATCTTACAAGTGTATTGTTCCAAATCTAGAATTTCCTCAACTTTTGTAAAAATTTCATCAGTAAATTCAGTTTCATCTGGCCCATGCATTTTTGGTTTTACAATGTATATTGAGCCAGTTCTTGAGTTGCCCTTTTTTTTAAAATCATGAAGAGCGGCAGCTGTTGTCATGAAAGCATCCATCAAACCTTCAGGAATTTCACTTCCGTCACTCAAAAGTATTGAGGGATTTGTCATCAGATGACCAACATTTCTAATGAGTAATAAACTTCTACCGTGTAATTTTAAACCCTTACCATCCTTTGAAATATAACTTCTATTTGGATTAAGTCTTCTTTCAAGAGTTTTACCCTCCTTTTCAAATTGACTAGTCAAGTCACCTTTCATTAATCCAAGCCAATTTCTATAGCAAAGTACTTTGTCCTCTGCATCCACCGCTGCAACACTGTCTTCATTATCACATATTGTTGATATAGCTGATTCTAGTATAATATCACTTATACCAGCATGATCTTGTTGAGCACTAAATGCTCTTGGATTTTTCAAAATCTCAATATGAAGATTGTTATTTTTTAAAATAATTGCTGATGGATTGTCAGCTTCTCCTCTATGTCCTATGAATTTGTTTTTTTCTTTTAAAGTTGTTATATCAATTCCTTTTAAAACTTTTAACTGCCCATCTTGGATAGCAAAGCCTGTAATTTTCTTCCAACTAAAATCCGTTAAAGCAAAATATTTATCCAAAAATTCTCTTCCGTATTTTATTACAAGTGTCCCGCGTTCAGGATCATATCTTCCTGAGGCAGCAGCACTATCTTCAGACTCTTCAATAACATCTGTACCGTACAAGCTATCATACAAACTCATCCATCTTGCATTAGCAGCATTTAATGCATATCGAGCATTCATTATTGGAACAACAAGTTGCGGCCCAGCTATTGAAGTTATCTCCTCATCAACATTATTTGTTTCAATTTTAAAATCTGGGCCCTCATCTTTTAGATAACCAATATCTTTTAGAAATTTTTTATAATCCTCAATTTTGATAACTTTACCTTTATTATCAATATGCCATTTATCAATCTTTTTTTGTAAGATTTCTCTTAACTCAATAAGTTTTTTATTTTTGGGCGCCAACTCATTAACTACTTTGTCAAAACCCTTCCAAAATTTATCAGAGCTTATACTTGTTCCTTTTAATAATTCATTATTTACGAATAAAAATAATTCTTCTGATACTTTTAGACTATTTATAGAAACATATTTTGACTTCATAAGATGATATTTAAACTCTAGACTATTTATGTCAAATATATAATAATATCGCAGACATTTTGTTGTTAATTTTCTTGTATATGTAATATTTATATTAAAATGAAAAATTATTTAAATTTTGAAACAGATATTAAAAATCTTGAGAATGAGTTAGAAAAGTTAAAAGATCCTTTTAATCAAGAAGGCTTGTCAGAGGTTGATACAAAGAAAATTTCCAAAACTCAGGAGGAACTAGACAAAAAACTTAAAAATATTTATGCGAATTTAGATCCTTGGCAAATCACTTTAGTCGCCAGGCACGAGGACAGACCAAAGTCGAAGTTTTTTATAGATAATTTATTTGATGATTTTATTTCTTTAGCGGGAGATAGACATTATGGAGAAGATAAATCAGTCATAACAGGTTTAGCAAAATTTAAAAATCAATCTGTATTAGTAATTGGACAAGAAAAAGGTGAAAATTTGGAAACAAGAATAGAAAGAAATTTTGGCATGATGAGACCCGAGGGATATAGAAAAACTATTAGGCTTATGGAATTAGCTAATAAGTTTAATTTACCAATTATATCTTTTATAGATACACCTGGAGCTTACCCTGGAGTAGGTGCCGAGGAAAGAGGTCAAGCAGAGGCTATCGCAAAGTCTATAGAATGTTGTATGAAGTTGACAGTTCCAACTTTAGCTATTGTTATTGGAGAGGGAGGATCTGGTGGAGCAATTGCCCTTGCTTCTTCTAACAAAGTTTTGATGTTAGAAAATGCAATATACTCAGTGATATCTCCTGAAGGGTGTGCAACAATTTTGTGGAGAGACCCAAAAAAAATGCTTGATGCCGCTAAAGCGATGAAACTATCAGCAAAAGATTTATTAGAATTGAATATAATCGATGAGGTAATTCCGGAACCATTAGGTGGCGCTCATAGAGATCGAGATTTAATATTAGAAAATGTAACGAACTTTATCTCTACAAATTTAGATTTTTTTAAGGGAATGAATGCTGATGAAATACTTAATCATAGAAAAAATAAGTTTTTGCAAATTGGAAGAGACAAAGGTTTTATTTCGAACCCAGAAAGTCTAAGCGCAGTACAAAATGTGAGTTTTAATTTTCAAGAAATTATTAAATCTAAAAAGAACATCATTATCGCCGCAGGCATAAGCGTTGTACTATTAGCTATTGCGTTTTTTTTTCTATAAAGCACCACAGCATTTTTTATATTTTTTACCAGAGCCACAAGGACAAGGGTCATTTCTACTGATTTTTTTTCCAAGATTTTTAAACTTTTCTTTAGATATACTTTGATTTATTTTTTCAGTTGGTTCACTGTAAACTTTCAGATTCATCAATATTTTTACATAATCTAACTTTAATTTTTCAAGAAGATTAGAGAACAAGTCAAAAGCCTCTTTTTTATATTCTATAAGAGGATCTCTTTGTCCATAAGATCTGAGACCTATTACTTGTCTCAATTGTTCTAAATACTGAATATGAGATTTCCAATTAAAATCAATTGATTGTAAAAGAATTCTTTTTTCAATTTCTTTAGATTTATCTTCCCCAAGAATTTGTAATCTAGCGTCTCTCGCTAATTTAAATTTTTCGAAAATCTTATCTTTAAATTTTTTGTCTTTAGAGGATATTATTTCATTATATTCATTTTCGTCTAAACTTTTTCCAAATATATTTTTTAATTTGTTATCAAACTCACTGTTTTTAGGATTTGATAGTTTTTGAATTTTTAAAGTTACTAAATTCTCTATTATTTCTGCTAAAAACATGTCTGAGTAGTCGAAAATTTTTTCACTGTCCATTGCATCTTTTCTTTGTGAAAAAATTACTTGTCTTTGGTCATTTAAAACATTATCAAATTTAATAAGAGTTTTTCTTATATCAAAATTTCTTGCCTCAACCTTTTGTTGAGCTCTTTCCAAAGCTTTATTTATCCATGGATGGTCAATGCTTTCACCATCTTTAAGCCCCAGTTTTTGTAGTATATTATTCATAGAGTTTGAACCAAAAATTCTCATAAGGTCATCTTCTAAACTTACATAAAAAATTGAACTTCCTTCATCCCCTTGTCTGCCAGATCTTCCTCGAGCCTGGTTATCAACTCTTCTAGACTCCATTCTTTCAGTTCCAATTACAAATAAACCACCTAAGGATTTGATATAATTTTTTTCCTCTTTAAGCTGTTGTTCTTCAATAGATCCTTTTTTTCCACCTAATTGGATATCAACACCTCTTCCTGAAATACTTGTAGTAATTATCACTGATCTCGTTTTTCCTGCATTCGCAATGATTTCCGCTTCATTTTCGTGATTCTTAGCGTTTAATATAATATGTTTAATCTTTTTTTCGTTAAGAAGTTTTGAATAAATTTCAGATTTGCTCACACTTGAGGTAAACACCAATAGTGGCTGTTTTTTTTCATAACACTCACTAATTTTTTCTATTATTGCACTATTCTTTTCCTTTTCAGTTCGAAATATTTGATCGTTGAAATCTTTTCTAATCATTTCTTTATTAGTCGGAATTACAACGACAAGTAAATTATAAATTTCAAAAAATTCCTCAGCCTCTGTAGCAGCAGTTCCAGTGCATCCTGATATTTTTTTGTATAATTTAAAATAATTTTGATAAGTAATTGATGCTAATGTTTGATTTTCAGCTTGAATTTCAATACCTTCCTTTGCTTCCAAAGCCTGATGGAGACCATCACCAAACCTTCTTCCTTCTAAAATTCTACCCGTCAATTCATCAATAATTTTAATACTATTATCTTTAACTAAATAATCCTTGTCTTTTTTAAACAGATGGTTTGCCCTTAATGCCTGATTAACAAAATGAACAAGATCTAGATTTTCTGGATCATAAAAGTTATCATTTTTTAATATACCAGCTTTAGAGAATAAATTTTCAACATGATTAATACCCTCATTTGTTAAAAGAATATTTTTATCTTTTTCATCAATCTCATAATCTTTTTTTGTTAATAACTTTACAATTTTATCTATTGCAAGATATTGGTTAGTTTTATCTTCTGCAGCACCTGAAATTACTAAAGGAGTTCTAGCTTCGTCAATTAAGCATGAGTCAATCTCGTCGACAATTGCATAATTGTGTCCTCTTTGCACCATTTCATCTTTTGAAAATTTCATATTATCTCTAAGATAATCAAAACCTAATTCACTATTTGTTGCATAAGTAATGTCACAATTATAATTTTTTTTTCTCTCAATATCGTTTTGCTCATTATTTATGTAACCAGAAGTTAAACCTAAAAAACTAAAAATTTTACCCATCTCAATCGAATCTCTTTTTGCTAAATAATCATTGACAGTAACAATGTGCACACCTTTGCCCTCTAAAGCATCTAAATAAGCAGCCAAAGCAATTGTTATAGTTTTACCTTCTCCAGTTCTCATCTCAGCTATTTTATTTTCATGTAAAACTACACCACCAATAATCTGCACATTAAAATGCCTCTCACCTCTTGTTCTCAAAGATGCCTCTCTTACTAAAGCGAAAGCGTCAGGTAAAATTTGATCTAGAGATTGACCATTTTGTATTTTTTCTTTTAATTGCAAGGTTTTACTAGGAAATTCCTCATCCTTAATTTTTTTGATATTTGCCTCTAAAAAATTAATTTGATCTACAATTTTACCAATTCTATCAAGCTCTTTTTGATTGCCAGATTTAATAAATTTAGAAATAAACTTAAGAGGATTAAACATTAGTTTTTGATATACATTTTAATTACAACTTTTAATATAGTTATTTAATTTAAAATTTAAATATCATGGGAATTAATTTATCGAACTTTTTAGCCTCAAAATCTCAAAATCGTAAAATGGGGCAATTTCAAGATTTGGATCATCTTGATGGTCTGGCAGTTTCTTCAGTAAGTGCAAATTTATATAATTCTAGAAGGGATGATCTAGTTATGTTTTATTTCCGCGATGGGGCAAATTTCGCATCAGTTTATACTCAGTCAAAAATTTTGTCAGAAAATATTAAATGGAATTTAAGTCAAAAAACTCAAAAAATTTTCTCACTTATAATTAATACTAAAAATGCGAATTCATTTACAGGTGAGCAGGGTTATAAAAGTATGCAACATATTGCAGATATTATTGCGAAACAATTGACAGAAAAACAAAAAGTTGATGAGGATGATCCTAAGATTATTAAGTCAAAAAACGTTATCTTTGGTTGCACAGGCACAATTGGAGAAAAATTCCCTGAAGATAAAATAAGATTAAAGATTCCAGATCTTGTAAAAAATATCAAATATACTCAAAACAAATACATTTGGATGAAAGCAGCCTTAGGAATAATGACTACTGACACCCAACCCAAAATGGCAATGGAGGAATGTAAAATCGGAAATACACCAATTAAGATTTATGGAATCGCAAAAGGTTCTGGCATGATATATCCAAATATGGCAACAACATTAGGATATGTTTTTACTGATGCAAATATATCTAACGAGGTTCTAAAAAAGTTACTAAAAAAAAATATTGAGAATACTTTTAATGCTATTTCTTGCGATGGAGATACTAGTACAAACGATATGATTACTATTTTTTCTACAGGAAAAGCAAAAAATTCCTTAATAAAGACAGTCAATGACAAAAAGATTAAATCTTTTGATGAGTCTTTAAATAATGTTCTTTTAAATTTAGCAAAAAGAGTCGTTACAGATGGAGAGGGAGCTACAAAATTTGTAACCATAAATGTTGTAAACTCTAAAACAGACCAAGATGCAAAAAAAATTTGCTTTTCAATAGCAAATTCTCCTTTAGTAAAAACAGCTATAGCTGGTGAGGATCCAAATTGGGGAAGAATTATTATGGCATTGGGAAAATCTGGTTTAGATATAAATTTAAATAAATTATCAATTAAATTTGGTGATCTTACTATAGTAAGTAAAGGAAAAATTCATAGTCAATATAATGAAGATGAGGCTGCAAGTTATATGAAAAGCTCAGATATTAAAGTTATTATCGATATTGGAATGGGAAAAAAGAATTTTACTGTTTACACTATGGATTTAACTAAAGAGTATATTGATATCAACGCAGATTATAGAAGTTAGTGATATTGAAATTTTGATATCAATAGTTAAATATTTTATATGATTAAGTACAACCTGTTGTGTAAAAAATGCAATATTATTTTTGATAGTTGGTTTGCATCCTCAAAAGAATTTGACAAACTAAAAAAAAAAAAATTAATTAATTGTCATAGTTGCGGGTCATTAAAGGTAGAAAAAAATTTAATGGCACCTAAATTCATGAATAAAACGCTTAGACATGAAAATGAAAAAAAAGATTTGCTTAAATATCAAAAGATTAAGAAGAAAATAAACGAATACCAGAAATTTATTAAAAGTAACTTTGATTACGTTGGTGAAAACTTCACATACGAAGCAAGATCAATTCACTACAATAATAAAAAAAGAGCCAAAGGTATTTATGGGACAGCATCAAATAAGGATTTAAAGGAACTTAAAGAGGAAGGTATTGATACACAATTAATTCCCTGGCTGGAAAGCGAAGATAATTAATTCTTAATAAATTTTGAAATATAATTAACTGACTTATCATTACTTACTCTCCATTTGTCAGTAAATATATTTAATTTCATACCGTCTAATCTATCTAGTCTAAAATCATTATTCTTAAGTATTGAAATTAGATCCTCAGGTTTTAAAAATTTGTCCCATTCGTGTGTGCCAATTGGTAACCAACGCAATATATATTCAGCTCCTACAATCGCAAAAATATAAGATTTCAAAGTTTTGTTCAAAGTTGCAACAAACATAATTCCATTCTTTTTAAGAAGATTACTACAAGATTTTAAAAAAAGGTTCACATCTTCAACATGCTCAACAATTTCCATATTTAAGATTACGTCAAATTTATTTTTTACATTTAATTTTTCAGGTGATGAGCAGATATAATTAATTTTAAGATTATTTTTTTTTGAATGTAGTTTTGCAACATTGATATTTTTATTAGACGCATCAATTCCAGTCACTTCAGCACCTAGCTTGCACATCGGTTCAGACAATAAACCTCCGCCACAACCCACATCTAAAATTTTTATATTTTTTAGAGGATTTTTTTTAGTTTCTATTTTAAATGTTTTAATTATATTTTCTTTAATATAAGAAATTCTAATAGGGTTAAATTTATGTAGTGGTTTAAATTTTCCTTCCGGATTCCACCATTCTTCAGCAATTTTAGAAAATTTTTCTATTTCTTTTTTATTAATTGTGTTATTTTTCATTTGTAAGTTGACTTTATATTCAACATGTATTTATTCAATATTTTTTAAAAATTAGAAACTAGTTTATCATGAAAATTGTAGTATTAAAATTTGGAGGTACTTCGGTTGGCACGATACAAAAGATTAAAAAAGTTGCTGATATAATTACTATCTACAAAAGAAAAAATTACAAAGTTATTGTAATTTCTTCAGCAATGAGCGGTGTGACAAATAATTTAATAAAAAATTCTATTAAAATCAGCAATAATTTTTCAGATGCAGAGCATGATATACTCGTTTCATCTGGTGAACAAATGGCTTGTTCATTTATCGCAGGCAGATTAATTCATAAAGGGTATAAATCAAGATCTTGGATGTCATGGCAAGTGCCAATTATTACAGCAGGTACTTATAAGAATGCAAGAATTAGTGAAATTAATAAAAAAGAGATAATAAAATATTTAAAAGAGGGTGGCATACCAATAATAACTGGTTTCCAAGGGGTTAATAATGAAAATAGAATTACAACTATTGGACGAGGAGGATCTGATGCGACTGCAATTATGTTTGCAAAATTTTTCAAAGCGCAAAGATGTATAATTTATACTGATGTCGAAGGAGTTTATACGACTGACCCAAATAAATTAAGGAGAGCAAAAAAAATTAAAGAAATTTCATACGAGGAAATGTTAGAGATGGCTTCACTTGGTGCCAAAGTTATGCAGCCAGTTTCGATACAAGACGCGAGATTAAATAGAATCAATATTGAAGTAAGATCATCTTACAAAAAAAAACCAGGGACTTTAATCACCAAAAAATCCAAAATACTAAATAATAGAATTATTACTGGAATTTCTTCTACTCAAAATGACTCGAAAGTTTCACTTATTGGTGTAAAAGACAGACCAGGAGTTGCAGCCGCTATTTTTAAACCCTTGTCACATAATTTAATAAATGTTGATATGGTTGTTCAAAACATTTCTGCTAACGGTAAAGAAACTGACCTAACTTTTACGATTAAGGCAGAAGATTTAAATAAAACAAAAAAGATTATTCAAAAAAATAAAAAAATTAATTATAGAAAGCTTATATTTGAGAAAAATGTTTCAAAGATATCTATCATTGGAGTCGGAATGATCACAACACCAGGTGTTACTTTTAGAATGTTTCAAACACTTGCTAATAAAAAAATTAATATTAAAGTAATTTCTACGTCTGAAATAAAAATTTCGGTTTTAATAGACAAAAAAAATACTCAAGAGGCATTAACTTCGCTTCATAAAGAATTTAATTTAGATCATAAAAAATGAGCATTAGACCTTTCAGAGACATCAAAAGAAGAAAAACAAAAGAGATTAAAGTAGGCAATGTTAAAGTAGGAGGAAATAATCCTATTACAGTACAATCAATGACTAACACACTTACCACAGATATTAAGGCAACCATAAAACAAATAAATGAAATTCATAATGAAGGAGCTGATATAGTTAGAGTATCTTGTCCAGATGAACCATCGTCCAAAGCATTAAAAGAGATTGTTAAACATGTTGACGTACCTATAGTTGCAGATATTCATTTTCATTATAAAAGAGCAATCGAAGCAGCTGAAAATGGAGCAAGCTGTTTAAGAATAAATCCTGGAAATATTGGAAATATTAGTAAGATAAAAGAAGTAGTTAAGGCTGCTCATGATAATAATTGCTCTATTAGGATAGGCGTAAATGCCGGTTCTCTCGAAAAAGATATTTTGGAGAAATATAAGGAGCCTTGTCCTGAAGCTTTAGTCGAAAGTGCCTTGAGAAATATTAAGATTCTTGAGGATGAAAATTTTAATAACTTAAAAATAAGTGTAAAATCCTCAGATGTCTTCCTATCAATAGAAGCTTATCGTCAACTTTCTAAAGTCACTGCTTATCCTTTACACTTAGGGATTACAGAGGCAGGTGGTTTTGTACCAGGGAGTGTAAAGTCCTCAATAGGATTAGGCACATTACTTTTAGACGGCATTGGTGATACAATTAGAATTTCTTTATCTGACAATCCTGTTGAGGAAGTTAAAATTGGGAATGAAATACTAAAATCTTTAAATTTAAGAGAAAGAGGTGTTAAAATAATCTCATGTCCGTCTTGTGCAAGACAGGGTTTTAAAGTAATTGAGACCGTAAAAATTCTAGAGGAAAAACTTTCACATATTAAAACCCCAATTACTCTGTCGGTAATTGGTTGTGTTGTTAACGGTCCAGGCGAAGCTGCAATGACAGATATAGGTATTACTGGGGGTCAAAAAGGAAACAACATGCTTTATTTATCGGGCATTCAGTCAGAGAAAGTTCTAACAAAAGACATGATAAACAGGATCGTTATTGAAGTTGAAAAAAAGGTTTCACAATTAAAAGATAGTTAAGATGATACCACTCAAAACAATAGAAGACCTGATTAAAAAACACTCATTACTTGAAAAAGATTTGTCTTTAGGAAAAATAGATAAAAAATTTTTTGCTGAGAAATCAAAAGAATATGCAGATTTAAATGAAATTATTCAGGATGCAAAAAAATACTTTTCTTACGAAAAAGAAAAATCTGAGATACAGAAAATTCTTGATGATAAAAACTCAGACACAGAATTAATCAAAATGGCTGAAACAGAATTAAATAACTTAAAACTGGAAAAGGAAAATAATGAAAAAAAACTTAAATTATTTTTATTACCTAAAGATGAGGCTGATAAAAAGAATGCAATAATTGAAATCAGAGCTGGAACTGGTGGTTTAGAGGCAAGTTTATTTGCATCAGATCTTTTTAAAATGTACGAAAAGGTGAGTCATAAAAAAAAATGGATTGTAGAATTAATTTCTATTTCTAGGAGTGAAGCAGGTGGTTTAAAAGAGGTAATTGCCTCAATCAAAGGAAATAATATTTACTCAACTTTAAAATACGAAAGTGGAGTTCATCGGGTTCAAAGAGTACCTGATACAGAAACTCAAGGAAGAGTCCATACATCTGCAGCAACGGTTGCCGTTTTACCTGAAGCAGAAGAAGTTGATCTAAAAATAAATGAGACTGATTTGAGAATAGATGTTTTTAGAGCTGGTGGACCTGGTGGACAATCGGTAAATACAACTGATAGCGCTGTGAGGATAACCCACGTCCCAACTGGAATATCTGTTTCACAACAAGACGAAAAATCTCAGCATAAAAATAAGGCAAAAGGTATGAAAATATTAAGAGCAAGATTATATGAACTTGAAAGATCAAGAATTGAAAAAGAAAGATCAAATGATAGAAAAAATAAAATTGGAACTGGAGATAGATCAGAGAGAATAAGAACATATAACTTTCCACAGGGTAGAGTTACAGACCATAGAATAAATTTAACTTTACATAAATTAGAGGAATTTTTAGAGGGAGAAATTTTTGATGAAATGATTGAGGCCTTAACTTTACAGGCTCAAGAGGAAAGATTAGGAATACTAAACTAAATGAAGATAGAAAAAGCAATTAAGGAAGCATTTAAAATTTTGGAGACAAAAAAAATTAAAACTGCTTTATTAGATAGTGAAATTTTGATGTCTGAAATTTTGAAAAAGGATAGGAGGTTTCTAATAATGAACCCTCAAGAAGAGATAGCAGATAATGATTATAAGAACTTTAAAAAAATATTAGCTAGTCGTTTAAAAAGTAAACCCGTTGCTTATTTGACTGGGGTAAAGTCTTTCTGGAAGTATGATTTTGTTGTAAATGAAAAAGTTTTAATTCCGAGACCTGAGACAGAACTTTTAATTGAACAAGTCTTAGAAAATTACAAAAATAAGCAAAACATTAATTTTTTAGAAGTAGGAACTGGATCTGGATGCATTATTTTATCAATTTTAAAAGAAAAAAAGTCTTTTTTAGGCAAAGGAGTGGATGTGAGTAAAGACAGCTTGGAAGTATGCAAAGCAAATGCAAATAAGCTAGGCTTAATTTCAAGATTAAAATTATTTAAATCAGATATTGACAATTTCTTCATAGGCAAATATGATTTAATTATTTCTAATCCTCCATATATTAAAAAATTTGATTTTAAGGGTTTGGATGATGATGTTGTAAAGTATGAGCCCAGAAAGGCTCTCGACGGTGGATTAGATGGTTTATCAGAGATTAGAAAAGTGGTTAAAAGATCATCTAAACTGATTAAAAATCGTGGTAAATTAATTTTAGAAATTGCCCATGATCAAAAAAACGAGGTAAAAAAAATATTAAAAAGTAATAATTTTTACATCAACAAAGTTGTTAAAGATTTTGCTAAAAAAGACAGGTGTATAATAGGTACCAAAATCTAATTTTATAATAAAATGGTTACA
>QCAD01000002.1 GCA_003282055.1 Pelagibacteraceae bacterium AG-339-N18
CCACAGCTATTTTGTTTAATATAGATGAATTAAAAAAAATTGGATCTATTGACCCAGATTTTTTTATTTATTATATGGACGATGATTTATGTAGGAGAATAAAGTTACATAAAAAATCTGTAATTCAAGTGTTTAATTCAAAAGCAATCCATAAACATGGAACATTAAAAGTCGCAGGAAATTTAAATAAAATTTTCGTAAGAAATTTTCATTTTACTTTTGATGAATTATACTACTATTTTAAAAATAATACTCACTTGCAAAAAGTCAAAATTTTAAAAAAAAAATTACCTAAATATTTTTTTAAAACATTTGTAAGTTTATTTCTATTTAGATTTGAAAAAAGTGTATATTATTTTTCTAAAATTTTGGCTTTTTTAAAATTTATCCAAAAGTCTAAAAGTGCTAAAAATAACGAATAATTTAAATTAAAAATGAAAATTGATACCAAAGAGATAGTTATTTTGGGAGCTGTTAGAACACCGATAGGTACTTATAAAGGATCGCTAAAAAATTTGGATGCTCACAAGCTAGGTTCAATAGCAATTAAAAATTTATTAAAAAGAACTCATACAAGTGAAAAAGAAATTGAGGATGTTATTATGGGTCAAGTGTTAACCGCTGGTAGTGGTCAAAACCCAGCAAGACAAGCTGCAATCAATGCTGGCATTCCAGTTAATACTCCTGCACACGTTATAAATCAAGTATGTGGCTCCGGTTTAAGAGCTGTTATTTCAGGTTATCAATCTTTGAAATTAGGAGAAGCAAATAAAATTATTGTTGGAGGTCAGGAGAATATGTCTATAGCTCCTCATTTACTCTTGCACAGAAACACAAAGGAAATTGCGGAGGAAAAATTAATCGATACTATGATAAATGATGGATTGATAGATGCTTTTAATAATTATCATATGGGGGTAACAGCTGAAAATGTTGCTTCTAAATTTGATATATCTAGAGAAGAGCAAGATGAATTTGCCTTACACTCACAAAAAAAAACTCAAAATGCAATAAACGATAATAAATTTTTTGAGGAATTAATTAAGATTAATCAGGATGGGTGTAATCTTGATGCAGATGAACACCCCCGAGCTAATTTGCAGCTTACTGATCTACAAAAATTGAAGACTGTTTTTAAGGAAAAAGGAACTGTTACACCTGGAAATTCTTCGGGTATAAATGATGGAGCATCTGCATTATTGTTAACGACTGCAGAAGAAGCAAAAAAAAAATCTATTGAGCCTTTAGCTAAAATAGTGTCATGGGCATCTGTTGGAGTGGATCCTTCATTAATGGGTTTAGGACCAATAGGAGCTATTAGAAAAGCAATTAAAAAATCAAAATGGAAACTAAATGATATAGATCTATTTGAAATTAATGAAGCTTTTGCTGCTCAAAGTATTGCAGTGATTCGTGAATTAAATATTGATAAAAAAAAAGTAAATGTAAATGGTGGAGCTATTGCTTTAGGACATCCTATAGGCGCTTCGGGAGCAAGAATATTGGTTACACTTGTTCATGAAATGAAAAAACAAAAAAAGAACAAAGGTTGTGCCACACTTTGTATAGGTGGTGGCATGGGTATAGCTCTGTGTGTTGAGAGAATTTAGAAGTTATTTTTTCGAAATTTCTCTTGTAATAAAATTTTTTGTATCCAAATCTTAGCGTCTATACATACATCTTTTTTTGGTTGAAAGAGAGTATTTAAGAACTTTTTAATCATTTTTAAAGGTTACTAATAAAGAGTGTCAAAAAATTGGGCAGAATGTGGTAAAATTAGCAATTAAGTAAATTTTTATAGTGTATAAGATCTTAATATTAAATGAGTGAAAAATTATTAGTACCTGACTTAGGTGATTTTGAAAATGTTGAGGTCATTGAGTTACTAGTAAAAGAGGGCCAAGAAATTACAAAAAATGACCCTGTTGTTACTATTGAAAGTGATAAATCAAGTGTTGAAATACCCTCATCATTATCTGGTAAAATTGAGTCAATAAAAATCAAGGTTGGAGACAAAGTTTCAAAAGGTGATTTACTTTTAAATATTTCAACCTCAAATGAACCGAGTTCACAATCTAAAATTATTCCAAAAGATACTGAAAATTTAATAAAAGAAGCTGAAAAATCACTAGAAAAAAAACATGAGCAAATCAACAAAATAGATAATGATGAGAAAAAGAAATCTGAAATTATCCAAGTTGTAAATGATGGTGATATTGATCCACTGGAAACAAATGATTGGTTGGAATCTCTTTCGGCAGTAATCGAAAAAGACGGCAATCAAAGAGCTCATTATTTAATTAAAGAATTAATTAATAAAGCCTATATGCAGGGTGCGAATATTCCTTTTACCCAAAATACCCCCTATATAAACACAATACCGGCAAATGAAGAAAAAAAATCCAATGGTGATCAAAATATTGAGAGAAGAATAAGATCGTTAATAAGATGGAACTCAGCAGCGATGGTTGTTCGTGCAAATAAAAAGTTTCCCGAACTCGGTGGACATATTGGTACATTTGCATCTGCAGCTACACTTTATGATGTAGGAATGAATCATTTTTGGCGGGCTAAAAATAATAAATTTGGTGGAGACTTAATTTATTTTCAAGGTCATAGTGCACCGGGGATGTATGCTAGAGCATTTCTTGAGGGAAGGCTTAATGAAAAACAATTAGACAGTTTTAGACAAGAAGTTAACCCAGGTGGTTTGTCATCGTACCCACATCCATGGTTGATGCCAAAATTTTGGCAATTCCCAACAGTTTCAATGGGATTAGGACCAATGTTAGCTATCTATCAAGCAAGGTATATGAAGTATTTAATTAATAGAGGTCTTATTAAGGATGAGGGAAGGAAGGTATGGGCTTTTTTAGGAGATGGAGAAATGGATGAACCAGAGTCATTAGGAGCTATAGGTTTAGCCGCTAGAGAAAAATTAGATAATTTAATTTTTGTAATTAATTGTAATCTTCAAAGACTGGACGGACCTGTAAGAGGAAACGGAAAAATAATACAAGAGTTAGAGGGAATTTTTAGAGGAGCAGGATGGAATGTTATTAAGGTAATTTGGGGCTCTTATTGGGATCCATTATTAGCGAATGATAAAACTGGTCATTTAATTAAAGCTATGAACGAAACTGTTGATGGCGAGTATCAAGCAATGAAAGCAAGAGATGGCGCATATGTTAGAGAAAAGTTTTTTGGTAAATATCCAGAAACTAAAGACTTAGTTTCAAGTCTTTCGGATAAAGATATCTGGAGATTAAATAGAGGCGGTCACGATCCTCACAAGGTTTATGCAGCTTATGATAAGGCTTCAAAAAAAATAGGAAGTCCAACAGTAGTGATTGCCAAGACTATTAAAGGTTATGGAATGGGAAAAAGTGGAGAAAGTGTTAATACAACACATCAAACTAAGAAATTAGATATTGATGATTTGATGTATTACAGAGATAGATTTGATGTACCTTTAACAGATAAACAAGTTCAAAATATTGAATATTATAAGCCAGAACAAAACTCACCAGAAATTAAATATTTAAAAGAAAGAAGGCTCCGACTAGGAGGTTTTATTCCGGAGAGAACCACTTATGCTAATTCTATTAAAGCTCCACCAAAAGATATTTTCGACAACATGAAAGTGTCTACAGGTAAAAAGGAAATGTCAACAACTATGGCATTGGTGAGGATGCTTACCAACCTTTTAAGAGATAAAAATGTTGCCTCAAGGCTGGTACCGATTATTCCTGATGAGGCGAGAACATTTGGTATGGAAGGTTTTTTTCAAAAAATCGGAATTTATGCGCATGAAGGACAAAAATATGAACCAGAGGACTCTGCACAATTGAGTTCTTATAGAGAAGAAAAAAGTGGACAGGTTTTAGAGGAAGGAATTAATGAAGCTGGCGCCATGTCATCATGGATTGCAGCTGGGACTTCATACACAAATCATGATATTGAAATGATTCCTATTTACCTTTTTTATTCTATGTTTGGTTTTCAAAGAATAGGTGACTTTGCTTGGGCAGGAGCAGATAGTCAATCAAGAGGTTTTTTAATCGGTGCTACCGCTGGAAGAACAACATTGGCAGGAGAGGGTTTACAACACCAAGATGGACATAGTCATTTAATGGCATCAACTATTCCTAATTGTAAATCCTACGATCCAACATTCCATTATGAGTTAGCAACCATCTTTAGAGAAGGATTGAGAAGAATGCATGAGAAGAAAGAAAATATTTTTTACTATATCACGACAATGAATGAAAATTATCCTCATCCAGCTATGCCAACAGAAAAATCATGCGAAGAAGGTATTTTAAAAGGAATGTATAAAATAAAAGAATTTAACAAATATAAAAAAACTAAAATTCAATTCTTAGGATCAGGTACAATTTTAAGAGAAATGATAGCTGGTGCAGAAATTTTGCAGAAAGAATATCAAATTGATAGTGAGGTTTGGAGCGTTACAAGTTTTAATGAATTAAGAAGAGATGGTTTAGAGGTTGAAAGATTTAATTTATTAAACCCTGAAAAAGAACCAAAAAAGTCATATGTTGAAAGCTGTTTAGGAAAAACTGAAGGTCCTATTCTAGCTGCATCAGATTATATGAGAATGAACTCAGACCAAATTAGACCTTATATCAACAAGAGCTTTTATTCATTAGGAACAGATGGATTTGGGAGAAGTGATACACGAAAAAATTTAAGAAAGTTTTTTGAAGTTGATAAAGAGCATATTGTCTCTTATGGACTAAGTGTTTTGGCAAAAGAGCAATTAATTGCCTCTAAATATGCTGAAGAGGCAATAAAGAAATATAACATTGATAAAAATAAACCAATACCAACAAAATTATAATGTCAAAGAAAGATATAAAAGTTCCAAATATTGGTGAATTTAAAGATGTAGAAATTATTGAGGTTTTAATTAAAAAAGGCCAAAAAATTAAAAAGAATGATCCACTAATAACTATTGAAAGTGATAAATCAAGCGTTGAAATACCATCATCTGATGATGGGACTGTAATTTCTTTAAATGTTAAAATTGGAGACAAGGTATCGGAAGGTGATAAAATTATTGAAATTGAAAGTGAAAAAGAAATAGTTATTCGAGAATTACCAAAAAATCAAACACCAAAAGAGATAAAAAAAAAAGAAGTGATAAGAAATAATCAATCTGAAAATATAATAATTAGAGATTTTTCGGCAAAAGCTTCTGCATCACCAAAAGTAAGAAAATTTGCAAGAGAACTCGGAATAGACATTAACAAAGTATCTGGTAGTGAAAGACAAGGCAGAGTTACTGAAAGTGATGTAAAGTTATTTATTGCAACTAAATATGATAAAAGTTTCAAAGATCAAAATACAACTGAAAAAAAAATTGAACAAGAATACTCTCATTCTGAGTTCGGAGAAGTAGATATTAAAGACATTCCTAGGGTAAAAAAATTATCATCTAAATATTTGATAAATTCTTGGACAAAAATTCCCCATGTAACTAATCATGATGAAGCTGACATAACCGAATTAGAAGAATTTAGATCTTCTCTTACAGACATATATACTGGAGAAAGAAAAAAAATTACTCCACTGGCTTTCATCGTTAAAGCATTAACAGCATCATTAAAAAAATTTCCAAATTTTAATACCTCAATTGATGATATCGAAAATGGTAAAATGACTGTAAAAAAATACTATCATGTTGGTATAGCAGTAGATACTCCGCATGGTTTGATGGTTCCGAAATTAAGAAATGCTGATAATAAAAATATTTCTTTTATAAGCACAGAATTAAAAAAAATAAGTCAACAGTGTAGAGATCTTAAAATTGACAAAAAAGAGTTATTCGGAGGCTCCATGACTATAACTAGCTTAGGAGGAATTGGTGGGTCTTTTTTTACCCCAATAATAAATTATCCCGAGGTTGCTATTTTAGGTGTTGGAAGAGCTGAAAAAAAACAGGTATTTATTGATGGAAAATTTGTAACGCGCACAATGCTACCACTGTCGTTATCTTATGATCACAGAATTATTGACGGTGCGGAAGCAGCTCGTTTTAATAATGATTTAAAAGAAAATCTTGGTAAAAATTTTGCATATAAGTTAGCTGTTTAATTAAAATTATGTCTAAAAGCGTTTCATTGTTAAGTGCTTTGTTGTGCACATTTATTTGGGGTACTACATTTATTGCTCAAGACACTGGTATGGACGATATAGGGCCATTTACATTTAACGCGGTTAGATTTTTTGTGGGTTTTATAGTAATTCTTCCTTTGGCTATACTATTTGAAACGAAAAAGTTTAAATTAAAGTTTAAGATTGGTTATAAATCTTTCATTATTCTATCTTTTTTAATTGGATTATCACTTTTCTTAGGCTCGGCGCTGCAGCAGGTAGCTCTAATTTATACAGATGTTGCTAATGCTGCCTTTTTTACAATTTTTTATGTTCCTCTGGTGCCAATTATAATTTTTATTTTTAAAAGGGACTCCTTACATTGGAGTGTTTGGCCTTCAGTGGTTTTATGTTTAATTGGTGGATATCTTTTAACAAATTTTTATGACGCCACAGTTAGACTTGGAGATACATTAGTTATTTTAGGTGCATTATTTTGGAGTACCCACATTATTTTTATTGGAATAATTATTAAAATGTACAACTTACCTTTAACAATAGGAGCTGTTCAAACATTATTGGTGGCTTTATTTTCTATTATCGTTGGTTTGATTTATGAAGAATTTGTGATTGAAAATATTCTTAATGAAATAGACTCAATCCTTTACGCTGGAATTTTATCAGGAGGTCTTGCATTTGTTTTACAAATTTATGCTCAAAAGAATATTACCCCAGCACCAGCAGCTATAATTTTTTCTTTAGAAGGTGTTTTTGCGACCATCGCTGCTTGGTTTTTATTAAGTCAAATATTAGATTTTAATAACATATTGGGATGTTTTTTTATATTATGTGGTGTTTTGATCTCCCAATTATTACCTTTGATGAGAAAATTCTATAAATTACAAATACAGTTAAAGAAAAATTACTAACATATTTTATAAAATATTTGACCGTAACAAACGAAAAAATAAATGATAAGGTAATTGCAATTAATAATAAATAATTTAATTCGATAGATTGTTGGATAGCATCCTTCAGTCCCAAAAAACTTGCACCAGCCAAAGCAGGTATAGACAATAAAAAAGCGATTTTACTTGAGTCAACCCTATTAAATTTTAAAAATCGTGCTGCTGTTAAAGTTACTCCTGCTCTACTTACACCAGGTACGAGTGCTAAAATCTGAAATAATCCTATAAATAATATTGTCTTTATATTTAAACTTGTTGATATGTTTTGACTAGTATCTCTCTTATCTGAAAAAAATAAAACCAAAGCAAAAATCAACGTTGTCCATGCAATAATTTCTGTATTTCTTAAAAGATTAATTATGTCAGTTGAATAAAATATATATCCAAAAATTATTAAAGGTATTGAACCAACTAAGATCAAAACCAATAGTTTTTGATTATCTTTTAAATTTAATAAATCTTGTTTAAAGTAATAAATTATTGCAAACAAGGAGCCTAAATGCAGACCAATATCAATAAACAAGGAACTTGAGCTAAAATTGTAAAAATTTGATATCAAGATTAGGTGGGCTGAAGAGCTAATTGGTAAAAATTCTGAAATTCCTTGAACAGCCGAAAGAATTAAGATTTCTATAAAATCTTGAATCATACTGTTGTCGTAACTTAAAAAATACCCATTTTAAACAATTCGATTTAGTCATAATAGGTATGTGAAGAATAAATTTTTTATATTTAAAGCCAAATAAGGATAATTATAGGTCATAAATATTGACCTAAATAATACTTTTATTAATAAAAACAATGTATAATTTGCATAAAATTTAAAAATTATATGACAGATAAAATGCTAAAATTTGTAAAAATAGGTCAACAAACTCCACCTAAAAGGAAGATTGGCACTAGAAAAGAGGATTTTAACGAGATCTATGACGAGTTTGTTACTAAAAAAGCTGAAGAACAGTCAAGCAGATGTTCTCAGTGTGGAGTTCCATTCTGTCAAGTACATTGTCCGTTAAGTAACAATATACCAGATTGGTTAAAACTTACTGCCGAAGGGAGACTAAAAGAGGCCTACGAATTATCTCAAAGCACTAACAATATGCCAGAGGTATGTGGAAGAATTTGTCCTCAGGATAGATTGTGTGAAGGTAATTGTGTTATTGAACAATCAGGTCATGGAACAGTAACTATTGGTTCGGTTGAGAAATATATTAATGATACAGCTTGGGAACAAGGTTGGGTTAAACCAATTTCTTTAAAACATGAGAAAGACCAAAGTGTTGGAATAATTGGTGCCGGTCCCGCAGGTTTAGCAGCTGCTGAACAGCTAAGAAAAAATGGATATAAAATAACAGTTTATGATCGTTATGACCGTGCAGGTGGATTATTGATTTATGGTATTCCAAATTTCAAACTTGAAAAACATGTAGTTGAGCGAAGAACAAAGCTATTAAAAGATGGCGGAATAAAATTTGTACAAAATTTTGAAGTTGGCAAAGACGCTACTTTAGAACAATTACGAAAAAAACATGATGCAATTTTAATTGCTACCGGTGTTTACAAACCAAGAGAAGTTGAATTACCTGGTAATGATTTAGGTAATATTTTTCCGGCAATGGAATTTTTGACAGCATCAAATAAAAAAGGCTTAGGTGATAAAGTAGAGTTATTTGATAAAGGAATTTTAAATGCCGAGGGAAAAGATGTTGTGGTAATTGGTGGTGGTGACACAGCTATGGACTGTGTAAGAACTTCAGTAAGACAAAAAGCAAAGTCCGTAAAATGTTTGTATAGACGAGATAAAGAAAATATGCCTGGATCTGCAAGAGAAGTTGCAAATGCTGAGGAGGAGGGTGTTGAGTTTGTTTGGCTTTCAAGTCCAAAAGAGTTTAAAGGAAAAAATAAAATTCAAAATTTAATTGTTAATCAAATTGAATTAGGCGAACCAGATGAGTCTGGAAGAAGAAAACCAAAAATTAAACATGGTTCAGAATATGAAGTAAAGGCCGATATGGTAATCAAAGCTCTTGGATTTGATCCAGAAAATTTACCATTATTATTTGATGCACAAGAGCTACAAGTAACAAAATGGGGAACAATCAAAACTGACTTCAATACGATGGAAACAAATCTAAAAGGTGTTTTTGCTGCAGGAGACATTGTAAGAGGTGCATCATTAGTGGTGTGGGCAATTAAAGATGGAAGAGATGCGGCTTCTTCTATGAAAACATATTTAGAAAATATGGAACTAAATAAAACAAAAGTAGCATGATGAAAAATTATAAAAAAAATTTAGAGTTACTTACGAAAAATTTTGTTTATACAAAAGAAATGGAACATGATGCATGTGGAGTAGGCTTAATTGCGTCTACAGAAGGAAAAAAATCTAGAGCTATTGTTGAGTATGGAATTGAGGCTTTAAAAGCTGTTTGGCATAGGGGCGCTGTTGATGCAGATGGAAAAACAGGTGATGGAGCTGGAATACATGTTGAAATTCCAAAAGATTTTTTTATAGAAAAAATACAAGTCACAGGACACGATTATGATAACTCTGAAATTTGTGTAGGAATGATTTTTTTACCTAGAAATGACTATTCAGCACAAGAGAGATGCAAAACAATTGTTGAAAGTGAACTAAGCAAAAATAATTTTAGTATATATGGTTGGCGACAAGTACCAGTTAATCCAAAGGTTCTTGGAGAAAAAGCTCTTCAAACTATGCCAGAAATTATACAGGTTCTTTTTAAATCTAATGATCCAAATTTGTTAGATAAAAAATTAGAAAGAAAAATTTATGAAACAAGAAAGAGAATCGAAAATAAAGCTTTTGATGCATCATTGAATAACTTTTACATTTGTTCAATTAGTTCAAAATCTATAATTTATAAGGGGCTATATTTAGCAGAGGCATTATCAGACTTTTATCTGGATATTAGGGATGCAAGATTTATCTCAAGATATGCAATTTTTCACCAAAGATTTTCAACAAATACCGCACCAGGCTGGAGTTTAGCCCAACCATTTAGAGCTATAGCGCATAATGGTGAAATAAACACTTATAAGGGAAATAAAAACTGGATGAAAGTTCACGAACAAGAAATGAGCAGCCCACTTTTTGATGATATAGAAAATTTAAAACCAGTAATCCAAAAGGGCGTTTCTGACTCTGCAGCTTTAGATAATGTATTTGAATTACTAAATAAATCAGGACAATCAGCACCACTAGCTAAATTGATGCTTGTACCTGATGCGTGGTCAAAAAAAAATAAGACATTATCAAAAAGTCATCAACAATTATTTAATTTTTTAAATAGTACCATGGAACCATGGGATGGACCTGCTGCTATTGCTGCTACTGATAATGAATGGGTTATAGCAGCAAATGACAGAAATGGTCTTAGACCTTTAAGATATGCCATTACAAAAGATAAAATGATTTTTGCAGGTTCAGAAACAGGAATGATTAATTTAAATGAAAAAAAAATTTTAACCAAGGGAAGACTAGGTCCTGGTGAAATTATTGGAGTGAGAATTGAAAAAGGTAAAGTTTTTACTAATAGTCAAATAAAAGATTATTTAGCTAAAGAATTTAAACATTTCAATTCACAAATAATTGATTTAGATGAAAAATTACCAATCTCCAATGAAAAACATAATTTTGACGGCGAAAGTTTAAGAAGAAGACAATATACTTTTGGAATAAGTTTAGAGGATCTAGAGCTTATTTTACATCCAATGGCAGAAGATGCAAAAGAAGCGACAGGTTCAATGGGAGATGACACTCCTTTAGCGGTGTTATCCGACAAGTACAGACCGCTTTACCATTTTTTCAGACAAAATTTTAGCCAAGTAACTAACCCACCAATTGACTCTTTAAGAGAAAATAAAGTAATGAGTTTAAAAACTAGATTTGGAAATTTAGGTAACATTCTTGATTTCGATACTTTAACCAAAGAGAATATTTATGTTTTAAATAGCCCAATACTATCAAATTCACAATTTAATAAGTTTACTAATTTTTTTGGTAAAAATTCATTAACTATTGATTGCTCATTTTCGCAAGATGATAATTTAGCAGACTCTATTAACAGGATACAAAAAGAATCTGAAATTGCTGTTAGACAAGGTATTACTCAATTAATTTTAAGTGATAAAAATCTTTCCTCTGAAAGATTACCAATGCCAATGTTGTTGTGTGTTGGAGCTATAAACACATTTTTAGTAAAAAAAAAATTAAGAGGTTATGTTTCTATCAATGTTCAATCTGGTGAGGCTATAGATACACACTCGTTTGCAACATTAATCGGGGTTGGAGCAACAACAGTAAATCCATATTTAGCTTTTGATAGCTTATATCAGAGATATGAAAAAAAACTTTTTGGTCAATTTAGTTTTGATGAGTGTGTGCAACGTTATATCAACTCGGTTAATGCTGGTTTGTTAAAGATAATGTCAAAAATGGGAATTTCTGTTTTAAGCTCTTATAGAGGTGGATGTAATTTTGAAACCGTTGGATTAAGTAGAACAATTGTAAATGATTATTTTCCTGGAGTTACATCAAAAATTTCAGGTATTGGGTTAGTTGGTATCGAAAAAAAAATAAGAGAAATTCATAAAGAAGCATTTGAAAGCACTGAAACTGTATTACCAATTGGAGGTATTTATAGATATAGAAAAAATGGAGAAACACATCAATATCAAGGAAAGCTTATTCATTTATTACAGAGCGCTGTAGGTTCAAATTCATATGATGCTTATAAAAAATATGCAGAAGGTATTTACAATTTACCACCAATTAATTTGAGAGATTTAATTGATTTTAGAAAAAAGAAATTAAGCCCCTCAATAAATATATCTGAAGTTGAGCCAATAGAAAAAATATTAAAAAGATTTGGAAGTGGGAGCATGTCCCATGGTGCCTTATCTAAGGAGGCACATGAAACACTTGCTATTGGAATGAATAGAATTAAAGGAGCTTCCTGTAGTGGTGAGGGTGGTGAAGACGCAGAAAGATTTAAGGTAATGGATAGTGGGGACAGTGCAAATTCTAGAGTTAAGCAAATCGCATCAGCTAGATTTGGTGTGACTGTAAATTACTTAAATAATTGTAATGAAATTGAAATTAAAATGGCCCAAGGCGCTAAACCAGGTGAAGGTGGCCAATTACCTGGCTTTAAAGTAACTAAGGAAATTGCAAGATTAAGACATTCTACACCTGGAGTAACACTAATTTCTCCACCTCCGCATCACGATATTTACTCTATAGAGGATCTGGCACAACTTATTTATGATCTAAAGCAAACAAATCCAAAGGCAAGAGTTGGAGTTAAGTTAGTTGCATCATCAGGAATTGGAACCATTGCTGCAGGTGTTGCTAAAGCAAAAGCTGATATCATTTTAATTTCAGGACACAATGGAGGAACAGGTGCAACTCCTCAAACGAGCGTAAAGTACGTTGGAATACCTTGGGAGATGGGCTTAACTGAAGCTAATCAGGTTTTAACATTAAACAATTTAAGACACAAAGTTACATTGAGAACTGACGGCGGTATTAAAACTGGGAGAGATGTTGTTATCGCTGCAATGATGGGGGCAGAAGAATATGGAGTTGCAACAACCGCTCTGGTGGCAATGGGATGTATAATGGTACGACAATGCCACTCTAATACTTGTCCAGTAGGTGTTTGCACACAAGATGAAAAATTAAGAGAAAAATTTTCTGGTACCCCAGATAAGGTTGTAAATCTATTCACTTTTATAGCCTCAGAGGTAAGAGAAATTTTAGCTGAAATAGGCTTTAAATCTTTAAATGAGGTTATTGGAAGAACTGATTTGTTAATGCAAGTTAATAAAGCGTCACCAAATCTAGATGACTTGGATTTAAATCCATTATTTGTTCAGGCAGACCCAGGAAACAATAAAAGATTTTGCGAGTCATTGGAGATTAACAAAGTACCTGAAACATTAGATCAAGAAATTTGGCCTAAAATAGAAAAATCTTTAGATAATTCAGAAAAGGTTGAGGGAGAATTTATTATCAAAAATACAAACAGGGCAGTTGGTACAAGAATTTCACATCATCTTTACAAAAAGTATGGTTACGAAAAACTTGATGAAAATTTCCTAACATTAAATTTCAAAGGCTCTGCGGGTCAGTCTTTTGGTGCTTTTTCATCGAAAGGATTAAAATTAAATCTTAAAGGTGATGCAAATGATTATGTTGGTAAAGGATTATCAGGTGCCACAATTTCAATAAAACTTTCGGATGAAAGTAATTTAGTTTCAAATGAAAATACAATCATTGGAAATACAGTTTTGTATGGAGCTACTTCAGGTAAACTTTTTGCTGCGGGTCAAGCAGGTGATAGATTTGCCGTAAGAAATTCTGGTGCAACTACAGTTATTGAGGGTTGTGACTCAAATGGTTGTGAGTATATGACTGGAGGAACAGTGGTTATTTTAGGGAATGTTGGTGATAATTTTGCAGCTGGCATGACCGGAGGTATGGCATTTATCTACGATAAATCTAATGAGTTTGAAAAAAAAGTTAATCCAGACTCAGTTATTTGGCAAAATGTTGAAACAGATTATTGGACAAGTCATTTAAAAGAATTAATTTTAGAACATTCAAAGGAGACAGGATCGTTGATATCAAAAAATATTTTTGAAAATTTTGAAGTTGAAATTAAAAATTTTGTTCAGGTTTGTCCAAAAGAGATGATTAATAAGCTTAAAAATCCTATTACATTAAAGTCTAAGATAAAAGAAGTTAGTTAATAATTATTTTTAATTCTTTTTTTAATATTTTTAACCATTTAGGTGAAGATAAGCTGTGATCACCTTTTTTAATGATAACTAATTTTTTTTTAGAATTAACAAAAATTTTTAAAATTTTCTTTGAATAACTGACAGGGACAGACTCATCTTTTTGTCCGTGAACCATAGTAACTTTTAATTTTTCATAAATTTTTTTATGAAATACTTTATTTTTTCTGCCATCTTTAATTAGTTGTAAAGAGATTGGATATTCATAATTTCCATGCTTTAAGTTGATTATTTTATTTTTTGTTATTTCTTTTCTCGTTTTTTTTGAAAATTTATTCCACATTAAACCCTCTAAAAATTGAGGCGCAGAGCCAATTCCTAAAAACCCTACTATTTGTTTTTTAAAAAATTTAAACTGATTTAAAGAGATCCAAGCACCCATGCTTGAACCGACTAAAATGATTTTATTTTTCTCGACAACTTTTTTTATTAACATAGTTGTTTCTTTAGTCCATTTTGAGATATTTCCATTAGTGAATTTACCTGATGATTTACCGTGCCCAGAGTATTCTAGTGCTAAAAAACTAAGTTTATTTTTTTTTGCAAAATTTAAAAATGCTTTAGGTTTTTTTCCCTCTAAATCAGACATAAATCCGTGCAGAAAAACAATGTAAGTTGTATTTCTTTGGTTGTATTTTAAATATCTGATTTTTTTATATTTATTTATTTTTAAGTAATTGAATTTATTCATAAAAGTTTATTAGTTATCTCTATTATTATATAATCTAACTGTATGTCGTCTAATATAAAAGTCCTGCAAGTAATACCAAAACTAGGTTACGGAGGAGCAGAAACCGGATGTTATGATATTGCTCATTATTTACCAGAAAATGGGTGTGAATCTTTTGTAGTGACAAGTGGAGGAGAATTAACAAAATTCGTTGATAAAAAAAAAGTAAAATTAATTAGACTTCCAGTACATAGTAAAAATCCATTATTAATCTTAATTAATACAATTTTATTAATTGGGATAATTTTATATTTTAAGATCTCGATTGTTCATGCAAGAAGTAGAGCACCAGCTTGGTCTTGTTTGTTTGCAACAAAGTTAACAAAGAGAAAGTTTGTTACTACATTTCATGGTACCTATAATTTTAGTGGCAAACTTAAAAAATTTTATAATTCTGTCATGGTAAGATCTGACTTGATAATCGCGGGATCAAATTTTATTTTTTCTCATATTAAAGAAAATTATTCTGAATTCTTGACAAGCCAAAAAAAATTTTTAGTTATTTTTAGGGGAATAAATGTTGATTATTTTGACTCTTCTACAAAATTAGAAAATGACGAAAAAAATTTACTTAAAAAATGGAATATAACTGATGAAAAAAAAATAATTTTGATGCCAGGTAGGCTTACTTCGTGGAAAGGACAAGAATTATTTATTGAGGCAATCAATCTTGCTAAAATCGAATTAGGTTATGAAGCTTTTCATGCAGTTATACTCGGAAATGATCAAGGTAGAGATCTATATAAAAAAAAATTAATTCGTCTTACTGAGCAATATCGTTTAACAAATCAAATCAAATTTATAGATCATTGTGAGGATATGGCATTGGCTTATAAAGTTTCTGATATAATTGTATCTGCCTCGATAGAACCAGAAGCTTTTGGAAGAGTAGCAGTAGAAGCACAATCTATGGAAAAATTAATCATCGCTAGTAATATTGGAGGATCTAATGAGACGATTAATGATGAAAAAACAGGCCTTTTATTTAAATCAGGGGACGCAGAGTCTTTAAGTAAAAAAATAATTCGTGGATTAACGATGGACGAAACATCTATAAATCTTATGGGCAAAAAAGGAAGAGATAATATAATTAAAAAATTTAATGTTGAAAAAATGTGTTTTTCTACATATTCAGAGTATAAAAGATTATTAAACTAAATGCCTATAATTACATTACCAGATGGAAAAAATATTGAATTTCCCAAAGAAGTCACAGGCTTAGATATTGCAGAAAAAATAAGTAAGTCATTATTAAAACAAGCATTGATAATGAGTGTCGACGGTGAGTTTAAAGATTTATATTTTTCAGTTAAAAAAGATTGTTCAGTAAAAATTTTTACTGCAAAAGATCCCGAGGGTCTTGAGGTTATAAGACATGATACTGCTCATATAATGGCGATGGCCGTGCAAGAATTATACCCTGGTACACAAGTAACTATAGGACCTGTAATAGAAAATGGTTTTTTTTATGATTTTGCTCGTAAAGAACCTTTTACAGAAGATGATCTAGATAAAATAGAAAAAAAAATGTCAGAAATAATTGATAAAGATGTAAAAACAAGAAGAGAAGTTTGGAAAAGAGATAAAGCAATAAGTCATTTCAAAAAAATTGGTGAAAAGTATAAAGCAGAAATAATAGAGAGTATTCCAGAGAGTGATGAGCTAACTGTTTATCACCATGGTGATACTTGGTACGATTTATGTAGAGGTCCACACCTAGTTTCTTCTGGAAAAATTGGCAAGGCTTTTAAACTTACTAAAGTTGCAGGAGCTTATTGGCG
The DNA here is from genome assembly GCA_003282055.1 of Pelagibacteraceae bacterium AG-339-N18. Next base: position 16,422 of record QCAD01000002.1, read on the forward strand.
TGGAGACTCTAAAAATGAAATGTTACAAAGAATTTATGGAACTAGTTGGGCATCACAAAAAGATTTAGATGATTATTTAAAAAGAATTCAAGAAGCTGAAAAAAGGGACCATAGAAAACTTGGAAAAGAAATGGATCTATTTCATTTTAGAGAAGAGAGCCCAGGATCTGTCTTTTGGCATGAAAAGGGTTGGACACTGTTTCAAAAATTAATTAATTATATGAAAATGAAACAAGATATTGCTGGATATAAAGAGATAAATACTCCAGAGGTATTAGATAGAAGTCTGTGGGAAAAATCTGGCCATTGGGAAAAATTTGGAGCAAATATGTATACATCAACTACTCCAGATGAAAAGATATTTGCTATTAAACCTATGAATTGTCCAGGTTGTGTAGAGGTCTTTAATCAAGGTCTTAAAAGCTACAAAGATTTGCCATTAAAAATGTCTGAGTTTGGAAAGGTACATCGTTATGAGCCTTCAGGCGCGCTTCATGGTTTATTGAGAGTAAGAGCGTTTACACAAGATGATGCACATATATTTTGTACTGAAGATCAAATTACAAAAGAATGTTTAATAGTTACTAATCTTATCTTAGAAATTTATAAAGATCTCGGTTTTGAAGATGTTATTCTCAAGTATTCTGATAGACCAGAGCTGAGAGTCGGAGATGATAATGTGTGGGACAAAGCAGAGGCAGCTTTATTAGAGGCAGTCAAAGCTACTAAACTAGAATATACGATTAATAAGGGTGAGGGTGCATTTTATGGACCTAAAATTGAGTTTGTTTTAAGGGATGCTATTGGAAGAGATTGGCAATGTGGAACCTTACAGGTTGATTTTAATTTACCTGGAAGGTTAGGTGCCTCATATGTAGATAAAGATGGAACAAAAAAAGTTCCAGTAATGTTACATAGAGCATTGTTTGGATCACTTGAAAGATTTATAGGAATTTTAATAGAAAATTATGCTGGGAAGTTTCCATTTTGGATATCTCCACTGCAAACAGTTGTAATCCCAATCTCAGAAGACTTTAAGGAATATGCAAGTAAAGTTTCCAAAAAAATTAAAGAAGCCGGGATGAGTTCAATAGTTGATTTAAAAAATCATAATTTGAACTATAAAATAAGAGAACATTCTCTTGCAAAAATACCTATTTTATTAATTTGTGGTAAAAAAGAAGTTGACAGTAACTCAGTAACCATTAGAAGAATGGACTCTATTAAACAAGAAAATATGGAATTAAATAAATTTTTAAAAACATTTTCTGCTTTGAATAAAGCATCTTCAATTTAAGTGGCAGATTTTAAACAAAATTATTTTCAGAGAAGAACTAAAGATCGAGGACCTAGATCAAATAATAGAATTTCATCTCCAGAAGTTCAAGTGATAACCAGAGATGGAGAAAATCTTGGAGTTATAAGTACAAATGAAGCCATATCGATGGCTAAAAACCAAGGACTAGATTTAATTGAAATTGCTCCAAATGCAAATCCTCCCGTTTGTAAAATTATGGACATGGGTAAGTACAAATATGATGCACAAAAAAAAGCTAATCTTGCAAAAAAAAAACAAAAGATTATTGCTTTAAAAGAAATTAAAATGAGACCTGTTACAGAAATACACGATTATGAGTTTAAAGTTAAAAATGCAAAAAAATTTATTGCAAAAGGAGATAAAGTAAAATTTACAATAAGGTTCAAAGGCCGAGAGCTTCAGCACTCCCATTTAGGAAACGAACTAATGACTAAGATTAAGGAAGATATGAAGGAAATTGGAAAGGTGGAATTACACCCTAAGTTTGATGGAAAACAAATGATAATGGTAATACAGCCTTTATAAGCTTTAATAGTAGTTGTAAATTAATAACATTCTTTGTATAAACTCGCCAATCATGCCTAAATTAAAAACTAAAAGCTCTGCAAAAAAAAGATTTAAAATATCAGCTAGAGGAAAAGTTATAACAGCCCAGGCTGGCAAGAGGCATGGAATGATTAAAAGAACAAATTCTCAAATAAGAAAATTAAGAGGCACTACAATAATGTCAAAACAAGATACCAAGATTGTTAAGTCATATATGCCTTACAATTTAAGGGGTTGAAATGGCAAGAGTTAAAAGAGGTGTAACTAGTAGAGCAAAACACAAAAAAGTCTTAAAAGCTGTTAAAGGTCAATGGGGCAGGAGAAAAAATACTATCCGAGTTGCAAAGCAAGCTATGGAGAAAGCTATGCAATATGCTTACAGGGATCGTAGAAATAAAAAAAGAGATTTTAAATCACTATGGATACAAAGAATAAATGCAGGTGTGAGAGCAGAGGGCTTGACATATTCTAAGTTTATTAATGGGTTAAATAAATGTGGAATAAAAATTGATAGAAAAATTCTAGCCGAGATAGCTTATGATAGTCCAGAGGCCTTTAAAACTATTGTTCAAAAAGCTCAATCAGCTTTAAATTAATCTTCACTATTGTTTTATTTCTCTGAAGAAATAATCTGTAACAATGTCAGATCTTAAAAAAATAAAAGAAGAAGCTCTCGCAAGACTGGGAAATAAGCTGGATATTTCAGAGTTAAATAAAATCAAATCAGATCTGTTTGGTAAAAATGGATTAATTCCATTACAATTTAAAAAAATTGCAACAATTGATGTGACAAAAAGAAAAACATTTGCATCTGACTTAAATATTATAAAGGACGAATTACAAAATTTAATTAGTTTAAAAATAAAGGAACTCGAGAGTGCTGAAATTAACAAAAGATTAGAAAAAGAAAAAATTGACGTAACCTTACCTGAAAGATCATTTACTAGAGGAAAAATTCATCCAGTCTCACAAACTATTGATGAAATATCATCTATTTTTTCTGAAATAGGCTTCAGTGTGGAGGAAGGTCCAGACGTAGAAAACGAACATAATAATTTTACAGCTTTAAATACTCCTGAAAATCATCCAGCTAGAGACATGCATGATACTTTCTATCTTGATGAAAAAAAGCAGAAACTATTGCGGACTCATACTTCTCCAGTTCAAATAAGAACTATGTTGAAAGGTAAACCCCCATTTAAAATAATTGCACCTGGAAGAACATATAGATCAGATAGTGATCAAACACATTCTCCAATGTTCCATCAAGTTGAAGGACTTCACATAGATAGAGATATCAACATGGGTCATCTAAAGGGATGTTTGAATTATTTTATTAAAGAATTTTTTGAGGTGGATAAAATTAAAATGAGATTTAGACCAAGTCATTTCCCTTTTACAGAACCATCTGCAGAAGTCGATATTGGGTATGAAATGAAAGATGGAAAAATAGTAATAGGAGAAGGCGATCAATGGCTCGAGATTTTAGGATGCGGTATGGTTCACCCAAATGTTTTGAGGAATGTAAAAGTAGACACAACAAAGTTTCAGGGATATGCATTCGGTATTGGAATTGACAGACTTGCAATGCTAAAATATGGGATTAACGATTTAAGAGCTTTTTTTGATTGTGATTACAGATGGTTAAATCATTTTGGGTTTGATCCTTTAGATGTACCAATGAATTATAGAGGCTTAAGCCGATGAAAATAACAATTGATTGGTTAAAAGATCATTTAAAGACTAATTTGAGAGAAAAAAATCTTTTAGAACAACTTACTAATATAGGTTTAGAGGTAGAAAGTGTAGAAACCAACTCTGCTGACAACAAATTATTTAAAGTAGCAAAAATTATTAAAATTGAAAAACATCCTAATGCAGATCGTCTTAAAGTTTGCAACATTGATGTTGGAGAAAAAGAGCTTAAAAAAGTTGTATGTGGTGCTGAAAATGCGAAAGAGGGATTAATAACTATTTATGCACCTGTTGGTGCGATTATTCCTAAAACTAAAATAGAATTATCAGTTGCTAAAATAAGAGGTGTTACTTCTTATGGAATGCTTTGTTCAGAGTCTGAATTAAATTTATCTGATAAAAGTTCGGGAATAATAGAATTACCATCAAAAAATGAAAAAAATGTTGGTGATAACTTCTTTTCAAAATCAAAGTCAAAGATTATTGATTTATCAATTACACCTAATAGACCTGATTGTCTTGGATTCAGAGGAATAGCCAGAGATCTCGCTGCATCAGGTTTCGGAAAATTATTGAATTTAAAAGAAAAAAAAATTAATTCTAAAATTAAGCAAAGTTTAAAAGTAAAAATTAGTAGAGAAAAAGGACAGGGATGTATTGCTTTTGGTAGTTGTTTAATTACAAAAGTCAAAAATATCGAAAGTCCCAAATGGCTTAAAGATAAACTTATATCTGTCGGCCAAAAACCAATTTCAGCAATTGTTGACATCACAAACTATGTTATGCTTGATATAAATCGTCCATTACATGCATATGATGCAGACAAGATTGAAAAAGGTTTAATCGTTCGAAACTCTAAATCTGGAGAAGAATTTACAGCCCTTGATAATAAAAATTATAAATTAGAAAGTGGAATGTGTGTTATAAGTGATAGTAAAGGTGTACTAGGATTAGGTGGGATTATAGGTGGAACAAGATCTGGTACAGAGTTTGATACAAAAAATATATTACTGGAGTCTGCATATTTTGAGCCAAGATCTATAAGAAAAACAGCAAAAAAATTAAACCTTGATACAGATGCAAAGTATAGATTCGAAAGAGGCATTGATCCATTATCAATCGAACATGGTTTGAATAAAGCTGCAAAATTAATAAAAGAAATTTGTGGTGGTGAAACTAGTAAAATAGATGTTAAAAAAATTAAAACTTTTAAGAATAAAAAGATTACATTTGGATTAAATTTATTTACAAAAATAACAGGTTTTAAAATTTCATCAAAAAAAATGATTAAAATTTTGGAGGATCTTGGTTTTAAAGTAAAAAAAGATAAAAAGAATTTAAAATTGACTGTGCCATCATGGAGACCAGATATTTTACAGGAGGTGGATATTATTGAGGAATTAGTAAGAATAAGTGGTTATGACAAGATAAAGTACATAGACCCAGTAAAAGAGAGAAAAAAATCTACTTTAAATAAATCTCAGAAACTATTTCATTTTTTACAAAGATCAGTTGCATCAAAAGGTTATTTAGAGACAATCACATGGTCTTTTACAGATGCAAATTACAATGATTATTTTAAGGACACAAAAAAAGAGATAAAAATTATAAATCCTATTAGTTCTGAATTAGGTGTTTTAAGAAATTCCATATTTTCAAATTTAATTATGTATATGAACAAAAATCTTGATAGGGGTTTTAAAGATTTATCAATATTTGAAATAGGTCCTATATTTCATGGATCAAATCCTGGAGAACAGAGTACTGTGGTTTGTGGTCTATCAGCAGGAAAAAAAAATAGGTTATCTTGGATTGAAAAAGATAGAAATATAGATTTGTTTGACGTTAAAAGAGATGTAGTCCAAACCTTAGTTGAGGCAGGGTATAATCCTGAAAATTTTTTTGTAGATAATGAAACACCAAATTATTATCACCCCGGAAAGTCTGGGAGATTATTTATAAGTAAAGAACAAAGTCAAGTTGCTGCATACTTTGGAGAAATACACCCTAATATTTTGAAAAAAATTGATATGAAAACAGAGTCTTTAATGGGTTTTGAAATTTTTTTAGATAACCTAAAATTATCCAAAAAAACTTTGAATGACCAAAAAATGAAATTTAGTGTTTCAGACTATCAAAAATCAGAAAGAGATTTTGCATTTTTAGTAAACAAAGATGTTGAAGTACAAGATTTAATAGCAGCCATCTCAAGTGTGAATAAAAATTTAATAAGTAACATTAAAGTGTTTGATGTTTATGAAGGTGAAAACATTCCTGAAAATCAAAAATCTATAGCGATTAGCGTTACAATTCAGTCACCCGAAAAAACATTGAAAGATATCGATTTGGAAAACATTAATAATCTGATAATCAAAACTGTTGAAACTAAAACTGGTGCTAAGATTCGATCTTAAAATTTAAATGAGCACTATTGATAATATTAGAAATTTTGCAATCATTGCACATATCGATCATGGTAAATCGACAATAGCAGATAGAATCATTCACAAATGTGGTGGTTTAAGTGAGAGAGAGATGAAAGATCAAGTTCTAGACTCTATGGATATTGAAAGAGAAAGAGGCATCACCATTAAGGCTCAAACTGTAAAATTAAATTATAAAGCGAAAAATGGTAAAAATTATATTTTAAATATAATTGATACACCAGGTCATGTTGATTTTAGTTATGAAGTAAGTAGATCATTATATGCTTGTGAGGGATCGATATTAATTGTTGATAGCACTCAAGGAGTAGAAGCTCAAACGTTGGCAAATGTTTATCAAGCTTTAGATATAAATCACGAAATAATTCCAGTATTAAATAAAATTGATTTACCTGCTTCTGATTTAGATCGAACCAAAAAACAAATTGAGGATGTAATCGGTATCGATACTGAAAATGCAGTTCCATGCTCAGGAAAAACAGGAGAGGGTATTACAGAAATTTTAGAACAAATTATAAACCAACTTCCTGGTCCAAAAGGTGAGAACAGTAAAGATTTGAAATGCCTGTTGGTTGATAGCTGGTATGACACTTATCTTGGTGTTGTAATTTTAGTTAGAGTTATCAATGGGAAATTAACTAAAAATATGAAGATTAAAATGGTATCAACTAACCAAGACTATATAGTTGAGAGAGTTGGAGTATTTACTCCAAAAGCTAAAAATATTGAGGAATTGAACGCTGGTGAAATTGGTTTCATAACAACTGGGATTAAGATCTTATCAGATACAAAAGTTGGAGACACTATTTGTGATGCTTCAAAAATATCATCAGACCCACTTCCTGGATTTAAACCAAGTAAACCAGTTGTGTTTTGTGGTTTATTCCCAGTAGATAGTTCTGAATACCAAAAATTAAAAGATGGTTTAGCCAAACTGCAATTAAATGATTCAAGTTTTTCTTTTGAACCAGAGTCTTCTTCAGCTTTAGGTTTAGGATTTAGGTGCGGGTTTCTTGGTTTGCTTCATTTAGAAATTATAACTGAACGATTAGAGAGAGAATTTGATGTGAACTTGTTAACTACAACACCTGGTGTTGTTTATAAAGTCAACCTGAATAGTGGAAAAAGTATTGCTCTTCAAAACCCGTCAATGTTGCCAGATCCAACATTTGTAAATTCAATAGAAGAGCCATGGATAAAAGCTACAATTATTACCCCTGATGAATTTTTAGGGTCATTGATAAAACTATGTCAGGATAAGAGAGGAGTACAAACCAATTTGTCCTATTCAGGGAATAGGGCAGTTATAAATTATGAATTACCTTTAAACGAAGTTGTTTTCGATTTTAATGATAGAATAAAGTCGATGACTAGCGGATACGCAAGTTTTGATTATGAAATTATTGATCACAGAGAAGGTGATTTAGTAAAACTTGGAATATTGGTTAATAGCGAGCCGGTAGATGCACTTGCAATGATGATACATAAAAATTTTGCCCAAAAAACTGGACGAGAGGTATGCGAGAAACTAAAAGATTTGATACCAAGACACAACTTTATGATACCTGTTCAGGCTGCTATAGGCGGAAAAATTATTGCACGAGAAACGATAAAAGGTTTTAAAAAAGATGTTTTAACTAAAATACACGGTGGCGGAGCAACTGACAGAAAAAGAAAGTTATTAGAAAAACAAAAAAAAGGTAAATCCAGGTCAAAACAGTTTGGGAGAGTAGAAATCCCACAAGAAGCTTTTATTGGAGTACTAAAAATTTCTAAAGATTAATAGTTTTATCAATTACCCTAAAATGATTTTTTAGTAAATGAATTCTATAAGGAAAATTTTTATCAGTATTATCTGGCACTGTTTTTACTCTGAAATATTTAAGATTTAAAATTTTACTAATTCTTTCACATTTTTTATTTGGGTGATCTGAGGGTATTATCTCGATAACTTTTGTACCTGGTTTACAAAATATTATATTAGTAAGTGCTGCTCCATGTGCACCTAAAATGATAGAGGCATTTTTAAAAAGAGAAATCTGCTTTTCTTGAGATAGAATTTCTGGTGAGTAAATACTAAAATCTTTTTTTCTTATAAACTTATTTAATTTAAATTGATCAAATATTTTGCAATGATTAAACTTAGAGGTTGATCGATCCAAAAAAATTCTTTTAGGACTTTTAAAATTTTTTGATCCTTTTAAAAAAATTTTTCTATTTATAAATATTATCCATTTAGGTATTTTTTCGACTTCATTTTGAAAATAGCCTTGGTTGTACCAAGGATGTTCGATGCATATTATTCTATCAGCAAAAATATGTTTAAATTTTGAACTATCGATTAACTTCTTTTTTGAAATACCTAAAATTTCAAATATTTTGATTTGCCACTTTTGAGGACTAGAAACATAATAAAGGTCTATTTTTTGCTTAATTATTTTCTGAGAAATATATATTCTAGGCACTATATCAAAAATGAAATGAAAATAATTATTTCCACTTCCTCCCTGAGATAAATTCAAAACAGTCCCAGAGAATCTTTTTATAAAAGAAGTTATTCCTTTTTTTAAAACTGAATTATATTTTACGCTAGTTAATTTTCCATTCACTTGTTGAAAAGATAATTTTGGTAGCAGAAAATTATCTTTTATAACTGCAACATTCTCGTTATTATCGGTAAATATCCTTGCGTTTTTGACAACATAGAATTTATATTTTTTGTTTTCAAAACTCCTAATTTTTGGATTAGTAATTTCTGATATTTCAACCATTGAAGATAAATTTTTTTTTATCTTAATTTTACCATGAATATGTTTAAAAATTTTCGATCTTAAATTTTTATAATATGATTTTATTTTCTTCCTAATCATTTATGATACAGGATAGTTAAATTATGAGCGAAGTAATAAAATGGGGAATTATCGGACTTGGAAATGTGGCTCATGAGTTTGCAAAATCTTTTTATAATACAAAAAATGCAAAGTTAATAGCAATTGCTAGTAGATCACAAAATAAATTATCAAAATTTAAGCAGAATTTAATTATTGATATTGATAATTATTACAATGATTATGAAAAATTGCTAAAGAATAATAAAATAGACATAGTTTACATTGCTTTACCAAATAGCCTTCACTTTGAGTGGGTAAATAGATCTTTAGATTTTAAAAAGCATATCCTGGTTGAAAAACCTGCATTTATAAACACTAGAGATGCAAAAAAAATTTTCAATCATCCAAATTTTAACAACCTTTTCTTAGGGGAAGGTTTCATGTTTAGATATCATCCACAAATTATAAAATTAATTGAACTGTTAAAAAATAATGAAATTGGGAAAATTACTTCCATTGAGTCCTCTTTTGGAAAAGATTTATTGAACAAAAAACGATTTTTTGGATTATTTAGCTCAAGTAAATTTAACAAAAAAAAAAGAATCTTTTCTAAAAACTTAGGTGGAGGTGCTATATTAGACCTGGGCTCTTATACTGTTTCAATGAGCTTACTTATTGCATCTCTTATAAAAGAAGTGAATATTGAAAAATTTGTTTTGTCTGAAAATAAAAAAAAAAAAATTGAAGATATTGATATAGAGAGTTCTGTAAAATTAATTATCAATAAAAAATTAGAAGCAAAAATTACCGCATCTTTTTTGAGAAATATTGGAAATTCTACTACCATTTATGGTAAGAAGGGTAAAATTTTGATTTCTAATACTTGGGATCCAAACGAAGGAGAAATTATTTTAAACAATAAAAAAAGGAAAATATTTAGAATAAAAAATAATAAAAATATTTACTCTAGGGAAATTGATGAAATAAGTCGTGATATTTTATATAATAAAAAAGAGGCTAGTTTTCCCGGTACCAAGAAAAAAGAAATTTTAACAAGTAGTAAAATTTTAGATAAGTGGCTAAATGATTAAAAATAAATTAATTGATTGTGTTACTTTCTTTGATAATAATTTTATGTTTAATCTTAGGTACAATATTCTTAAAGAATATGTTGACTATTTTGTTATATGTGAATCCAATTATGATCATAAAAACAATCGTAAAAGATTAAATTTTAACGCAAGGGATTACGATTCAAAAAAAATTAAATACATAACTCTAGACAAACCATTTCCCAACAGCATCGATATATGGAAAAATCAGGCTATTCAGAGAGAATATATTTTAGAAAATTTGGTTTTTGCACAACCTAACGACTATATTTTTTTTTCAGATCCTGATGAAATTCCAAATCCTAAAATGTTCAAAAATTTTAATTTAGTCGAGAAATATGGTGTCTTTTATCAAAAATGTTATAATTATAAATTTAATCTTTACAATCCTCATGAAACACCTTGGGAAGGCACAAGAGTTTGTAAGAAAAAAAATTTAAAATCAATAGATTTTATGCGTCAAAAAATTAAATCAAAAAATCTTAATTACAATTTATTACGGCTAGATAAGGAAAAAAGTATTCAAATTTTTCAAAATGCTGGCTGGCACTTTAATAATATTATGGAGCCTACTGAAATATCTCTTAAACTTAAAACATTTGCTCATACAGAATTTAGTGGTAGGGAATATTCTGATATTGATATAATAAAATCAAAAATTGATAAAAAAATTGATTTATTTGATAGAGGTCATCAGTATAAGAAAATTGATTTGGATCAAACTTTTCCAAAATATCTACATGATAATTATCAATTTTATAAAAAATTTATTTTATGATATGGAGAGGTGGCCGAGTGGTTGAAGGCGCACGCTTGGAAAGCGTGTAAAGGGGAAACTCTTTCATGGGTTCGAATCCCATTCTCTCCGCCATTTTTCTGTTCGAAAAACCTTTCATTAGATCATCTTTTTTGCCCAATTTTGCTTATTAAACTGATTATAAATAAACAATTATTAAAAAAAAATGATATACTTTTTTTTTCCAATATTTAAAAAAAATGACAAATAAAAACAATTATCAAGCAGATTCCATCAAAGTATTAAAAGGTCTCGAAGCGGTTAGAAAGAGACCAGGAATGTACATTGGTGATACTGACGATGGCACAGGACTTCATCATATGGTTTATGAAGTTGTAGATAATTCTATTGATGAGGCTCTCGCAGGTTTTTGTAAAAATATCAATGTTAGAATAAATAAAGATGGCACTATAACAGTAAGTGATGATGGCAGAGGTATACCAGTTGACATTCACAAAGGAGAAAAAAAATCTGCTGCGGAGGTTATAATGACTCAGCTTCACGCTGGTGGAAAATTTGATCACGATTCTTATAAAGTATCAGGAGGGTTACATGGAGTTGGTGTTTCAGTAGTAAATGCATTATCTGAAAGTTTAAAGTTAGAAATTAACAGAGACGGAAAAAAATATTTTATTGAATTTAGAAATGGAGAAGCTAAATCTCCTCTAAAAGCGGTTGGAAAATCAAATATTACAGGGACTCAAATTACATTCTTACCATCAAAACAAATTTTTTCTTCTACAAAATTTAGTGGAAGTATTCTTATTAAAAGGATGAGAGAATTAGCATTCTTAAACAAAGGTATAAAAATTAAATTTATTGATGGGAGTCAAGCGAGCGAAAAAAAGAATGAATTTAGGTATGAGGGTGGTGTGATAGAATTTGTAGAATTTTTAGATGAAAAAAGAGAAAAATTACAAAATAAAAATGGTAACGATTTATTCAAAAAACCAATCTATATTGAGGGAAAGAAAGAGAATATTGAAATTGAATGTTCTTTAAAATGGAACGGATCGTATTCCGAGGATATTTATCCTTACACAAATAATATCTATCAAAAAGACGGAGGTACACATTTGCTAGGTTTTAGAAGTGCTTTAACAAGGGTAATTAATAAATATGCATATGAAAACAATTTATTAAAAAAAAATAAGTTAACTATTTCTGGGGACGACATCAAAGAAGGCTTAACATGCGTTTTATCGACAAAAATACCAGACCCTAAATTTTCATCACAAACAAAAGATAAACTGGTCTCTTCAGAGGTGAGAATGATAGTTGAAACTTTAATAAATGAAAAACTATCCATTTGGTTTGACCAAAATCCATCTATAGCGAAAATAATTTTAGCTAAAGTTATTCAAGCTGCGATAGCTAGAGATGTTGCGAGAAAGGCAAGAGAAAATGTAAGAAGAAAAGGTGCAATTGAGTTAAGCGGTCTTCCAGGCAAATTAGCTGATTGTCAAATAGGAAAGCAAGACGGAACAGAATTGTTTATTGTTGAGGGAGATTCAGCTGGAGGGTCAGCTAAACAAGGCAGAAATAGAGCTAATCAAGCTGTATTACCTTTACGAGGGAAAATCCTAAATACCTATGTCGAGGATTTAACTGTAAAAAAAAATGGTAGTCAGAATGGTGCTGATCAAAGAACTAAAGCATTATCTAAAATGATATCATCAAATGAAATAGTTACTTTAATAAATGCGTTAGGACTTGATCCAAAAGTTAATGAGATTGATTTAAAAGATTTAAGATACGGAAAAATAATCATTATGACTGATGCTGATGTTGATGGTTCTCATATAAGAGCTTTGTTATTGACTTTCTTCAATAACAAACCATTTAACAAACTTATAGAGAATGGTTATGTTTACTTAGCACAACCACCATTATTTAAAATTAACAAAGGGTCAAAAGGAATTTATATAAAGGACGAAGAAGAATTAGAAAATTTTATTATTGATAACAACAAAGAGTTAAAAAAAATTAAAAAAAAATCAAAAGAGTTTTTAAAGATATTAGAAATTGAAAAATCAAAAATGAGTATTCAAAGATTTAAGGGTCTAGGAGAGATGAATCCTGAAGAGCTTTGGAGCACAACCTTAAATCCAGAGACAAGAAATTTACTACGAGTGCAATACTCAAAAAATTCCCAAAAAGATCAGGATTTAATTCATACACTGATGGGTAATGATGTGACTTTACGTAAAGATTTTATTATTTCTAATGCAATAAATGTTCAAAATTTAGATATCTAAATGATGAAGTTTTTTGAAACTTCGAAATTTCATACACTCAAAAAATCGACCTATATTACTTTAAGATGGATTGGAATTATTGGTCAACTATTTTCAGTTAATATTGTTTATTTTTATTTCAACTTTGAGTTTAATTTTGTATTAGCAAACTTTGTAATACTTATTGGAATTCTTAGTAATTTTTTTTTAATTTTTGTATACAATAGAACACAACTCTCTGATGGTTTCTCATTAATTTTTTTGATAATTGATATTTTTCAGTTAGGGATTTTAATTTATTTGACAGGCGGGATAACAAATCCATTTGTAGTTTTTTTATTAATACCAAGCGTATTTGCTTCATCTAATTTAGGTTTTAGAACAAATTTACTGCTCGTAATTACAACTATATTCATGATTGTTTTTTTAACATTTTATTCTGAGGATTTACCTTCGCCATTAAATATTAATTTTAATGTTGATCCATATTATTATTATTCAATACCAGTTGCTTTAATAATTGCCTTAATTTTTTTAAATTATTTTGCCATTGTATTTGGTACAGAATCTAGAAAAAGAAAAGAGGCTTTAAGTAAAATGGAAAAAGTAATGGCACAAGAACATGAAATGTTATCTTTAGGCGGACAAGCAGCAGCAGCAGCTCATTCTTTAGGGACCCCTTTATCTACAATTAAAATTATTACACAAGAACTTAAAGAACAATTAAAAGATCAAAAAGATTTGAATCAAGATATAGAATTGTTATCAAGTCAGGTTGAAAGATGTAATCAAATACTAAAAAAATTATCAATAAATCCCGTAGAAAAAGATGATTTTATTGACGAAGACTTGAATTTAAAAGAATATATTAATCAAATAGTTAATTCGTTTAAAGAGACAAGTAATAAAAAATTTATCTTAAATTTTGATCAATACTCAAACCAAAAAAAAATTCCTAAATCTATAGAAATTATTTATGGTTTAAGAAATTTTATTGGAAACGCAAATAAGTTTGCGAAAAACAAAATATTTATATCATTAAAAAGTAATAATGATTATAGTGAAATATTAATTGAAGACGATGGTGAAGGTTATCCTAGTGAGATTTTATCAAAAATTGGTGAACCTTATTTGAGATCATTGGCTGAAAAAAAAAAAGATCATATAGGTCTTGGTTTAGGTATATTTATTGGAAAAACTTTACTTGAAAAAAATTTCGCAGTTTTGAATTGTCAAAACTCAAAAACAAGATCGGGTGCTGAGGTGAATATTAAGTGGAGAAACAAAGACTTATCTAAAATTTAATTTAATTTTGTTTTATTTTTTTCAAATAATTTACTGAGTTGTGAAATCATTACATCACCTAATTCGTTAACATCCGAGATCTTTATTGCTCTATTATAATATCTAGAGACATCATGTCCTATCCCAATAGCTAAAATTTCAATTTCAGATTTATCCTCAATAAACTTAACCATTTTTTTTAAATGCTTTTCTAAAAAATCTCCAGAATTGACTGATAGTGTTGAATCATCAACAGGGGCACCATCAGAAATAACCATTAGAATCTTTCTTTCTTCCTTTCTTTTTTTAATTCTACTAAAAGCCCAAGATATAGCCTCTCCATCTATATTTTCTTTAAGCAATCCTTCTTTTAACATTAATCCAAGATTATTTTTCACCTGTCTCCAATGAATATCAGCTCCTTTGTAAATGATGTGTCTCAAGTCATTTAATCTACCTGGTGTTTTTGGTTTACCCTCTCTATTCCATAGTTCTCTGCTTTGGCCGCCTTTCCAATTTTTTGTTGTAAACCCTAATATTTCAACTTTAACTGAGCATCGTTCAAGGGTTCTAGATAGTATATCTGCGCAAATAGCTGCAATTGTAATTGGTCTACCTCTCATCGAACCTGAATTATCAATCAATAAAGTAACTATAGTATCTTTAAAATCTAAATCTTTTTCTTTTTTAAAAGAAAGTGAATTATAGGGATCCATTATAATTCTTGGTAACTTGGAACTATCAAGTAATCCTTCCTCCAAATCAAACTCCCATGCTCTACTTTGTTTAGCAAGCAGCTGTCTTTGAAGTTTATTTGCTAACTTTGTAATTATATCTTGAAAACCTATTAGCTGTTGATCTAATGCTTTTCTAAGTTTATTTGCTTCATCTACATTTTCTAAATTCTCAGCTTTAATAATTTCATCAAATTTTGTTGAAAAAACTTTGTACTCAATATTTAAATCTTTTAGGTTTTTCTTTTGCAATATTTGTTCAGAGCTTTCTTTTTCTGAGTCAGACTCCATTAACTTTTCGTCTAACTTATATTGATCTATATCATATTCTGAGTCTAAACTTTCTTCAGTTTCTACGTGTTGATCGCGATCAGTTTTATCCTGACTGTGACTGTCATCATTTTCATTAGACGGATTATCCTGATTATCTTCTTGATTTTCTTCATTGTGATTTTTATTATCATCAGGTTCAAAAATATCCATTTCTTCTAAAATCTTTGAAAAATGAGCACTATAAGTGTTCTGATCTGATAAATTTTTTTTCAAAAATTCAATATGTTTAAAAATAGATTTATCAAAATCCTTTTCCCAAACATTGAGCATTTTTACAGTGGTAGAATTAAGCTTGATATTATGAAAATTTTTTAACATATATAATTCAAAAGCTTCAAGTATTGGGACATCTTCTTTTGATTTAATTTGGTCTATTTTTTTGAGACCAATCATTTTATCATAATTTTCTGTTAAATTTTTTTGAATTCCCTTTAGCATTTTTGACCCCAACTTTTCGTATCGTATTTTTTCAGTTATTGTATATAGAGATTTACAAGAAGAACTAGTAGGTGAGTTTTTTTTAAATATTAGTTCGTCTGAAAATTTTTTTTTTAAAGCATTTGAGTCTGATTCAGCTCTTGCTTTTATAAAATCGTCTTTTGTACTTAAATTGTCTAAATCTGAAAAATTAAAATTTTTAGAACTTATATTATTATTCTTTTTTTTAAAATTATCAAAGTCTTCTGAAATAACTCTTGCAGTTGATGATAGAGCTTGTTTGAGCTTTTCTTTTAAATTATCCGACTTGTTGTTCATTAAATTTGAACATTAGCTAAAGACTCAGGCAATTCCACACCAAAGCATCTTTGATAATATTCAGCAATTATATTTTTTTCAATGTCATCGCATTTATTAAGAAATGTTACTCTAAAAGCATAACCAGTATCTTTAAAAATTTCAGCATTTTCGGCCCAGTGAAGCACTGTTCTAGGACTCATCACTGTTGATATGTCACCTGCTGTAAATCCTTTTCTTGTTAATGAAGCAACTTTAATCATATTAGAAACTATTTCCTTACCTTGTGTATTGTTAAGTTCCTTATTTTTAGCTAGAATAATTTCCATTTCTCTATCAAGACTTAAATAGTTTAAGGTTGTAACAATATTCCATCGATCCATTTGTCCTTGGTTGATCTGTTGAGTTCCATGATAAAGACCCGTTGTGTCACCTAAACCAATTGTATTAGATGTTGCGAATAATCTAAAAAACTTGTTTTGTCTAATAACTTTATTTTTATCAAGTAATGTAAAACTACCCTCTGACTCAAGAACCCTCTGAATAACGAACATAACATCAGGTCTCCCAGCGTCATATTCATCAAAAACTAAAGCAACTGGATTTTGAATAGACCATGGCAGTATACCCTCATTAAATTGAGTAACTTGTTTTCCATCTTTCAGAACTATTGCATCTTTGCCTATCAAATCTATTCGACTAACATGACTATCTAAATTAATTCTTATACAAGGCCAGTTTAGTCTCGCTGCAATTTGCTCTATATGAGTCGACTTTCCTGTGCCATGATAACCTTGAACTAATACTCTTTTATTGAAAGCAAAACCAGAAATAACAGCGAGAGTTGTATCTTTATCAAATTTATAATTTTTATCTATTTCAGGGACATGTTCACCTTTTTTTGAAAATGCATCTACCTCCATATTAGACTCAATTCCAAAAGTTTGTTTAATAGAGAGTTTAATATCAGGTTGATTATTAATATTTGGTATCAATTTTTTTCTCTATATGTATTTTTTAGTTGAGTGTATGCCAACGTGATTGATTTAAGTTTTTCTTCAAATTTTTTATTACCAGAATTCATATCAGGGTGAAATTTTTTAACAAGTATTTTAAATTTGTCATAAATTTTGCCCCATCCTGATCCTACTGAAATACCTAAAATTTCAAATGCCTTAATATCTTTGTGATTATATCTAAATTGTCCCATGTGATTAAAATCGCTTTTTAATTTTTCTTTGTCGAATTCGTCTTTCAAGGTATTGTTCCATAAAACTTTAAAAAAATTATCTGAAGAGCTAAAGCTCTGGGTCGGTTTGTGCCAAACCATATCTGATTTTAAAAAATCTATTACTTGATCATCATTCATCCCCGAAAAGTAATTCCAATTTTTATTAAATTCTTTAACATGGTCTAAGCAAAGTAATCGATATTTCTTACTATTATCTTTTTCAACTGGTGCTTTATATTCACCAATTTTTGAACAATTGTTCCAGTCACAAATATTTTTCATGATATAAATATTATATATGAATATAAATGAATTAATTGCAATCGTAAAAAAAAAATTAGAAAAAAATATAAAAATTCAGAGTCTTTCCATAGAAGACAAATCATTTTTACATAAAAATCACATTGGAAATGATGTAAATAAATTTCATTTAAAAA
>QCAD01000003.1 GCA_003282055.1 Pelagibacteraceae bacterium AG-339-N18
GAAAAAAGAGGATAATGATAGAATTAAACAATAGATTAAAGATTAATAAATCAAAGATAAGAGTTGGAAGGGGAATTGGATCTGGTAAAGGAAAAACTTCTGGACGAGGTGTAAAGGGTCAAAAATCCAGGTCAGGGGTTGCAATAAAAAGTTTTGAGGGTGGTCAGATGCCACTCTATCGAAGACTTCCGAAGAGAGGTTTTAATCCAATTAAAAGAAGAGACATCGCGATTTTGAATTTAGATAAAATTCAGTCATTTATAGATAATAAAAAGATTGATACAAACGTTGTTTTAAATTCCTCTTTGTTAAAAAAATTAAGATTAATAAATAAGAACTCCTCAAAACTAAAAATTTTAGGCACAGGTGAAATTAAAAATAAAATTAATATTGAAGCAGATTTGGCATCAAAATCGGCGTCGGAAAAGCTTGAAAAAATTGGCGGATCTATACAATTAAAAAAATAATTTCTTAATAAAATGAGTTCATCATCATCAAGTACTGATCTAAGAAACAGAGTAATATTTACTATAGCAATTTTAGCAGTCTATAGATTTGGTACATTTGTTCCATTACCAGGTATAGATCCTGAACAACTTAAAATATTAATGGAGGGAAATCAAAAAGGATTATTAGGTATGTTTAATGTTTTTGCTGGAGGTGCAGTAAGTAGAATGGCAATTTTTGCCTTAGGTATTATGCCATATATATCCTCTTCGATTATTGTTCAATTACTTACTGGTGTGTCTGACTATTTCAAAAATCTTAAAGCACAAGGGGAGATAGGACGAGCCAAAATAACTCAAATAACCAGATATGGGACTGTATTACTTGCTACAGTACAAGGATATGGACTATCTGTTGGTTTAGAGTCTTCAGCAAATTTAGTAATTAATCCTGGTCTTTTCTTTAAAATTTCCACAGTAACAACTATTGTTGCGGGTACAATTTTTTTGATGTGGTTAGGAGAACAAATAACACAGAGAGGAATAGGAAATGGAATTTCTTTAATAATTTTCGCTGGCATAGTTGCAGAAATTCCAAGAGCACTTGTTACAACATTTGAGTTAGGTAGAACAGGCGCAATATCCACTTTAATGATCATTGCAATATTTGTTTTATTAATACTGACTATATTATTTATTGTGTTCATGGAAAGAGCGTTGAGAAAAATCTTAATCAATTATCCAAAAAGACAAATGGGTAATAAAATGTATGGTGGTGAGTCTTCACATTTACCTTTAAAGATTAATCAAGCAGGAGTTATTCCTGCAATTTTTGCTTCAGCTCTATTATTATTACCAGTAACATTTTCAAATTTTAATGTTTCAGAAAGTGATACCTTTTTAAATTTAAGTTCTTATTTTACTCAGGGTCAACCACTTTATATGTTGTTATTTGCATCAGGTATAATATTTTTTACATTTTTTTATACATCAATAACATTTAATCCTACGGAAACAGCAGATAATTTGAGAAAGTATGGGGGATTTATTCCAGGCATAAGACCAGGAGAAAGTACAGCAATTTATATTGAAAATATTTTAACTAAATTAACTACTATTGGAGCATTATATTTAACTTTGGTGTGTTTAATGCCCGAATTTTTAATTGCAAATTATCCAATTCCATTTTATTTAGGTGGAACATCAGTCTTAATTGTTGTTGTTGTTGCTATCGATACTGTTACACAAATCCAAACCAGACTTATGAGTTCACAATACGAACAATTGATTAAGAAAACTAAATTTGGAAAATAAATTATAAAAAAGTGAATCTTATTTTATTTGGACCTCCTGGAGCTGGTAAAGGTACTCAAGCAAAATACTTAGTAAAAAAATTAGGTAATCATCAAATATCAACAGGTGACATGCTTAGAGAAGAAATTCAAAAAAATACTGAAATTGGAAAAAGAATTGTTAATGATATGGATGATGGAAAGTTTGTGAGTGATGAAATAGTAAATACATTAATTAAAAATGTATTATTTGACCCTAAAAAAAAAGATAAATTGATATTTGATGGATACCCCAGATCATTAGAGCAAGCTAAAAATTTGGACGCATTATTAATAAAAAGTAATCAAAGAATAGATTTTATTTTTTTTCTAAATGTAAATAAAGATACAATTTTAAAAAGAATTGAAAAAAGAAAAATTTTAGAAAAAAGATCGGATGATGATTTAAAAACCTTTATAAAAAGATATGATACTTACATGGAAACTACCAAACCTATTTTGAGTTTCTACTCTGAAAATCCTAATTTTCATGAAATAGATGGTAGTTCTAAAATTGAGGAAATTACTGCCAAAATTGACAGTTTTATCAATGTTTAAGACGTTGACTTTGAAAGATCTTCTTATATAAAAGGCTAAAAATTATCTCAAAATATATGGCTCGTATTGCAGGTATAAATATTCCACAAAACAAACTTGTACAGGTAGGACTTACATATATATATGGTATTGGCAACAAATTCTCTTCTCAAATCTGTTTATCTTTAAAAATTCCAAAGGAAAAAAGAGTTAATCAATTAACTGATGAGGAAATTTTGAAGATTAGGGAATATATAGATCAAAATTTAAAAGTAGAGGGAGATTTAAGAAGAGATTATTCATTAAGTATAAAAAGGTTAATTGATCTTGCTTGTTACAGAGGATCAAGACATAGAAAAAAATTACCTGTAAGAGGTCAAAGAACTAGATGTAATGCTAGAACCAGAAAAGGTAAGGCAATTGCAATTGCCGGCAAAAAACTAACTCCATTAAAAAAATAATTATGTCAAAAGTTGATAAGGTTGAAAAACAAGACCAGAAAATTGAAAAAACTACAACAAAAGTAAAAAAAAGTTCTTACTCAAAAAAGAAAAAAATAAAAAAGAATATTTTAAATGGAATTGCCTATGTACAATCAACCTTTAATAATACGATTATTTCTATTGCAGATACTAACGGAAATGTTATTTCGTGGGCATCGGCAGGACAGAAAGGCTTCAAGGGATCAAGAAAATCTACCCCCTATGCTGCTCAAATAGCCGCTGATGCAGCAGCCTCAAAAGCATTGGAATTTGGGATGAAGACTTTATCTGTAGAGGTAAAGGGTCCAGGCTCGGGAAGAGAAACAGCTTTAAGAGCATTACAAGCAAGGGGTTTCAAAATTTTATCAATTAAAGATACAACACCAATGCCACACAATGGCACCAGACCACCAAAAAAAAGGAGAGTTTAATGGAAACAGAAAATGTTAATTTAAAGAATTGGAAATCTCTTATTAAACCATCAAAGATTGATGTTCAAATGAGCGATGATTTATCAAAAGTTAAAATTATTGCTGAACCTCTTGAGAAAGGCTATGGACTTACATTAGGTAATTCTTTAAGAAGAATTTTATTATCATCAATTAGAGGAGCTGCTGTTACCTCAATCCAAATTGATGGAGTATTACACGAGTTCACATCAATCAAAGGGGTAAGAGAAGATGTTACAGATATAGTTTTAAATGTTAAATCTTTAGCTTTGAAATCTTCATCAGAAGGAACAAAAAAACTTATTCTAGATGCAAAAGGACCAGGGGAAATCAAAGCATCAGATATCACTCCTGTAGCAGATGTAGAAATTTTGAATCCGGACTTAGTTATTTGTAATTTAGATGAAAATACTAGTTTTCATATGGAAATGAATGTTAATACAGGTAAAGGATATGTACCTGCTGAATTAAATAAACCCGAGGAACCACCATTAGGTTTGATAGCAATAGACTCATTATATAGTCCAGTTAAGAAAGTATCTTATTCGGTTAGTACTGCTAGAGAAGGCAAAGCTCTTGACTACGATAAACTTACAATGGAAGTAGAGACAGATGGCTCTATTTCTGCAGAAGATGCTGTAGCTTATTCAGCTAGAATTTTCCAAGATCAATTAAAAATGTTTATTAATTTTGATGAGCCGGTCGAGGCACCCGTTAAAGAGGTCTCTACAGAACCAGAATTTAATAAAAATTTATTGAGAAAAGTAGATGAGCTTGAATTATCAGTTAGATCGATGAATTGTTTAAAAAATGATAATATTATTTACATAGGTGATCTTGTTCAAAAGTCTGAAGGTGAAATGCTGAGAACTCCAAATTTTGGAAGAAAATCATTAAATGAAATTAAAGAAGTACTTACAGGAATGTCATTATATTTAGGTATGGAAATACCAAATTGGCCTCCCGATAATATTGCTGAGATGTCAAAAAAATTAGAGGAAGCTATATAAATGAGACATGGATTTGCAAATAGGAAGCTTAACAGAACATCTGAGCACAGAAAAGCATTATTAAAGAATATGCTTAATTCTCTAATAAAATATGAACAAATTAAAACAACACTACCAAAGGCAAAATTTCTAAAACCGCAGGCTGATAAGATTATAACATTAGGTAAAAAAGACTCTCTTCATAATACAAAAGCTTTGGTTTCACAATTACAAGATATTAAATCTGCAAACAAAGTTAAAAAGACATTATCAAAAAGATACGAAAAAAGATCAGGTGGTTATACAAGAATAATCAAAGCTGGTTTTAGATATGGTGACAATGCACCGATGGCAATTATTGAATTTGTAGACAGAGATGTTGAGGCGAAAAAAGTAGATAAAAAGAAAAAATCTGTTTCAAAAGACCCTGAAAAAAAAGAAGAAAAAAAATCAGTCGCTTTATCAAAATAATATTTTTTTATGATAAAAAGTTATATCGTTGACTCAACGTGTAATAATATGCGTGTTGATAGATGGATACGAAATACAATAGGAAGAATTCCTCAAGGGCTAATTGAAAAATCTCTTAGATCAGGCAAAATCAAAGTTAATAAAAAAAAAATAAAAAGTTCTCATAAGATAAAATCAGATGACAAAATAGATTTTTATGACTTTCAATTTGAGGAGAGAATTATACAAAAAAAAATGAGTTTTAATCCCTCAAATCGAATAATCAAAGCAAATGAGGATTTAATAATAGATAACAATGAAAATTTTATCGTTTTAAATAAAAGCGCTGGTATTTCTGTTCAGGGTGGAACAAAATCTAAAAAAAACTTAATTGATATATTCAAAAAAAGTGAAATTTTTTCAGAAACAAAACCTTTTTCTGTTCACAGATTAGACAAAGATACCTCAGGTGTTTTTTTAATGGCCAAAAATAGAGAAACAGCACAATTATTAACGTCATTGTTTAGGTTGAGAAAAGTCCACAAAACTTATCTAGCCATATGTCATGGTGAACTTGAAAAAAATTCGGGAGAATGGAATGATGATTTAATACGTTATGATAATGGAAGAAAAATTATTGAAACTGCAAAAACAATTTACAAAGTTATTGATAAAAATTACAATTCTAGTCTTGTTGAAATGAAACCTATTACTGGAAGAAAACATCAATTGCGGAAACAACTTTTTAATATTGGTCACTCAATTTATGGAGATAATAAATACAAATCTTTCACCAAAACAATTGGTATTAATAAAGAATTAATGCTACATGCATATGAAATAAAATTTATGATCAAGGATAAAAAATTTACTTATAAAGCTTTACTTCCTGATTATTTTAAAAAGTTATTAAAAACAAAAAGACTTACTTATTCAAATTTGAGATGAATATTTCTACTAGTTTTTTTTCTAATTCTCTATAATCTTGATCTTTAATTTGTTTTAGATTTGTTATACCTTTATCTTTAATGCCACACGGAATTATTGCATTATATTTATCTAAATTATTTGTAATATTTATTGAAAAACCATGGTAGGCAATCCATTTACTTATTCTGACTCCAATTGCAGCTACTTTTTTTATTTGTCTTCCATCCTTATACCATATTCCAATATTTTCTTTATCTGAAAAAGTTTTTATATTAAAAAAGTTTAATGTCTCGATAATTGTTTTTTCTATTATTGAAATAAAATTTCTTATATCTTTTTTTCTTTTTTTTAAGTCTATTACGAAATAACAAATTAATTGACCTGGTCCATGATAGGTAATTTTACCACCTCTATTTGTTTCTAAAATCTTAATTGATTTATCTAAAATATCATTCTCATTATAGCTTGTACCCGCTGTATAAATATCTGGATGTTCTAAGGTCCAAACTAATTCATTTGATTTATTTTGATCTAAATTAAACAATCTTTCTTCCATGAGTTTTTTAGCATCCTCATAAATCACAGGTTTTTCAGACTTTTTAATTTCTATATTCATTTAAAAATTGTAATCTTTTGATTATGTATTAAAAGATCGACCTAAATAATAGAAATATTTATGACTTTAATTAAAAAAATCAAAGATAAAAAAGTCAATTTTGAATTTAATAAAGAATATATAAAAGTAGTCACAGATAAAATTTCAAATAATGATGTAAATTTTATAACAAATTCTTTTAAAGAAATGCATCCTGCCGATGCAGCTGATATTATAGAGCACTTAAGCCAAAATGATAGAGAAAATCTAATAAAACTTAAT
Organism: Pelagibacteraceae bacterium AG-339-N18; assembly: GCA_003282055.1. The sequence continues at coordinate 6,492 of QCAD01000003.1, forward strand.
AATTTTAAAATAGATCCTGAGGTTTTTATTGAGCTTAATGAGTCAGTTCAAACTGAAATCACAAAATATCTTTCTTCTGATGCAATAGTTAGAATATTGAAAAACTTGGAGTCTGACGATGCTATAGCTATTCTTGAAAATGTAGATGAAAAAAATAAAAACTCTATTTTAAGCTTACTTCCACCCAAAGATCGTTTTGCTTTATTGGAAGGTCTTAGTTATCCCGAGGATAGCGCAGCTAGAATAATGCAGAGAGAATTTACTGCAATACCAAGTAACTGGTCTGTTGGCCAAACTATTGATTATTTAAGAGAAAATAAAGATTTACCAGAACAGTTTTTAGAAATTTATATTGTAGATGAAAATTTTAAACCCATTGGTGCTGTACCTTCATCTAAAGTTCTTAGGACACCAAGAGAAACAAAAATGTCATCAATAATGGATGACTCTATTTTTTTAGTTCCTGTAGACATGGATAGAGAAGAAGTTGGTAACTCATTTGAAAATTATAATTTAAATTCAGCGTGTGTAATTGATAAAAATAACAAATTAGTTGGAATGATCACTTCAGATGATGTTTTGACAGTTTTAAAAGAAGAGGCAGAGGAAGACGCATTAAGATTGGCAGGTGTGGGAGATGAGGAAATTACAGATGGTGTAATAACTAAAACAAAAAGAAGATTTAATTGGTTGTTATTAAATCTTTTCACTGCATTTTTAGCCACATATTGTATAAGTTTATTTGGGGCAACAATTGAGCAAATGGTTGTCTTAGCTTTTTTGATGCCAATAGTTGCATCAATGGGTGGTAATGCTGGGATGCAAACATTAGCTGTTACAGTTAGAACTCTTGCCACTAACGATTTAACGAAAAATAATTTTAATCAAAATATTTTTAAAGAATTTAATATTGGTATTTTAAATGGAATTATTTTTGCAATTATAAGTTCTATTATTGTTCAGTTATGGTTTCAGGATATTCAGCTCTCTTTAATAATTTCTATTTCAATGATTTTGACAATGATCGTTGCAGGTCTGTTTGGGATATTGGTGCCTGTTACACTAAAAAAAATGAATATTGATCCAGCGATCGCATCAAGTGTTTTTGTAACAACTATAACAGATGTTATTGGGTTTGTATCTTTTTTAGGTGTAGGAGCTTACTTTTTATAAACATTAAAAGTTATCTATTAGCCGCACCCTGTTAATATAATAAGCAATAAAAATTTTAGCGTTTTTAATTGTATCAGATAATCTAAGATTTTTTGTATTTCTCAATTCAAGATATTCTATTTTAATATCGTATTTTTTTTTAAGTTCATTTTTTTTCATTAAAATTAAATCTTTTAAATTTTTCTTTTTTAATAAATTTTTTTTAAAAATAATAAGATTCTTTGCTATTTTACCTGCTTTATTTAAATTATCTTTTTTTATAAGAATATTTCTAGATGATAAAGCTAATTTATTTCTATCTCTAATTGTTTCACAATAAATAATTTTAGATTTGAAATTTTTTTCAACATATCTCTTTACCAATAATAACTGTTGAAAATCCTTCTCACCCATGAATATTTTTGATGGATTTACTATTCTTGTTAATCGCGTCATCACGTCAATCACTCCTTCAAAATGACCCTTTCTGTATTTGGCGCATAGTACGTTATCTTGTTTGTTTAGTTTAATTTTGATCTTATTTATAGATTTATATACATCTTTGATTTTAGGCAAATAAACAAAATCAACTTTTAGCTTTTTTAAAATTTTTAAATCTTTTTTTATGTTTCTAGGATATTTCTTGTAGTCATCTCTATTATTAAATTGTTTAGGATTCACAAATATACTTACAACAGTTTTATTAGATAGTTTTAAAGATTTTTTGATTAATGAGATATGACCATTATGGAGACTACCCATAGTCGGTACAAATCCAATATTTAAATTGCCAAATAATGCCTCATTTAAATCAATATTGTTTAATAAAATTTTCATTTGTATAAAACATTTTAATAAGTAAAACATTTAAATGATTAAACAAGCAATTATTCCATTAGCTGGCCTAGGTACAAGACTATTACCTTTAACAAGTGTATTTGCAAAGGAACTGCTGCCAATAAACGGTAAACCAGGTATTGAGTATATTTTAGATGAATGTGCAGATGCTGGTATTAAAAAGATAATTTTTATAATTTCAAAAAAAAAACAAATGATAAAGAATTATTTTTATAAGGATAGTTTTTATAAAAAGATAATTAAAAAAAAAAAAGATCCTAGAGTTATTAAGGAATATAAAAAAATTTTGAAATATAAAAAAATGATTAAATTTGTTTACCAAAATAAACCATTGGGAACAGGAGATGCAGTATTAAAAACAAAAAAATTTATTACAGATGATTTTTTTCTGATGTTGTTACCAGATGATCTAATAATTAAGAAAAATTGCTCGAAGTCAATGATCAATATACATAATCGTTATAAATCGTCTGTAATGGCAAGTATGAACGTTCCCAAAAAAACTGTTGCAAGATGGGGAATTTATAAATTAGGAAAAAAATTGAATAAAAATAATTACGTTATAAAAGATGTTATTGAAAAACCTTCAATTTCTAAAGCACCATCAAATAAAGCAGTAATAGGACGATATATTCTTCCAAAAAAAATATTTTTTAAATTATTAAATCAAAAACCAGGTAAGGGTGGTGAAATTCATATCACTGATGCAATACAATCATTGATACAAAATAATGATAAATTCATTGCTCATAATTTTACTGGTAAATATTTGGATTGTGGAAGCATGAATGGTTATATCAAATCAACATTGGAAATAGCAAAATCATGAAACTATGTATGATAGGAACAGGTTATGTAGGTTTAGTTAGCGGTGTATGCTTTGCTGATCTAGGTAATAATGTAATTTGTGTTGATAAAAACTTAAAAAAAATAGACGCACTCATTAAAGGTAGAATTCCTATTTACGAACCTGGACTTGCTGAATTAGTTAATAAAAATTATAAAAATGAAAGATTAAAATTCTCTTCAGATTTAAAAAAATCAATTAAAGCCTCTGATATAATTTTTATTTGTGTTGGAACACCCACTAAAAAATCAGGTAGTGGTGCAGATTTAAGTCAAATTTATCAAGTAGCAAAAGAGATTAGCTCATCACTTAATAAGTTTAAGATAATAGTCACTAAGTCAACAGTGCCCGTAACAACAGGTGATGAAATTGAAAAAATTTTATTAAAAAAAAAGAAAAATAAAAATAAATTTTCTGTAGTATCTAATCCAGAATTTTTAAGAGAGGGTGAAGCTATTCGAGATTTTATTTATCCTGATAGAATAGTTGTTGGATCTAATGATAAAAGATCTAACCGTTTATTGAATAATTTGTATGCACCCTTAATTTCTAAAGGAGCTCAATATATTCACACATCAAGAAGAGCTGCAGAATTAATCAAATATTCTTCCAATGCTTTTCTAGCTACAAAAATTACATTCATTAATGAAATTGCAAATTTATGTGAAAAAACCGGAATAAATGTTGAAGATATTTCAATTGGTATGGGTTTAGATAAAAGAATAGGTAGTCGGTTTTTAAGGGCAGGGCCAGGTTATGGTGGATCATGTTTTCCAAAAGATACTAAAGCTATAACTTCTACGGCTGATAAATTTAAAATAAATCTTGCTGTAATTAAATCAGTCATAAAATCAAATGAAAATAGATCTAATTTTTTACTTAATAAAGTTTATAGAATTTTGAAAAACAAAATTAAAAATAAAAAGATAACTTTCTTAGGCGTCACATTTAAAGCTAATACAGACGATATGAGAGACTCCTCTAGTTTAAAAATGATCCCGGCACTATCAAAAAAGGGTGCTAAAATAAATTATTTTGATCCAACAGGTCATAAAAAAGAGTTTTCAAATGTTAAAAATGTTTCTTACATTGATAATATTAAGGAGTCTTTAAAGGGATCAGATCTTGTAATAATTCATACAGAATGGAACGATTTTAAATCAATCAATTTTAAGAATTTAGTTAGAGGTAAAAAATTTATTATCTATGATATGAGAAATATATATTCTCCGATGAAAATTAAAAATCAAGGTTTTAAATATTATAGTATTGGCAGATAAATTTTAATTTAGCTCAAATATAGCATCAACTTCAACTGCAACACCTAAGGGGAGGCTATTAACACTTACAGCTGCTCTTGTATGCATTCCAGTTTCACCAAAAACAGAAGCGATTAAATCGGAGGCACCATTTATTACTTTAGGTTGATCCTCAAAGTTATCTATAGAATTAACAAAACCTGTTAGTTTAATACAAGATTTAATCTTTGTTAGATCATTATCACAAGCTTTCATTATTTGAGAAATAATACTTAAAGCACATCTTCTTGCTGCATTATAACCAGACCCAACATCTAAATCTTTGCCAACTTTTCCTTTGATTAATTCACCTTTTTCATTAATTGAAATTTGTCCAGATACAAATAACATTTTTCCAGAAATTTTAGTTGCAACATAATTACCAACTGGTGCTTTTGCTTCTGGTAATTTAAAACCAAGTTTTTCTAAATTCTCTAAATAATTCATTTCTCCATAACTTTTTCTTTTAAATCGTTTAATTTATCTTTTTCTTTTGACCATTCTTTATTTTGATAATTCTTAGTATCTTCCAAAAAATTTTTACCACTAGATAATGTTTTATTTTTCATTAAATTTGTCTTACAGGTCATATAACTAAGTGAAAATTTTTTAAATTCATCACAATTAATTTCATTTGAAAAAGAATAAGTGTTAAAGTTTAAACAAAACAAAGCGACTATTAAAATTAAGTTTTTCATTTTTTTTTCTTATTCTTTTTTGTTTTATCGTATTCTTTTCTTTTCTCAATTAATATTAATGCTTCTTCCATTGTAAGTTCTGTGGGATCCTTTTCCTCTGGGATTGTCGCATTTAGCGATTTATATTTGATATAAGGACCGTATTGTCCCTTCATAATTCTTACTGGTTTTTTATCTTCAGGGTGCTCACCTAAATCTTTGATCATTGAGGAAGACATTCTCCCAGGTTTTGCTTCAGCAATTAATGTTACTGCCCTATTTAAGCCAATAGAGAAAATTTCCTCAATATTTTCTATTCGAGCTGATTTATTTTCACATTTGAGGTAAGGACCAAATCTTCCTGTATTTAAAGTAATTTCTTTTTGATTATCAGGATTTATTCCTAAAGATTTTGGTAGTGAACATAAAAATTGAGCTTTTTCTAGATCAATACTTTCTAATTCCAAACCTTTTGGAATAGATATATTTTTTAATAGTTCATTTACATCTGATTTAAGTTTTTTTGTTTTCCTTTTTTTCTTTGGTTTTTTTTCAATTTCAATATCTTCAGGAATTTTTTCAAATTGTAGATATGGACCGAATCTTCCGTTTTTGAGATAAATATCATTACCATTTTCGTGTTTTCCAATAAATTTTGGTTCAGCTAATTGTGCTTGTGCAGCTGCTTTAGCTTTAGATAAAGGTCTAGTAAATTTACATTCTGGATAATTTGAACAACCAATAAATGCACCACCTCTAAAACTATTTTTCAAGCTAAGTGTTCCTGAATTACATAATTGACACTTTCTTACGATATTTCCTTTATCATCCTTATCAAAAACTAAATCTCCCAAACTATCATTTAATAGGTCTAACACCTCTCTTGTTCTTTTTTCCTTTACTTCAGCTACATTGTTGTTGAAGTCTTTCCAGAACAACTCCAAAACCTTAATCCAGCTTTCTTTACCAGTTGTAATCTCATCTAATTGATCCTCTAAACCAGCAGTGAAGTTATAATCCACATACTTTGAGAACAGTTTTTCAAGAAAAGCAGAAATAAGTTTTCCTCTATCAGTAGGAAAAAATCTTTTATTCAATATCTCTGCATAACCTCTATTGGCTATTGTAGAAATTATACTCGCATAAGTAGATGGTCTTCCTATTCCTAACTCCTCAAGTTTTTTTACCAAGCTAGCTTCAGAATATCTTGGAGGAGGTTGTGTAAAATGTTGTTCATCTATTAAAGACTCAATATTTATTAATCCTTTAGATACAGAAGGTAGAATGTTTTCATCATCATCCTTAACTTGATTATTATATATCTTTAAAAATCCATCAAATTTAAGAACTGATCCACTTGCTTTGCATATTGTATCACTATTATTTGATGTTATTGTGATAGTATTTCTATCAAATTTAGCAGATTGCATTTGTGACGATAAAGCTCTACTCCATATTAAATCATAAAGTTTATTTTGATCTGTACTTAGATACCTTTTGATGCTCTGAGGAGTTCTGATAATATCCGTAGGTCTTATAGCTTCATGTGCCTCTTGTGCATTTTTTGCTTTTTTACCAGAGTAATTTAAGGCACTTTCCGGTAAATATTTATTACCTATCTCTTTTTTGATATAATCTCTAAAAGTCACTACAGCATCTTTTGATAAATTAGTACCATCTGTTCTCATATATGTTATCAAACCTATAGTTTCTCCTTCAATTTCGACACCTTGGTAAAGCTTTTGAGCAATTTGCATAGTTCTTGACGCACCAAAACCTAATCGACTTGAAGCTGTTTGTTGAAGAGTAGATGTAGTGAATGGTCCTGATGGATTACGATTTACAACTTTACTAGATATATCAGTTATACTAAATTTTTTTTTATCGATACTTGATATAGCTTTATTTATTTCATCTTTATTTCTAAAAGAAAATTTTTCAATTTTAATGTTATCAAGCTGACTAATGCTAGCTAAAATATTCTGATTTTTTTCATCTTTAAATTTGATACTTAAAGTCCAAAATTCCTCTGGCTTAAACGACTCAATTTCATGTTCTCTTTCTGTAATCAATTTTAAAGCTACTGATTGAACTCTTCCTGCAGATTTTGAGCCTGGAAGTTTTGTCCATAATATTGGTGAAATATTAAAGCCAACTAAGTAATCTAAAGCTCGTCTGGCCATGTAGGCATCAACTAAAAGAGGTTCAATTTGTCTAGGATTTTCAATACCATGAATTACTGCTTTTTTTGTAATTTCATTAAATACAACTCTCTCTATTTCTTTATCTTTGAGAAGTTTTTTTTCATTTAGATATTCTTTAACATGCCAAGCTATCGCTTCACCTTCACGATCAGGATCGGTAGCTAATATTATTTTTGAAGAGTCTTTGGCCGCATCAGTAATTTCTTTTAGATACTTTTTAGAAAAACTATCAATCTCCCATTCCATCTTAAAATCTTGATCTGGATCTACAGAACCATTTTTAGATGGTAAATCTCTTATATGTCCATAACTAGCTAATACTTTATAATTATCACCTAAATATTTATTGATTGTTTTGGCTTTAGCTGGACTTTCTACAATAACCAGGTTCATAAATGACAAACTACCTAAAAGAGTTAGATAGTCAAACTAATAAATTTTTGTCTTGGTTTCTTCTTTATTTTTCAATCTTTTAATATTTTCCCTGTGGGTAAAAAATATTAATACAAACATGATTATGAAAAAAAATATTTCATCAAAATTGCTTGTGATGATCAAATAAACAGGAATTGATGTTGAAGCGACTAGTGAAGATAAAGATGAAAATTTTGTAATACCAAAAATTACGAACCAACATAAAGCAAAAATTATTCCAAAATAAATGTTTATAACAAATAGAATGCCAACATATGTAGCAACACCTTTTCCTCCTTTAAATTTTAACCATGCAGGAAACACATGACCAAGAAATGCACATAATGATGCTAAGTATAAGAAATCTGTGTAATAAATTTTTACAAATATAACTGGGATAACAGCTTTTAAAATATCAAAAATTAGCGTTGTGTATCCAATAATTTTATTTCCAGATCTAAGTACATTTGTAGCCCCAATATTTCCAGAACCAATTTCTCTTATATCTTTGTTTAAAAATAATTTTGTTAATATTAATCCAAATGGAATTGATCCCATTAAATAGGAAATTATACCTATGATTAAAATATCCATTCTATAGCTTAAATAATTCCTTACCTTTTACAAATGTATTTGTGACTTTACCTTGTAGTTTTTTGTCCTCTATAGATGTATTTTTTGATTTTGAAATAAGTTTATCTTTTTTTACAATCCATGGTTTATCTATATCTACTATACAAAAATCAGCATCGTTACCAATAGATAAATTCCCTTTATTTATCTTTAATATTTTAGCAGGGTTTGATGTCAATGCTTTAATTATAGTCTCTATTTTGAGAGATCCATTATGATATAATTCTAAACTAAGAGACAATAGAGTTTCTATACCTGACGCACCGGTTGCTGCTTGAGCAAATGTTAATCTTTTCGACTCTTCATCTTCAGGTTTGTGATCTGAAACTATTACATCAATTAGATCGTCTTTTAATCCTTGAACTAAAGCAAGTCTATCTTCTTCTCTTCTCAATGGTGGAGATAACTTCAAAAATGTTTTGAAATCTCCTATGTCGTTTTCATTTAAAGATAAGTTGTTAATTGATACTCCACATGTGAATTTTACAATTTCTTTTCTTGATTTGATTACTTCAATAGATTTTTGTGATGATAATTGAGAGATATGATATCTACATTTGACTTTTTCCAATAACGTTAAATCTCTCTCGATTAAAATACGTTCAGCGATCTCAGGTATACCAGATAAACCTAATTTGGAGGCAATTATCCCAGAGTTAATCATGCCATTTTTTGCTAGTTCATAATCTTCAGCGTGCTGCATAATTAAACTTCCCAAATCTTTGGCAGAATTCATTATTCTAGACATCAATCTTGGATTTTGAATTGTTTTAACGCCATCAGTGAATGCAATTATTCCTTTACTTTGTAAGAGACCGAATTCAGTCATGTTTGTACCTTCCGTATTCTTTGTCAAGGAAGCACATGGAAAAATATTTATTTTTGATTTATCTCTTCCTCTTCTTTTTAGAAAATCGACTATTGAAACGTTGTCAATTATTGGATCTGTATTAGGCATTGTTACTACCGAGGTGACACCTCCAGAGAGTGCTGCATTACTTAAAGTTCTAAAATTTTCCTTGTATTCATACCCTGGCTCACCAACAAAAACTCTCATGTCAACTAATCCAGGAAAGATATGTCTTCCCTTTAAATCAATAGGTTTATCTCTACTTGGTAAGTTATTTATATTTACTTTTTTCCCAATGGCTTCAATCTTTCCATCCTCACTTATTATAAGGCCTCCATTTTCATTTATTGAGTTGTGAGGGTCGATTATATTAGCGTTTATAAAATATTGTTTTTTCATTTATTTACAAAATATTTTCAGACAAGCCATTCTTACAGCAACACCTAATTCAACTTGCTCTTTGATTACACTTTTGTTGATATCATCAGCCAACATTGTATCAATTTCTATACCTCTATTCATTGGGCCAGGATGCATAATTAAAGCATCAGGTTTAGAATGTTCTAACTTATCAGGAGTTAATCCGTAATATTCGTAATATTCTCTATTTGATGAAAGGAATGAACTTGTCATTCTTTCATTTTGTAATCTTAACATCATAACAATATCACAATCTTTCAATCCTTTTTTCATATCTGTAAAAGTGTTAACACCAAATTTTTCGATTTCTTTAGGCATAAGATTCGTTGGAGCAATGATATTTACTTCTGCACCTAACATACTAAGTAAATAAATGTTTGATCTTGCTACCCTCGAATGAAGTATATCTCCACAGATTGCAATTTTTAATCCTTGAATTTTATTTTTACGAGTAATAATTGTTAATGCATCCAACAAAGCTTGGGTAGGGTGTTCTCTTCTTCCATCACCAGCATTTAGAACTGCACAGTTTACTTTTTGTGAAAGTAGATTACATGCCCCAGAATCTTGATGTCTAATTACAATAATATCAGGATGCATTGCATTAAGTGTCATTGCCGTATCTATCAATGTTTCACCTTTTTTAATTGCTGAGTTACTAATATTCATAGACATAACGTCAGCTCCAAGTCTTTTACCAGCTAATTCAAAAGAGCTTTGAGTTCTAGTGGATGGCTCAAAAAATAAATTAATTTGAGTTTTACCACTTAAAATATCAACTTTTTTATTTTTACTTTGATTTACTTTTATAAATGAATTTGCTTCATCAAGTATTAAATTAACATCATTAATTGATAGATCTTGGATTCCTAACAAATGTTTTTGTGAAATTTTAATAGCTTGGTTTGTTTTAATAGCCATTAAAACCAACTCTATAACTATAAACCTCTATAATAGCAAGTATTAATTGTTTAGAAAATCCAAAGCCCCTTGCAATATAAAAGCAGCAGCGTTTTCATCTATCTTTTTTTCCCTTTTACTAACATTAATATCTAATTGACTAGATAGGTTAAAAGCACCAACAGTTGAAAGTCTTTCATCCCACAGGCAAATCGGAATGTCTAAGTTTTTTTCAATATTTTCTGTGGTATCTTTCACTGATTGAGCTGACCTTCCTGAAGATCCATCCATATTTAAAGGATTTCCAACAATGATTCCTTTTATATTATTTTCATTAATAATTAATCTGAGTTCATCAATAAGATCCTTAAGCGAATTTCTATTTATTGTTTTATGCGGAGTGGCTATTAGTTGTTTTTCATCACAGATTGACACACCGATTCTTTTAGAGCCCAGGTCTAAACCTATCAATCTACACTTATCTGAGTGTTTCTTTTTGAATTCCTCTAAAGTGATCATATTGTATATTTTAAACTTAAGTGATACTTTGCGTCATATTTAAATAGCATATGAGCATAGATCTTAAAACAATAAAGCATATATCTAAATTAGCAAGAATTTCAGTTGATGAGCAAAGAGCTGAAAAATTGGCTGGAGATTTAAATTCTATTTTTGATTTCATTGAAAAACTTAATGAATTAAAAACGGATAATGTAGAACCATTAACTTCTATTGCTGAAACAACCTTAAAATTAAGATCTGATGAAGTAAAAAGTAAAAATATAAGAGAACAAATTATTAAAAATTCTCCTCAGGATAATGAGGATTATTTTGTAGTGCCTAAGGTGATTGAATAATGTCAGATATAACAAAACAATCTCTTACTGAATTAGTTGAAAATATAAAAAATAAGAAACTTTCTTCAACAGATGTAACCAAAGCATTTATTGATAGATCTGAAAAATCTGAGGAATTGAATGCTTATATTACAAATGATTTTACTTCAGCCATAGATAAGGCAAAAAAATTTGATCAAAAACCTAATTTAGATTTAAAACTGCCTGGTATTCCAATGGCAGTTAAGGATTTATTTTGTACCAAAAATATTAAAACAACTGCTGGTAGTAAAATTTTAAATAACTTTGTACCAACTTATGAATCAACCGTAACTGAAAATATCTGGAATGAAGGTGCAATACTTCTAGGTAAGTTAAACTGTGATGAGTTTGCAATGGGTTCATCAAATGAAACAAGTTTTTTTGGTAATGTACAAAATCCTATTGATAAAAATTTAGTCCCAGGTGGATCATCTGGTGGTTCAGCTTCAGCTGTAGCTGGACAACTAACACCTATTACAATTGGTACCGATACTGGTGGATCAATTAGACAACCAGCCTCTTTCACTGGAATTGTAGGATTAAAACCTACATATGGAAGTTGCTCAAGATATGGGATAGTTGCTTTTGCTTCATCATTGGATCAAGCCGGACCTATGGCACAAAATGTTAAAGATTGTGCTTTATTACATGAAGTGATTAGTTCCTACGATCCTAAAGACTCTACTTCGATAAATTTTAAAAGAAATCATTTCAGCAAGGAACTTACAAATAACATAAAAGGAAAAAAAATTGGAATACCAAAAGAGTATAGAGTTGATGGTATGCCAAAAGAAATTGAAGATCTTTGGCAAAAGGGCATTCAGTATATTAAAGATTGTGGTGCTGAAACCATTGATATTTCTCTACCATATACAAGTTATGCCTTACCAACATATTATATAGTTGCTCCAGCAGAGGCATCATCAAACTTAGCAAGATATGATGGTGTTAAGTATGGATTTAGAGCCAAAGGAGAAAATTTAATTGATATGTATGAGAAAACAAGATCAGAAGGTTTTGGAGCTGAAGTTCAAAGAAGAATTATGATTGGAACTTATGTTTTGTCTTCAGGATATTATGATGCATATTATCTTAAAGCTCAAAAAGTAAGGAAACTTATTAAAAATGATTTTGATGAAGCATATAAAAAAGTTGATGCAATTTTAACTCCATCAACACCTAGCTCAGCATTTAAAATAGGTGAAAAAACAAATGATCCAGTTTCAATGTATCTAAATGACATATTTACTGTTCCTGTTAACTTAGCTGGACTCCCAGGCATCTCAATACCGGCCGGACATGACTCAAAAGGTTACCCTTTAGGTTTACAAATTATTGGCAAAGCTTTTGATGAACAGAATATATTGAATATAGCTTATGCTATGGAAGAAAAGATCAATTTTAAAAATAAAATTACTGATTGGTGGATAAAATGAGTAAAAAATATTCAGAATACTTTATTAATCGAAAAGATAATCAGTATGAAGTTGTAATTGGTTTAGAAGTTCACGCTCAAGTCTTATCTGAGTCAAAATTATTTTCAAATTCAGCAACCAAATTTGGAGCAGAACCTAATACGCAAGTTAGTTTAGTTGATGCTGCATTTCCAGGAATGTTACCAGTAATAAATGAATTTTGTGTCAAACAAGCAATTAAAACTGGTATTGGCCTTAACGCAAAAATTAATAAACGTTCAGTATTTGATAGAAAAAATTATTTTTATGCTGATTTGCCCCAAGGATATCAAATTTCACAATTTAAAGATCCAATAGTAGGTGAGGGCAAAGTTATTTTGGATATGCCTAATGGTCAAAAAGAAGTTGGTATAGAGAGATTACATCTAGAGCAAGACGCTGGAAAAAGTATTCATGATCTCGACCCACAAAATACCTTTGTAGATTTAAATAGATCAGGGGTGGCTTTAATGGAAATAGTGAGCAAACCTGATCTAAGATCACCAGATGAGGTTAATGCTTACATCAAAAAACTACGATCTATAATGAGGTATCTAGGAACTTGTGATGGTAATATGCAAGAAGGTTCTTTAAGAGCTGATGTAAATGTCTCTGTTAGACCAAAAGGCTCAAAGGAATTTGGGACTCGATGTGAAATTAAAAATGTTAATTCAATAAAGTTTATGCAGATGGCAATAGAATATGAGGCTAATAGGCAAGTTGATTTAATAGAAGAGGGTAAAACTATTGATCAAGAAACTAGACTTTTTGATACAAAAAAAAATGAGACAAGATCAATGAGATCAAAAGAAGATGCTCATGATTACAGATATTTTCCTGACCCTGATTTGCTACCTTTAGAGGTTTCAGAAAAATTTATTGAAGAACTTAGAAATGATATTCCAGAACTTCCAGATGATAAAAAGAAAAGATTTATTGAAGAGTTTAAATTGTCTCCTTATGAAGCAAATATTTTAGTATCTGATATTGATACTGCGAAATACTTTGAAGAGGTTGTAACTAAAATGGGTAAAAACAAAAATATTAAGTTAGCAGTCAATTGGATTACAGGAGAACTATTTGCTGTTTTAAATAGCAAAGGTTTAGAAATTTCTCAAAGTCCAGTGAGTGCTAAGAATTTCGCTATTTTGATAAATCTAATTAAGAATGGAACTATCTCGGGAAAGATAGCAAAAACTGTTTTTGAATTGATGATTGATGGTGATAAAGATCCTCAAAAGATTGTAGAAGAAAAAGGATTAAAACAACAAAGTGATCCAAAAGCTTTAGAGGCATTAATTGATAAAATAATTAATGATAACAGAGAAAAAGCTATTGAATATAAACAAGGTAAAGAAAAATTATTTGGTTTTTTTGTTGGTCAAGCGATGAAGGCATCAGGTGGAAAAGCTAACCCTCAGTTAATCAATGAGATCCTAAAGAAAAAATTATAAGGTTATGGGTTCAGACCTTAACATCACTAAACATTTACAAGACTATATTCTTAAGAATGGTTTGAAATTGCATCCAATTCAAAAAGAAATAATAGATTACAACTTATCACTTGGTGATACAAAAAGAATGCAAATCTCTATTTCTCAATGTCAATTTCTACATCTGATTATTAAGGTTTCCAAAATCAAAAAAGTCCTAGAGATTGGAACTTTTACAGGTTTAAGTACGTTATCTATGGCTTTAGCATTACCAAATGAAGGAAGCATAATAGCATTAGATAAAAATGAGGAGACAAACAAAGTTGCTCAAAAATTTTTTAAAAAAGCCAAACAAGATTATAAAATTAAAACTATAATTAAACCAGCATTAGAAACCTTGATGAGTATTAGAAATGAAAAATTTGATTTAGTCTTTATTGATGCAGATAAAATTAATTACAAAAAATATTATGAGATTTCGTTAGATCTATTGAATAAAGAGGGTTTAGTGATAATTGACAATGTATTATGGCATGGAGAAGTTATTAATAAAGATATTAATGATAAATTTACTAAAAGTATAAGAGATTTGAATGATTTTATCTCTAAAGATAAGAGAATTGAAAAAGTCATGGTACCATTTGGTGATGGAATGACTGTTTGTAGGAAGGTTTAATGTTCACTATATTTGGTTTTTATAAATTTCAAAAAATAAATAATTTAAAAAAAAACCAAATAAAATTAAATAATCTCTTGTTAGATAAAAACATACATGGATCAATTATTATATCCAAAGAAGGTTTAAATGGATCTATTTCTGGAATAAATAAGGATATTAAAACTGCAATTATTCAAATCAAAAAATGTTTGAATATAAAAGAATTTGATAGTTTTAATAATTCTAAAAGTAGATTTCAACCTTTTCATAAACCAAAAGTTAAAATTAAAAAAGAAGTTGTACCGATGGACCTAAAAATGACGAATAGATTAAAAAAAAAGAATAGTCATATAGAGCCAACAGAATGGAATGAATTAATAAAAAATAAAAAAACTCTTTTATTAGATGCAAGAAAACCTTTTGAACATAAAGTTGGTTCTTTTAAAAAATCAGTAAACCCTAAAATAGGTAACTTTAGAGATTTTCCAAAATACCTAAAAAAGTTAAAAAAAGATGAGCCAATAGCAATGTTTTGTACCGGAGGAATAAGATGTGAAAAAGCGTCTGTATATTTAGAGAAAAAGGGTTTTAGGAATATTTATCAATTAAAAGGTGGAATTCTGAATTATTTAAAGAAAGTAAAACAAAAAAATAGTCTATGGAAAGGTGAATGTTTTGTATTTGATAACAGAGTAAGTTTAAAGCACGGTCTAGAACAGGGAACATATTCAATTTGTGGTGGATGCAGGCAACCAATTTCAGTGAAGGATAAAAAATCTGATAAATATGAAGAGGGTGTAACTTGCCCTAATTGTTTTAATAAACTCTCAAAAGTTCAAAAATCTCGTTTTAGAATGAGACAAAGTCAGATATATAAAGCAAAGCTATCAGGAAAAAAATATAATTTCCAAAAAGAATTTAACTAAGGATTTATTTGTCACAATCTTTCAAATTAACTAAAGATCCAATATGGTTTTTGCTTAGAAAAGTTACTATCCCAGCAAGTGTTGGTTCATTATTTCAAACTTTTTACAATTTAGTAGATACTTGGTTCGCAGGAAGAATATCTGCTGAAGCAATAGCAGCAATTGCAAAATCTTTTCCAATTTACTTTACCATTATTGCGATAGGAGTTGGATTAACGGCAGGGACTAATACTTTAATTGGAAATAATATAGGTGCTAAGGATAAGAGGAAGGCGTCATTATTTGTTGCACAGTCAATTATATTTGCAATCTTTTTGTCGATTCTAGTAACTTTTTTTGGTTTAAATGTTTCAGATTTTTTACTTTCCTTAATGGGATCAGACCAAGAGGGAATTATTTTAACTAGAAAATATCTTGATGTAATTTTTTATGGAACAATAATAGTTTTGATCCAGATTTCATTAAATGGAACTTTAAATGCGCAAGGGGATACAAAAAGCTATAGAAACGTTTTAATTTTTAGTTTCTTTTTAAACATTATTCTAAATCCATTATTTATTTTTGGTTATAGTTTTGTACCAGCTTTTGGTATAGCTGGACTTGCTATTGCAACTGTAGTAGCACAATTTATTGGTCTTTTATATTTAGCCTACAAAGTTTATTGTTGTGAGTTAAAACAATATCTTAAGCCTGAGTGTTTTATACCAAAATTCAAACTTCTAGGAGAACTCCTATATCAGACAATTCCTGTAATGTTCAGTATGTTATTAATTGGTGTAGGTATATTTAATATTCTTTACTTCATTGGTAAATTTGGAGATTTAGCTACTGCTGGTTACGGTGCTGCTTTGCGAATTGAGCAAGTTTTTTTACTTCCGGTAATTGGTTTAAATACTGCAGTATTATCTATTGGGGGACAAAATTTTGGTGCAAAAAATTTTGATAGATTAAGAGAATTATATAAAAAGGCTCTTTTTTTTGGATCATCTTTTATGTTTTGCGCGGGAATAATAATTTTTTTGGGTGCAGAATTTTTAGTTTCATTATTTACTGATAATTCAGAGGCTATAAAACATGGCATAATATATTTAAAAGTTGCTGCATTGATTGGTCCAATTTATCCTGTTTTTTTTATAACAACTGCAGTATTCCAAGCAGTTAAAAAACCACTATATAGTCTTTACTTGAGTGTTTTAAGACTAACAGCGCTTCCATTTTTAAGTTTGTGGTATGTAATTAATATTAAAGGGGGAGATTATCAGGATATTTTTTACACAATATTAGTAACAAATTGGTTTATGGGAATTGCAGTTCTTATGTTTATTGGGTATTTTTTGAACAATGTTTTCAAACAAAATAAAAGTCTTTTTACTTATTAGCATTTGTCTAATATTTTTTTTAATCACTTCTTTTGATGTGAAATCTAACAAAGCAAAGGTTGTTGATGGAGATACTATTCATTTAAATGGGGAAAAAATTCGCTTTAGTGGCATTGATACTCCTGAAATTAAACAAGTATGTAACAATAATAATGAGGTAATTAAATGTGGGATACGGGCAAAAGAACTACTTATTAATAAGATAGGTAAAAATAAAGTAAAATGTGTAAATGAGGGTGTAGATCGATATAAGAGAATTTTAGCTGAATGTTTTGTAAATAATCAAAGTCTATCCAAGTATCTTGTTAGGGAGGGATTTGCTTTTGCTTACAGGAAATATTCAACAAAATTTATTGAAGATGAAAACTATGCAAAAAAAAATAAAAAAGGTATGTGGTCAATGACCTTTGAGTATCCTTGGGATTATAGAAGAAAAAATTAGTCTTTTTGTAATTTTTTTTCTAACTTCCTTACCAAGTAAGAAACAATCAATATTAGGACTAAATATTCAAGAATCAGAAATGTATATATTTCTAATGGCCTATAAGTTGTTACAACTAATTCATTAGCTTTT
Organism: Pelagibacteraceae bacterium AG-339-N18; assembly: GCA_003282055.1. The sequence goes on from QCAD01000003.1 coordinate 24,047, forward strand.
CTTGTTAAATCACCAATACCAATTATTGATACTAGCGATGACATTTTAAGTACATATACAAACTGGTTACCTATAGCTGGTAAAATATTTTTCACAGCTTGAGGCAAAATAACTAATCTTAATTTTCTAAAAAAACCCAAACCTAACGAACTTCCAGCTTCCCACTGCGCTTTTTTTATGGAGTTTATTCCGGCTCTAAAAATCTCAGCTTGGAATGCACTTTCGCTTATTGATAATGCTATAATACCTGAAACAAATGGGCTAAAACTAATTCCAGTCATTATTGGTAGTCCATAATAAATCCATAAAATTAAAACTAGCAAAGGAATTGCTCTTACAATTTCTACATAACCAATATTAAGATAAGTTAAAAATTTACTTTTTGAAAGTGAAGGTATAGCAATTAAAAGACCAATCAATATTGATATAACAATCGAAATTATCGAAATATATATAGTGGTAGTTAAACCACTTAAAAGAAATTTAAGATTTGTTAAACCCTCAATATTTTGTGGAGATAATATCAACCAGTTTAATTCACTTTTACCACATGAGGTTAAAGTAAGGACTAAAATTAAAAAAGCTAAATTTCTCACCCTTTATGTTATAAAGAATAAAAAATTAAATACTAATTTATTATAAACTTTTTAGATTGTATTTAGATAACAATTTAGTAAAGAAGCCAGATGATTTTTTCTTTTTGATCCAGCTATTCATATACTCGTTCCATTTATTATCACCTTTAGGAATCATCATTGCTAAAAATGCTGGATTTTTTCCACCATCCGGGACGATTGCTAATTGAGGATATTTAATAACCAACTTATTTGCCTCTGTTGAGCTTGTAATATTACCATCAGCTCTACCTGCTAAGACTTCTTGGAAGTCTCTTGCTGGTGCTTCGATTGAATTTAATTTTGATTTTGGAAAAAATTCTTTCGCCTTTTCCTCTTGAGAAGTACCAAGAGTAGTTGCAATAGTTACTTTTGAATTATTTAATGAATCCCAAGTTGGAAATTTTTTTAAATTCTTTTTTAAAACAAGTGGTACAGTAGCATATTTGTAATATGTATCTGTGAAACCAGCCACCTCTGCTCTTTTTGGTGTTTTTGTAACACTAGTTGATATGTCATATCTTGCAGATGTTATTCCAGATACAATTGTTTTCCACTCAGCAGGCACAAACTCAACCTTTACCCCCATGTCTTTGGCAAGTTCATTCATTACATCTATATCAAAACCCTTATACTTATTTGTTGCAGGATCTTTAACCGTCATTGGATCCCAGTCACCAGTAGTTCCAACTTTTAATAACCCAGATGATAAAATTTTATCTAAATTAGAGTCAGCGTTTAATGAGAAAGGTAAAAAAGCGAATAATGCTATAAGTAATAATTTTTTCATCATTTTACTTAACTTATTTGAGATCTAAATGAGACTATAATCTTGACGCACTATCATTCATCCAAGAGAATAAATATTCAGAAAAAGAGCGCCTTACGAACAAATTGACTTCATTTTGATTTTGATTGTGAATAATAACATCGACTTTTGCGATAATTGTTTGAGTTACAGATCCAATTTTGTTCCTAAATTCATTAAAATTAAAAGGTGATCCAGTCTGAAATAAATCGTAGATTTTATCTCCTTTTAATATAATTCTAACATATTGGTCAGTGACATCTACAACGGCTCCTAAATCTAATTTAGATATATTTTTATTTAAAAGTGTTTCGGTTTCATATAAATTTTTATCATCTTTAACAACATCATTTGAAAAAATCATCCATTCATCAGGACTCAACCATAGAGCAGTCAACTTTTCACTTTGAGTGGAAGTATTTGTTTTTGTAGGTAAGACCATATTTAAAGATTTACCAACAGCTGATAAAAATTCTCTTTTTTTTCCTCTTATTATTAATTTCATAATTGGATTTATTTCACTCATTTGCAAACCTTGATATGACTTTTGCTCTTTTATTGGTCGATTATAATTTAGCATTTAATCTCTCACCTTCTTTATCTAAAAAAACAGGGTCAGCTACAGTCACATTTATATTTTTATTTTCCATCGGAATAATTAACTTTTGTCCAAGCATTTTTTTTCCACCTTTTACTACTCCTAGTGCAATAGATTTATTTAAATTCGGACTATAGTAGCTTGAAGTAACATGGCCCAACATTTCAATAGGTGATTTTTTGACATCAGCAACTATCTGGGCGCCTTCTTCTAAAACTTCCTTAGGATTTTCGGTAAGTAAGCCAACTAATTGTTTTCTGTCATTTTTAATTGTGTCTGATCTATACAGCGATCTTTTTCCAATGAAGTCATATTTCTTCTTACTCACTATCCAGTCCATTTGTAAATCAATTGGTGTCATGGTTGCATCCGTATCTTGCCCAACTATTATAAAACCTTTTTCAGCTCTTAATAAATGCATCGTTTCTGTCCCATAAGGAGTAATGTTAAAATCTTTACCTGCCTCCATACATTTTTCCCAAACAGATTTTCCATAATTTGATTGAATATTAATTTCATAACTTTGTTCTCCAGTGAAACTAATTCTCATAACTCTACATTTGATCTGACCAATTTTTGTGTTTTTAAACGACATGTGTGGAAATTTTTCATCAGAGAAATCTAAATCAGGGATAACTTTTGAGACAATTTTTTTACTATGCGGACCGCAAACACTTATAGTTGCATAATGATCAGTAACAGATGATAGATAAACATCTAGTTCGGGCCACTCTGTTTGAAGATAATCTTCAAGTCTTCCTAATACGTTTGCAGCTCCACCAGTAGTAGTAGTCATTATATAATGATTTTCATCTAACCTAGTTGTTACCCCATCATCATATACCATGCCATCTTCGTTGAGCATCAAACCATAACGACATTTACCAATAGCAAGTTTCGACCAAGCATTGGTATAAACACGATTTAAAAATTCTGAGGCATCAGTTCCTTGAATATCAATTTTCCCTAAAGTGGAAGCATCTAATATACCTGCAGACTCTCTAGCTGCCTTACCCTCTCTTTGTACAGCTTGGTGCATATTTTCACTTGCTTTAGGATAGTACCAAGCTCTTTTCCACTGACCCACATTTTCAAACTTAGCATTATTTGTAATATGCCAATCATGAATAGGGGTACGTCTAATTATATCAAAAAACTCACCTACATTTCTGCCAACTATAGTTCCAAAGGTAAGTGGTGTATAAGGTGGTCTAAAAGTTGTGGTTCCGTGTTCACCCATTTTAGTCCCTGCAGTTTCAGCAATGATTCCTAAAGCATGCATATTACCAAGTTTACCTTGGTCTGTTCCCATGCCAGTTGTGGTATATCTTTTTACATGTTCTATTGATCTAAATCCTTCTCTTAGAGCTAATTTTATATCTTTAGCAGTTGCATCGTTTTGGTAATCTACAAAAGATTTGGTTTTTCCTAATATTTTATTAGATGGCAACAACCAAATATTTCTTTTTGACTTATTTATCCCTGTGTTGATTTCGAAGTTTTTATAATCTGTATTATTGATATTAAGAAATTTTTTAACAGACAATATAGTATTTGTTGTGATTTCTTCTAAATTAAAATCACCATTACAAGATCCGATACTCAATTGGTCAGAGGGATATTTGTTTGGAATAAAAACTTGATCATCTTCTCTAAATTTTAATTTTCCACCTGATTGTGTAAATAAATGAACAGCTGGTGTCCATCCACCTGATACACCTAAAGAGTCACAACTTAATTTTATTTTTTTTCCAACTACTTTTTGGCCATCTTTAGAGAGCTCCATAATTGATAATCCATTTATTCTTTTATAACCATATGTATCAACAACCGTGTAACCTTTGAAAATTCTAATATTATTCTTCTCTAACTCATAAGACAGTTTAGAGTCTATTACCTCTCTATTATCGATGATTGCATTAACCTTAATCCCTCTTTGAACCATACTCATAGCAGTTTCGTATGCAGTATCATTATTTGTAAATAGAATATTATTTTCACCGCACGCAACACCGTATAAATCAATATATTTTTTCACTGCAGAGGATAATAAAATTCCTGGGCGATCATTGTTATCAAATATTAGAGGCCTTTCTATTGCACCGGTAGCTGTAATAACTTTTTTTGCTCTAATTTTTAATAGTCTATGTCTAATTTTGTTCTCTCTCTGACTAATTGGTAAATGATCAGTGAGATTTTCACGAGCTAACAAAAAATTATATCCATGGAAAGCTGCTACACTAGTTCTTATTTTAATTTCTAAATTATCCATTTTAGATATTTCATTAATTTCTTTCTCTAACCACGAACTAGTTATTTGATTATTAATTTTTGAAAATTCTGAGTTATCATAAATTGTTGATCCACCTAAAAATGTTTTTTCTTCCACTAAAAGAGTCTTTAAACCGTTCTTAGCTGCCATTTTGGCTGCCATTATTCCCGATATACCAGCCCCGATTATTAAAACATCGCAGTGAATATATTTGTGTTCATAAATATCAGGATCAGCTTCTTTCGGTGACTTTCCTAAACCTGCGGATTTTCTTATAAAGTATTCATATTTTTGCCAAAAACTTTTAGGCCACATAAAAGTTTTATAATAAAAACCTGCCGGCAGAACAGGGGATAGAATATTATTAATTGCACCAATATCAAAATTTACACTTGGCCAACAATTTTGACTAGATGCAACTAAACCCTCATAAATTTCAATCTCTGTAGCCCTAACGTTTGGCTCGGTTCTGGAAGTATTATCATGCAACTGAATAATTGCATTAGGTTCCTCTGAACCAGCCGTCATAATTCCACGAGGTCTATGATACTTAAAGCTTCTTCCTACAAGATGAACATCGTTAGCTAATAGAGCAGATGCTAAAGTATCACCTTTATAACCATAATATGTTTTGTTATTAAATTTGAATGAAATTCGATAAGTCTCATCTAATAGTTTACTTGATTTAAATCTTAAATTTTTAGACATTTTTTATTTTACGGGTGGTTTTTCACCCATCTTATAAACTGCTTTAATTTGATCATTTGAAGTATCTCGAGCAATATTGAACCACTTTCTACAACCGTGAGCATGATTCCATCTTTCAAATTGAATACCTTTTATATTTTTTCTCATAAATAAAAACTCTGCCCATTCATCATCACTTAATTCTGTTGGTTGCTTTGGTCTTTCTATATGGGCTTCACCACCAGCTTTAAACTCACTTTGTTCTCTTTCACCACAAAAAGGACAATTAATTAAAAACATTAGTGTGCAACTGCTGCAGCTCCGTGCTCATCAACTAAATCTCCACTTACAAATCTATTCAGGTTAAATGCAGCATTGAGTTTGTGCGGCTCGTCATTAGCAATTGTATGAGCAAATAAATCTCCCGAACCTGGAGTAGCTTTAAATCCTCCAGTTCCCCAACCGCAATTAAAGTACAATCCTTTTACTGATGTTTTACTTATTATGGGACTTGCATCAGGACATATATCAACAATTCCACCCCACTGACGTAGCATTCTCATTCTACTAAAAATTGGATATAATTCTAGTATTGCATT
>QCAD01000004.1 GCA_003282055.1 Pelagibacteraceae bacterium AG-339-N18
GACTTAAATATGATGATTTACCCTTTAACGATTGGAGCGGCTTGTTTAATAACTTCAATTATTGGTACCTTTTTTGTAAAACTTGGAAAAAATAATAATGTAATGAATGCTTTATATAAAGGTTTCATTGTTTCAGCTATAGGATCATTAGTAATATTATGGCCTGTGACTGATCATGTAATTGGTTTTGTTAGCGAGTTTACGGTAAATAACAAAACCTTTAATGGAAAGGATTTATATTATTGTGGTGTAATTGGTCTTGTGATCACCGGTTTATTAATTTGGATAACTGAATATTATACTGGTACAGGTTACAGACCTGTTAAATCAGTGGCTTTATCCTCAACTACGGGTCATGGTACAAATGTTATCCAAGGTTTAGCTGTATCAATGGAAGCAACTGCTATTCCCGCTATTATAATTGTTGCGGGAATTTTAATTACAAATTCAATTGCAGGTTTATTTGGTATTGCAATAGCAGTCACAACTATGCTTGCACTTGCAGGAATGGTCGTAGCTTTAGATGCTTATGGACCAGTAACTGATAATGCAGGTGGTATTGCAGAAATGTCGAATTTAGATAAAAAAGTTAGAAAAACAACAGATGCTTTAGATGCTGTTGGAAACACAACAAAAGCTGTAACAAAAGGTTATGCTATTGGGTCTGCAGGTTTGGGTGCTTTAGTTTTATTTGCAGCATATACAGAGGATATCAAACATTTTTCGAAAGAAGCGGGATCTGCATTGGAGGGTATTGTAGTAACTTTCGACCTATCAAACCCTTATGTGGTTGTTGGATTGTTGATAGGTGGAATGTTACCATATTTATTTGGATCAATGGGTATGCAAGCTGTTGGTAGAGCAGGTGGAGCTGTTGTTGTTGAAGTAAGAAGACAATTTAAAAAATATCCAGGCATAATGAAGAGAAAACAAAAACCTGATTATGCAAAATTAGTTGATTTGTTGACTGTTGCAGCCATTAAGGAAATGATTATACCATCATTGTTACCAGTTCTTTCTCCAGTAATTTTATATTTTATAATCTTATCAATAGGTGGACAAGTAGCTGCTCTTGCTTCAGTTGGTGCTATGTTATTAGGAGTTATTATAACAGGTCTTTTTGTTGCGGTATCTATGACAGCTGGTGGTGGTGCGTGGGATAACGCGAAAAAGTTTATTGAAGACGGAAATCATGGTGGCAAGGGATCAGAAGCACATAAAGCTGCAGTTACTGGTGATACTGTAGGTGACCCTTATAAAGATACAGCTGGTCCTGCGGTAAACCCTATGATTAAAATTACAAATATTGTAGCATTATTATTATTAGCAGTCATCGCTGGTTAACTTATTTTCCAATTAATGATCCTCTTTTTTTGCCAAGTGGATCATTAATTTTTGCCCTTACACCTGATAAAGTTTTATAGATAAAAGATTCTTTACCAACATCAACATTAGTAATTTTTTTTGAAAAATCCATTTTATTAAGATCTTGCTTGTTAAAAAATTTTTTACTTACCAACATACCTCTATCATTTACTTCAAGTAATAAAACATTATTTGTGATTAATTTTTTTTTACCTAATCTGTGTAATTTTGAATTAGATGTTTTCCTTTCTAGATAAAACATAACTTTATTATCAAAATAACTTGTGGATGAAGCTGGACCAAGTAGTTTTTCAATTTCGTTAATATTTGTACTATCTACTAATAGTTTTTTGCTTTTTACCTCTAAGTTATGGATACCATGATGATTAACAACTTTATTCAATTTACAACTAGTTAAAAAAATTGTTAAAATGATTAATAAAATTTTCATGTAATGAATTATATTTATCTTTATAACAATTTAATTAAATTAACTACAAATAAATTACTTTATGAAAAGCTTGGTAATCAAGATACTTTTAATGATAGATTAATAATATTTCTTTTTCATTTTGCTATTTTTTTGAAAGTTTTTAAAAATAAAGATAATGAGAAAAAACTTCAAGAAATTTATGATTTTAATTTTAGACAACTTGAATTAAGTATTAGAGAAATTGGTTATGGTGATCAATCTATTAATAAGAAAATGAAAGATTATATAAATTTATTTCATGCCATTGTTTCGGATATTCATTTTTGGGACAGTCTAAGTTTGGACAAAAAGAAGGATATAATTTCTAAGTTTCTAGAAAATTTTAAAAATATTGATGATTTAGTTGAGTATTTTGATGAATTTTTTAAGGATTTATCAAAAAAAACTTTAAATTCTTATTTAAAAAGTGTAATTAATCTTTAGCTATGGCTGTACCTAAACGAAAACAAACTCCGTCAAGAACGGGCATGAGAAGATCCCAAAATATGAAATTTTCAACCAAAAATGTTGTTGAGGATAAAAAAACAGGGGAATATAGACTGTCTCATCATTTAGATTTAAAAACAGGTATGTATAAGGGTCGTCAAGTTATAGACCCCAAGGACTAAAACAACTAATATTTAATAATGTCTGATTTTGTAAAAATTGCAGTTGATGCAATGGGTGGAGATAACTCACCAAAAAAAATTATTGAAGGCATCATTCACAATCACAAAAAAAACAAGGATATTTTTTTTAAAATATTTGGAGAAAAGAATAAGATTGAAACGATAATAGATAAAAAAATTAATAAAAATTCATATGAAATAATTCACACTGAAAATATTGTTCTAAGCTCTGACAGCCCACTAGAGGCAGCAAAAAAAGGAAAAAATACAAGTATGTGGCTAGCTATAGAAAGCGTAAAAAAAAAAGATGCAGATATAGTTATTTCTGCTGGTAATACTGGAGCTTTATTGGTCATAGCAAAATTAAATTTAAATATGATAGAAAATATTGATAAACCAGCGTTATCTGCACTCTGGCCAAATAAAAATGGAATGAGTGTAGTTTTAGATTTGGGTGCAAATATTGAGTGTAGTTCTAAAAACTTGTTTGATTTTTCGATAATGGGTGCATCTTTATACACCTCTCTTTACCCAAACGAAAAACCAAATATTGGTTTATTAAATATTGGATCTGAGGAATTAAAAGGCAGTGAAACAATTAAAGAAACATTTCAAATTTTAAATGAAAAAAAATCAAATAATTACAATTTTGCTGGGTATATAGAAGGTAATCAAATAATGGACGGTGATATTAACGTTATAATTTCTGACGGATTTACTGGAAATATTGCATTAAAAACTGCTGAAGGGACGGCAAATTTTATAGTCCAAGAGTTAAAAAAAACAATGACAAATTCAATTCTAGGTAAACTTTCCGCTTTTTTAAATTTTGCAAACTTAAATAAATTTAAAAAACGTTTGGACCCAAGGTTATACAACGGTGCAATATTTTTAGGATTAGACTCACCGGTTGTTAAAAGTCATGGAGGGACAGATTTTATTGGTTTTTCAAATTCTTTAGATGTTTGTAATAAAATAGTTAAAGGGAACTTAATAGAAAAAATAAAACGGAATATTTAAAGATGAGAATAAATTTAACTAAAAAAGACCTGGTTAATATAATCTATATGCAATTAGGTTTCTCGAAGCAAGTAACAGAAAGTCTTTTGAATGATTTTTTAAATATGATAGTTCTTAATATTAAAAATGAAAAAAAACTAAAGTTATCTAAATTTGGAACATTTACAATTAGGGAAAAAAAATCTCGCATTGGAAGAAATCCAAAAACAAAAGAATCAAAGTTAATTTCAAGCAGAAACGTTGTGCTATTTAAACCATCTAAAGAATTTAAAGAATTTATTAATTTAAAAAAATGACTGATAAATTTGATACAGCTTATAAAACAATAGGTGAAGTAACAAAAATACTTAAACTTAAATCAAAGAAAAGCGGATCTTTACCCACTCACACTGTTCGTTTTTGGGAAAAACAATTCAAGCAAGTAAAACCAAAAATTTTCAACTCTAATAGAAGGTATTATGACCAAAAAACTGTCAATGTTTTAAAAAAGATCAAGTTTCTTCTCAAAGATCAAGGTATGACAATAAATGGAGTTAAAAATATCTTGGATAATAATGAAAATAAAGAAACTTTAAATCTTGACGAAATTTCAAATAATTCTATAAAAGCTGAAAATCTTAAAAATAAATTAATTAGGATTAATAAAATTGTTAAAAACTTAAAAAGTTACAAATAATGGCAAAAAAAACCCATGTAAAAGTTAGATTGGTTCCAGAGAGCAAGCCTGACAGCCCTTTTTTTTATTATGTAAAAAAACCAGCTGGTGGTGAAAAAGCTAAGGTAAAATTATCGGCGCGTAAGTATAATCCAGATACAAAAAAGCATGAACTATTTGTAGAAAAAAAACTGCCACCGCATAGCAAATAACTATTTTTTTTTGAAATTTCTTTTTTCGTATTCTATGTAAGACCAAATCATATTTTTCCAGATACGATTAGTAATTTTGGGATCAATATTGTTTGAGATCGATTTTTTCCTAATATTTTTTAAAATAATTTTAATTCTTTTATTGTCGATAATTTGATTTTTTTTATCTTTTAACTTAAGGACCTTTTTTACAAGATTTGTTCTTTTTTTTATAATTTTTATAAGTGAATTGTCTAATTTATCTAATTCTAATCTTATTTTATTAAGTTTTTTCCTATTCAATGGCGACATTTATCTATTTGGATAATTTTAAAATTATTATATTTATCCAGGCATGTATACACTAAATACTAAAATTAATAACTATTTAGCAACTTGGTTGATTACAATGTTTTGCATCGTATCAATTATGATTATTGTTGGTGGTTTAACAAGACTCACTGATTCTGGTCTATCTATAACAGAATGGGAATTATTTTCTGGTTTTTTTCCACCACTTAATAAAAATGAGTGGTTAATTTATTTTGATCTTTATAAAAAAATACCTGAATTTAAACTGCAAAATTATGATATGACTCTACAAGAGTTCAAAATAATTTTTTGGTGGGAATGGGCTCATCGTTTTCTTGGTAGATTAATAGGTATTGGATATATATTACCACTTATATATTTCTCTTTTAAGATAAAATTCTCTAAGTTAATTAATTTGTATTTTATTTTTTTACTTATATGTTTCCAGGGTTTTTTGGGTTGGTATATGGTTAGTAGTGGACTAGTTGATAGAATTGATGTCAGTCACTTTAGACTTTCTGCACATTTGCTTATTGCCTTTTTTATTTTATCTTTAATTTATTGGAATTATTTAAACTTAGTCAATGTAAAAAAAATTTCTTGTAAATTAAATATAATTATTCCATTATCCTTTTTAATTTTGATCTTTATACAAATTTCATTTGGCGCATTTGTATCAGGTATGGATGCTGGTAAAATTTATAACTCTTGGCCTTTAATGGGATATTCTTACTTTCCAAATGATAATAACATAGAGAATTTATTCCAAATTAGTGCCTTAAGTGATCCATCTTTAGTGCAATTCATACATCGTAATTTAGCTTATGCTATTGGGATATTTTATCTAATTATTTTTTATAAGATTTATAAAAATAAAATGTATGATTTATATAAGGCTATTAATTATTTAGGCTTCTTTATAATTTTACAAATTATTTTAGGTATTCTGACAATTTTAAATGGTGCGCAGATTTATATCGCATCTTTGCATCAAATTAGTTCAATTTTTTTAATCAGTTCTTGTATTTACTTTTACTATATAAATTCAAAGATTAACTAACTGCTTTTAATTTACCCTTTGACGATTTGTTCAAAGCTTGATCTAAATCTTCTATTATATCATCTATGTGTTCTATACCTATACATAACCTTACATAACCTTGCGTAACACCTGATGCAGCAAGTTGTTTTTTATTCAATTGACTATGAGTAGTACTAGCAGGGTGAGTAGCCAAGCTTCTTGCGTCCCCAATGTTAGCAACATGATAAAACATTTTTAAAGACTCTATAAATTTTTTACCAGCCTCAATACCTCCTTTAAGCTCAACACCAACCATTGCACCATTTCCACCACTTAAATACTTTTTAGCTCTATCCGATATTTTTTTTTCATGTTTGGTGGAATAAATCACTTTTGATATTTCTTTATGTTTAGATAGAAATTCAACAACTTTGCTTGCATTTGCGCAGTGTTGTTTCATTCTTAAAGCACATGTTTCAAGGCCTTGAATTATAGAAAAAGCATTATCGGGTGCTAAAGATGAACCAAGATCTCTCAATAAACATACCCTGGCTCTAACAGCAAATGGTATATTTGCACCAGTTAATTCGGGCACAGCTTTACCCCATATAACATCCCCATAGCTTGGATCAGGCTCATTGAACAAAGGTTGCCTTTTTGGATCAGCTGTCCAATCAAAGTTCCCCCCATCAACTATACTACCTGCTACGACAGTGCCGTGACCTCCAATATATTTTGTTAGAGAATGAATTGTAATAGCAGCTCCATGCTCAATTGGTTTACATATAATTGGGGCAGCAGTATTATCCATGATCAATGGTATATTGTATTTTTTTCCTATATCTGAAACTTCTTTTATTGGAAAAACTCTTAAGTAAGGATTAGGTAAAGTCTCACCATAGAAAGCACGTGTATTTTTATCAATAAGTTTTTCAAAATTATAGGGATCAACTGGATCAGCATATCTTATTTCAATCCCTAATTTACTTAAGGTATTAGTAAAAAGAGAGACCGTTCCTCCATATAGATCAGTTGAACTAACAATATTATCGCCTGCTTGAGCTACGTTCAAAACAGCAAAGGTTGAAGCCGTTTGCCCAGATGAAACTGTTAGGCAAGCTAAACCTCCCTCTAATTCAGCTAATCTTTTTTCCAAAACATCGTTAGTTGGATTCATTATTCTTGTGTAAATATTTCCAAACTCTTCAAGTCTAAAAAGCTTAGCTGCATGCTCGGTGTTATCAAATTGGTATGCAGTTGTTCTATAAATTGGTACAGTTACGGCGTTAGTTGCTGGATCCTTTCTATACTCACCACCGTGTAAACCAATGGTTTCCGGATTATTCCTTTTTTTTTTCATTCTACTCCTTTTTTAGTGCTTTTACTTTTGTAAGGCGCACAATAAAGTTCAAATGCCTACCGAATTTGTTTGATGTTTTCCTCTTTAGCTGTTAGCCCGCAATAGGATCAAATCGGCATCATCAATATAACAAAAAAAAGGCCTAAAACAATATAAATATCAATTTGACTTTACACTTATTAATAGTATTAATCCAGGCACAATGACTAAATTCCTTAAAAAAGACCAATTATCATCTAGTTGGTACGAAATTGATGCTAAAAATGCTGTTGTAGGAAGACTTGCGACTATTATTTCAAAAATTATTAGAGGAAAAAATAAAGCAACTTTTACACCACATATGGATGATGGTGATTTTGTAGTTGTTAAAAATATAGAACAAATAAAATTTACTGGAAATAAATTTCAAAATAAAAAATATTATAGACATACAGGTTACCCCGGAGGAATAAAAGAAACCACACCCGAAAAACTTAGTAAAAATAAACCTGGCGAAGCTTTAAAACTTGCAGTTAAAAGAATGCTTCCGGGTGGAGTTTTAGGCAGAAAGCAACTAACTAAATTGAAGATATACGTAGGTAACGATCACCCTCATTTAGCACAAAATCCTAAGGTTATAGAGTTAGATAAATTAAATCCAAAAAATATTACTAAAAATTAATATGGAAAATACTCAGTCATCCCCAAAGGTGCAGAAAATTAAACTTGACTTCAAAGACAGCAAATATGCAACTGGTAGAAGAAAAACTTCGATAGCCAAAGTTTGGTTAAAAAAAGGCTCTGGCAAAATTTATGTTAATGGAAAATTATTTAGTGACTATTTTGCAAGCGATAATCATAAAATGTTAATAGTGAGACCTTTCGAACTTATTAATCAAGCTACAGAATACGATGTAAGATGTAGTGTTAAAGGTGGAGGTCCAACAGGTCAAGCAGGAGCAATGGTACACGGTATTTCTAAAGCTTTAGTCTTATTCGATGAAAAATTAAAATCTACACTTAAAACCGAAAAATTGACCACTAGAGACTCCAGATCAGTTGAAAGAAAAAAACCTGGACGTAAAAAGGCTAGAAGAAGCTTTCAATTCTCTAAAAGATAATTCTTTTTTAACTTTTAACTGTTATGATATCAAATGCGCAAGCTTAATGTACTAATTGCTGGATCAACTGGATATATTGGTGTTCAATTAATAAAATTATTAATTAAACACAAGAATGTTAATATTAAATATCTATGTGGTAATTCCTCTGTTGGAAAAAAAATCTCATCTTATGAAACTTCGTTAAAGTCAAAAAAGTTACCAAGAATTACGAAATATAATAAAAAATACTTAAGTTATGTTGATGTTATATTTACTGCCCTGCCTAATGGAGGGGCTCAATTAATCTCAAAAGATTTATTAAAAGAAAATACTTTAATTGATTTAGCCGCAGATTTTAGACTTAGAAAAGGTTCTGATTATTTAAAATGGTATAAACAAAAACATAAGGCTTTAAGTAATATAAAAAATAGTGTTTATGCTTTACCAGAAATAACAGGAAAATTGGTTAAAAAATTCAGTATTATCGGATGTCCAGGTTGCTACCCTACATCAATACTTTTACCACTTATTCCACTAGTTAAAAAAAAAACAATTGATTTAAAAAATATTATTATAGATTCAAAATCTGGATATTCTGGAGCGGGTAGAGGGGTACACAAAAAATTCAAAAACAAAAATTTATACGAATCTCTTAGTGCATATGGAATAGGATTTCATAGACATAATTCAGAAATTCATCAAGAATTGAAAAATAACACTTCTTCAAAAATCAATTTTACTTTTACACCCCATATTGTTCCAATGTTTAGGGGCATATTAAGTACAATTCATTTGGATTTAAAGCCAGGTACTACTTTAAATAATGTACAAAATATTTTGAAAAAATTTCATAAAAAGAATAAATTTGTAAAAATAAAGAATGTTAACTCTTTTTTAAGCACGAATGACGTTATGAATACTAATTATTGCTTTATTTCTGTCTGCAAAACTACATTTAAAGATAAAATCATAATTTTATCAGTTATTGATAATCTTATTAAAGGAGGAGCAGGCCAGGCAGTTCAAAATATGAATTTGAAGTTTGGTTATAAAATTAGTGAAGGATTATTATGAAAAAATTACCAATATTAATTTTATTTCTAGTTATATCTTGTGCTCCTGTTCAAACTGAGAAAAAGATAAACTTTTCAAAAGATCTAACTTTTGAAGAATTTAAATCAAATTTAAAGGTTTACGTCGAAAACAGTAATTATCCTAATATAGATGAATAATATAGTAAACATTGCAATTATCGGTTTGGGTCAAGTAGGTATCTATCTTTATAATGAATTAAGACTAAAAAAAAAAGAAATAGAAATTAAAACAGGAAAAAAAATAAATATTGTTGCTATATCTGCAAAAAATAGGAATAAAAAAAGAAAATATAGTATTAATAAAAAAATTTTTTATACAAACCCTCTTAAAATTTTAAAAGAAAAAAAGGTAGATGTTTTATTTGAATCCATTGGCCAATCTGATGGTATTTCAAAAAAAATTGTTGTGACGGCCTTAAAAAATAAGATTAATGTTATTACACCAAATAAAGCTTTAATTTCAAAACATGGAAATGAATTATCTATATTAGCTGAGAAGAATAATGTTAATTTAGAATTTGAAGCTTCTGTCGCTGGAGGAATTCCTATACTTAGAACAATTAAGGAAGGTTTGGCCACAAACAAAATAAAAAAGGTCTACGGAATTTTAAACGGAACAACTAATTACATCTTAACTGAGATGGAAAATTCAAATGAAACTTTTGATAAAGTTTTAAAAAAAGCTCAACAGCTTGGTTATGCTGAACAAGGTAATCCAAAATTAGATTTAAACGGGGTTGATGCTTTTGCTAAAGTAAAGATCTTATCAGCTCTTGCATTCAATAATCAAATTTCAAATCATAAGTGTATTATGGAAGGTATAGAAAATATTGATTTAAAAGATATTAAAATTGCAAATCAATTAAATCTTAGAATTAAGTTACTTGGCATATGTGAAATGATCAATAATCGTTTATTTGAAACTGTGCATCCGTGTTTAGTTAGTAAAGACACATATATAGGTAATGTAAATGGTGTCATGAACGCTGTTATTACTGAAGGGAAGCCCGTTGGGGAAAGCATACTTCAGGGTGAGGGTGCAGGACCAGGTCCTACTTCATCTTCTTTATTATCTGATTTATTGTCTATTCTAAGAGGAAATATAAAATATCCTTTTGGAATTTCCTCAAATAAAAGAAAAGTTGTAAGGGCTTTTAATAATGATAACTACTCAAATTCTTTATATTTAAGATTTGAAGTTAAAGATAAGCAAGGTGTTTTGTCTTCTATAACTAATCGACTGGCTAAATATAAAATGTCTGTAAAAAGAATAATACAAACACCTGATAAAAAAAGAAATTCAGCTACTATTGTTATAATTACCCATAAAACATCAGAAAAAAATGCAAGAAATTGTTTATCCATATTTAGAAAAAATAGAAATATTTTAAAATTTCCAACATTAATTAGACTATATAATTAATGGAAATTTATATTAAAATTTTCGAAGTTATTTTTCCTGTTTTTTTTGTTATTGGCGTTGGTTATTATCTTGGTAAGAAAAACCCTAAATTCGATACTAATTTTATAACAAGTTTTGCTGGCAATATTGGTACACCAGCAATGATTTTTTATACTGTAACAACAACTGGAATTACTTTAAGTATTTTTACTCATTATTTTATTTATGCTATAATAATGATTGCTGGTTTTGCAGTTGTTGGGCTTTTTCTTCTTTTTTTTCTTAAAAAAGATTTAAGTATGGAGCTTCCACCATTAATATTACCAAATACAGGTAATATGGGTATTCCAATTTGCCTTTTTGCATATGGCACTCAGGGTCTTGGTGTTGCTTCTGCTATAGCTTCTGTCATAATTTTATTTCATTTTACGCTAGGTGTTTTTTTAGCAAAAAAAAGTTTTTCTTTCGATATTTTAATTAAAAGTCCACCTGTGTACGCTATTATTATATCTGTTTTCTTTTTATATTTTAAAATTGACACACCTTTATTTCTTGAGAACACAACATTCCTTTTAACATACGCAACAATTTTCTTAGTTTTAATGTCATTAGGTATTGCTCTTACTAAATTTAAATTTTCATTGAAAAACTCAATTATTTTATCTTTATGTAGGGTAATAATAGGACCCTTAATAGCATTTGCTTTGATTTATAATTTTGATTTATCTGGACTGGCTGCAGGTGTTTTACTTATACAGAGTGCAATGCCCAGTGCTATATTGAACTATTTAGTTGGCACCATGTATTCACCCAAAAAAATTGTTGATAGTGTTGCTAGTACAATAGTTGTTTCAACTTTAATGTCCTTCATAACTATTCCAATTGTTGTATTCTTTGCTTTAAAATACTTTAATTAATCTATATCCTTAAAGTTAATGAAGGCCATAACTTTCAATCTTTTAGCATGGGTAATGCTTCCAATTATGGATGGTTTTGCTAAATATTTGAGTGCAGATCTTCCTGTTTTACAAATTACATGGGCTAGGTATTTTTTTACAGTTATCTTTACTCTTCCATTTATGTTTTTATTTTTTAGAAAAAATCTTGTTTGGACAGACAAACCAAAATTACAATTTATAAGAGGACTTATCCTTTTAACAGCTAATATCTGTTTTTTTTATGCAATTTCAGTAATTTCTTTAGCAAAAGCATTGACTTTAGCTTTTGTTGCACCTTTGATTGTTACAGCTTTTTCTCCAATTTTTCTAGGAGAGAAGGTTGGTTTTAAAAGATGGTCTGCTGTAATTATAGGATTTATAGGTTCATTAATCGTTATAAGACCGGGGTTTGTAGAAATTAATTTAGCAAGTATAGCGGCTCTTGGAACTGGAATAATGTATGGGTTTTATTTAATTATTACTCGTAAATTAAGTACTTCAGACAATCCTTTGTTAACTCTATTATTAACTGGTGTAGTAGGGGCCATAATAGTTTCAACAATAATGCCATTTGTATGGGTTGCGCCTACTATAAATCAGTGGTCTATGATGGCTGCAATAGGGATTCTTGCCTGTATAGGGCATTTATTTTTAATATTATCTCTTAAATACGCTGATGCTTCTAAATTAGCTCCATTTAGCTATTTTGAGATCATTACAAACATAATTATAGGTTATTATTTCTTTAGTGATTTCCCCGATAATTGGACTTTCTTGGGATTATTTATTATTGTTTCAAGTGGTATTTATATCTCAAGGAGAGAGACTCTAGTAAAAAAACTAAAATATAGGTAGTGTTTATTTACTAATATTTAAAGTATTACTTTAATTATATTATATAAATTATTGTAATTATTATATTTTTATTATATTATATTAAATAGAAAAATTTAATAAAAATTCATTTTATGTATCTAATACATCGTTGACTTCAGTTAAATTGCTATATTTTTAGACTTATTATTAAAATTACAAAATTATAGTTATAAATTAGGGCTTTTTTAATACAAAAAGATGAAAATCCTGAATAATTGGGTGACCTAAAAGCATTGATATATTTTAATATTAGAGCAATGCACTATTTGAATATAGCATTTAAACGGCCAAATAGGGGTCTGTTTTGAGTGTGTGTTCATATACGGTACAACTAAAGGGTGAATTTTACTATTTAAGAGAAAATAATTAAAAAGATCAAAAAATGTTGATTTTATTGACTTTTTTACGTGAAAAAGCCTTTAAATAGGCCTAAATCTCTACCTTTTCAGATCTAAGTAGTCTGAGCTTTTGCTTTATTCCACCTTTTCCAGAGTAGCCTCCAAGAGCTCCATCGGTTCTAATCACTCTATGACAAGGTATTTTTGGGGCATATGGGTTTTTGGCACATGCATTAGCAACAGCACGGGCTGATTTAGGGCTTCTAATGCCAATAGCCACCTGTTTGTAAGTTTTTACATTACTTTTTTGTATAGATTTAATATATTTCCAGACTTTTAATTGAAATTTAGTTCCTTTGAGTATCATTATCGAAAAAACCCCTGTTGCCTTGCACTTTTAAGGGTGCAAAGAACAGTTGTTTTGGCACGTCGTTGATGCGCTACCGCCATGCCTCCCGCTTCACATGTTCAGCGATGCTTTGTGAAGCTTTCTGCCCCCTGGAATTGTACCTCTCGGCTTTTCTCCAATTGGCCAGTTAAGAGTTGCCTCTTAATTCATTAACAATTTAACAAATTGTATTTATTTAATGTATCACTTTTTAGGTGATTCTTCATCTTCTCTTAATTCCTTGTGAATAGTGGGGATAAATCAAGTTTTAAAAAGCAATATAAAATAGCTAAATAAAAACAAAATGGCCATTATGCTCAAAAAAATTGTATTAATACTTTTACCAGTATTTTTATATTGAATGAAACTCAAAATAATAAAACCAATTGAGCTTATCAAAAACCATACAGCTGGAATTTCACCATCAATTGAACCCATATAATTATAATTTAAACTATTGACATTATAAATCACTTGATATATTACTAATGATAATTAATTGTTATCAATAGTAATTATATGAATGAACTTACAACAGACCTAAAATCGCTTCATGAGGCAACCCTAAATAACCTCAAAAGCTCTAAAGCGAATAACACTTTAAGAGCATATAAATCAGACTTTAAAGACTTTGCAGCTTTTTGTGCCAAACATATTTTAAATTCTTTACCATCTGAGCCTAAAATCGTTTCTTTATACCTCACTCATCTTTCTAAAAATTCAAAAATCAGCACTTTAAGAAGAAGATTAGTTTCAATTAGTATGGTTCATAAACTAAAAGGGCATTATTTAGATACAAAACATCCAATTATTGTTGAAAACTTAATGGGAATAAAAAGGCTAAAAGGAAGTATTCAGAAAGGAAAAAAACCTATATTAATCAATCATTTAAAATCTATAATAAATGTTATAAATGAACAAAAAATTGAAGAAATTAAGAAGTCAAGAGATAAGACAATCATCCTAGTAGGCTTCGGAGGTGGATTTAGACGAACTGAGTTAATTTCGATCGATCATGAAGATTTAGAATTTGTTCCTGAGGGGCTCAAAATCACTATTAAAAGATCAAAAACTGATCAATTCGGTGAAGGGATGATTAAAGGTCTACCCTACTTCACTAATGAAACTTATTGTCCAATTGTCAATCTTAAAAAATGGCTAGAGATTTCTAAAATTAAATCTGGACCTATTTTTAGAAGATTTTCTAAAGGTTTATCTCTTACAGAAAAAAGATTAACCGACCAATCAGTAGTTTTATTAATGAAAGAATATTTAAATTTAGCAGGTATAGAAAATAAAAATTTTGCAGGTCATAGTTTAAGATCTGGTTTCGCAACCGTTGCTGCAGAATCTGGCGCTGATGAGCGTAGTATTATGGCAATGACTGGTCACAAAACAACACAAATGGTTAGAAGATATATAAAAGAGGCAAATATTTTTAAAAACAATGCATTAAATAAAATTAAAATTTAAGCTTAAGGGTTTAGAACTTTTTTCCAATAAGGAATTATTTTTTGAATTTGGTATTTTTTTGAAAAATTATAACAATAATTGGTATAACTTTGTCTTGCAAATTTACTCATATCTAAAATATTAAAAATTTTTTTATCAAATTCATTAAAACTAGTCATTTTAAAAGAATTTTTATTATTAATCAATTCTCTTACTGCTGTGAAACCAAATGTAATTAAAGGCAAACCACATGAAAAAGCTTCTATAGCATTAATACAAAATGTTTCATCGTAACCTAAACAAATCATACCCATTGAAATATTATAGTAAGTTTTTAATTCTTTTTTGGAAACTCTACCCTTTAAGAAAATGTTATGATTTAAAAAAGTTTTAATATCTTTTTTGCTAAAAGATTTTTTATCTATACCAAAAATATAAAGTTTTGCTTTAGGGTTAACTGTAAATATCTTTTTTGACCAAATATTAATAATTTCTTGTAATCCTTTTTTTCTTTGCACAGACCAAATAAAATAGGGTTTTCTATCGATTTGTGGTTTAACATTAGAAAAAGTAGGATCTAAAAAATTTGGAATTACAAATTTTTTTTTAAAATTATAAATATTTGATGTATTTTTTAAAAGATAATCACTTACAAAGATAGTTGAAATTTTATTTCTTATAATTGAGAAAAATTTTTTTTTTCTTAAAGCCTTTTCTATCGACAATTTATTGTGTAGCCATAAAAAATTTTTAGAACACTTTAAGTCATCAAATATAGTTGGATCGTTTGAACTAATTATTTTGTCAAATTTAAGATCTAAATTTTTATTTTTTAACTTCCTGATAGGTATGTTAATAAAATTTTTTCTCTTAAATTGTTTGTTACAGAATGAAGCTAGATATATCCTGTTTTTAGAATTAGCTAAATACTTAGCCAATTCTAAATTCAAACTTTCAATACCTCCTAAAGATTTTATATTTTTTGATTTAAAACTAAATTTAAAAGGGCAATAAAATAAGATATTCATTTTATACCTTTTGAAATAATCTTATAATAATAAAAAGCTATTTTATCCTTCAAAAGATCAAAATAAAAAAGAGTTCCTTTTTGAGGCTCTGATAAATTTTCATTATGAATATAATACGATTTTAGATAATATTTTTTAAAAAATCTTATAGAAAATCCCCATTTTAATAAAAAAATCTTATTTGCTCTAGATCCTTGATTTTTTTTAAATTCACTGTTCTTCTTTTTTCTTATTGTAACAGATCCAAAATGATAAACTCTTGATTGACTCAGACACTTAAAAATTCGAACACCTTCATTCCATAGTTTTAAATTTAAATCTGGATCAGAGCCAGCGCCTGGTGAAAATTCCTCTCCAAAACCACCAACTTTCTGCCATAAATCTTTATGAATTAAATGTGGAGCCCAAGTAGAGCCATTAAAATCAGGATGTTTAAGTTTCTTGTAATTTTCTAAAAGGTATTTTTCGTCAAAATTTTCAATTGTATCGCCAGCATACAAATTTAAATGTCCTTTTAATTTTGGGTCTCCATTTATCATTATACTAGAAAGATAAAATTTTTTTGTTTTTAATTCATGAACTTTATCGATCAGGATTTTATCCCAATTGGGTAGATAATACATGTCGTCATGAGAATAAAGAATAAGATCAAATTTACTTTTTTTTGAAATTATATTACATCCTGAACATAAACCTACATTTGTTTTTGAATGTGAAAACTTTATGTTTGTTTCCTCTAAATATTTAATTGTTCCATCAATTCCTTCATTGATATGTACTAGAATCTCATTTTTATAAAAAGAATTTTTTTTTATACTCTCTATGCATTTTTTTAAGTACAATAAATTATTATAAGTAGGAATAACAATTGAAATCATAGTAAGCCAGATGTTTTAGAAATAAAAATTAAATCATCATGTATCCAATTAGCTAATTTATATTTTTTACTAATCATAAATTTATAAATATTAGATTTTAAAATATCTTTGATATTGTGATGGTAAAATTCTTTTATATTAGGTTTTATAAACTCAATTGATATTATTTTTGGCCTGTATTTTTTAAAATTTAGACCTTTCAATACATTCAATTCATTTCCCTCAACATCGATTGATAAAAAATCAATATCTTTTATTTTAAATTTTGAATTTTTGATTATATTATCTAAAGTATTGACTTTTATCTTTGTAATTGATTTTGCTCCCTTCCCTCTTGATTTTGAAATTGTATTTTTTGCAGCACGACTATGAAAAAAATAGAAATTTGCTTGACCTTCTTTATTTGATAGAGCCCCTAAAATATTGTTATCACTTGGTCTAAAATGATTAAACATATCAATGGAATTAAAATCGAGATCCACGTTGATCCCTTTCCAACCATTTTTGTAGAGAATGTAGGTATTGTTGTTTATTAGTGGATGATGACAACCTACATCTATATAAATACCTTTGTCTTTTTTTTTTTTCAAAATATCTTTAATCAATA
Organism: Pelagibacteraceae bacterium AG-339-N18; assembly: GCA_003282055.1. The sequence continues at coordinate 17,109 of QCAD01000004.1, forward strand.
TGTCTATACCCCAGTTCGAATATAGTTTCCTTGGTTTACACTTTGATTTAAGAAATTGAAAAATTAAATATAAAAATTTTGGTAAATTTTTTTTTTTTGTGTATAAATATTTCTTTTTTAATTGTTCTTCAATTTTCATTAAAATAATTTAGAATTATTGCCAAGCGATTTATCAACTAAATATTTTGTTATTTTTAATTCATTAAATAATTTGAAATATTTTTTTTTACCATTTTTTGCAATTTTTACCCGTAATTTAGGATTATTTTTGTAGAATTTAATTTTATCAGATAGATCGCTGATATTATTGTAAAGAACTATTTCTTTATTATTAAAAAAATCCCCCAAATGGGTTTTTTTATCTATAAACGTCAAAAGACCATTCCCTATTAATGAGGCAATTCTATTACTTGAGTAATATTTTGTAGGAAGTCCCCTACTAAGATTTAAACCCATTTTTGAATTGACTAAAGCCTGGTAGAAATTATTACCCCAAATTGGCTCTTTATTTTTAAATCCGTAAAAGTCGCAATTTATATCTTTTAATTTTTCAGTTAATTTATTTAAAAAAACTATCCTATTATCAATTTTGTCTGTTTTAAGAGAAGCTCTATTAACCCCGTGGCTCATTGCATAAAATAAATCCATTGATGGATTTAAGTTAAATACATCAAAACACTCTATATTTTTATCAACTGGTATAAAGAAAAAACTAATATTCTTAATTTTATAATTTTGTTTTTTTAAAATATCAGGATCAGTTGTTATGAAATTATGATCAACTATATCACTATATATTGAAATATTTTTTAAATTTTTTTTTGAGTAATCCAGAGACGGCATTATAGGGTCTTCATTCCATTGAGAAATTACTAAATTTTTGTTTTGTTCTCTGATAGATTCAATTGAATTTACATCTATATTTTTGGTATGCCCAAATAGAAACAAATCAGGATTATAATTTTTAAAAGTTTCTATTAAATATTGCTGAAATTTCTGATTTGAATTTAAAGTAAGGAATCTATTTTGCCGAATAAAATCTCTGTCACTTATCTCAAGAACATCATGACCATTCCTTATTAGTCCATTAGTAAATTTTTTACCTATAGAAATATTATAAAGTCTATGATTAAGCTTTTGCCCAGTATTATAAAGATTTATTATTCTAAGCTTCTTTTTTATGAAATGTAGATTAAAATTATGAATTAATTTTGATCTAATTTCATCTATAATTTTTGCATTCGCTTTAATAGTGTGTTTAACACCATTGAAACCTTTTAATTGTATATTTTTTCTAAAATTTTCGTCAATAATCAATTTCTGGATTGATTTATATAAAGTATCTGAATTTAGATTTTTTAGAATTAATGAATAATCAGTTGTTTCAGGCAAACCGCCCTTGTTTGAAATTATAGTAGCACATGCACGAGATGATGATTCTAATGCTGTTCTTCCAAAAGGTTCTTCCCACCTTGAAGGTACAACTGCAATTTCAGATTTATTTAAAAAATTTAAAACTTTTCTATGCTCAAGAAAGCCAAGCTCATAATGTCTTGAATGATTTATATATGGTCTATCTCTATTTTCATCACCTATAGAAAATGCTTTCCAACTTTTATATTCATCAAGTATTTTTGTTATAGCTTCTTTGTATATATCATAACCTTTTGATTTATTGAGTTTTCCAACAAAAACAATATTTTTATCTTTTTTATGAATTTTTTTACTTTTATGAATACTTGGATAAACAACTTCAGTTTTATCAATTAATTTTTTATCTAATTCATCGAAAAATCTCTTCTGTGTCCACTGACTTACAAAAATTATTTTATCTATATTATTTAGTAAGAACAAACGTTCAGAAACTGTTTTTGACCCCTTCATACTTAATGGATCATTGTGAAAATAAAGAATAAACTTAGTATTTATTTCTTTTTTTAAAATATTAAAAATTTGGGGTCTATTATGTATTTCTACAATTTCAAAATTTTCATTTCTAATCTTTTTTATAAAATTTTTACAGTATTCTTTTGTTGTACTTACAAGTTTTGATTTCTTGTATTGTATCGGTATATTAATATAGTTTTTAGTCAGATAATCTTTACCTTTAGTATTACCAAATATATAATTATCTTTATTAAATCTAGAATATTTAAAAAAATCACAAACCCATATAGCCGCCGCCTGTGCATTAGAGTAAGTATAATTTTCTTTATATGGTAAAATCGTAGCTATTTTAATTTTTTGATTTATTGAAGTCATTTAATAAAGTTACTCTTTTTTTTTTGTCTTTTTTGAGACTATATTCGTAAGATAAAGCATCTTTTTTATTTATAAATCTTTTCTTGTAAATAACTACCCACTTATAACCCTTCGTTGATTTTGCACCTTTATTAGCATTATGTTTATTTAATCTTTTATTAACATCAACTGTGAATCCGACATAAGTTTTGATGGTTTTCCTATCTATGTTTTTCAGCATGTAAACAAAATAGGTCATATTTAATGGCGGTCCCTAGGGGAATCGAACCCCTCTTTCGAGGATGAAAACCACGTGTCCTAACCGATAGACGAAGGGACCAAATTTGGCTCTTTTATTGTAAAAAATAATATTTATCAAGTTTTTATAGTGTCTTCCCTGATAGAAATTTTATGCAAATTTGAGCTTTTATGTGTAACTAAAGTTTCTGTAACATATTTGTTACCACTAATATTTATACCTTTGACCAAATCTCCATTGGTTATTCCAGTTGCACAAAATATCGAGTCACCTTTAATGATTTCTTTTAAATCATATTTTTTTTCTAAATCTTTAATACCCATTTTTTTAGCTCTTTTAATATCTCTATCATTATCAAAAATAAATCTTCCCTGGAACTTACATCCGTATGCATCAATAGCAGATGCAGCTAAAACACCCTCAGGACCTCCTCCTATACCTAGGAAGATATCTACATCATATTTTGAATCTGTGACCATTAATGCTCCTGATACATCACCATCAGGTATTAATTTTATTTTTACATTCATTTCTTTGAGTTTGTTGATAATTTTACCATGCCTAGGTCGATCTAATAAGCAAGCTGTAATATTTATAATATCTTTATTCAAAGAGTCAGCTATATTTTTTATATTCTTTTCAATTGAAAAATCTAAATCTGTCGCATCATAAGGCACTTTGTCCGAAACTGTGAGTTTGTCCATATAAGTCTCCGGTGCATTGAACAGATTACCTTCCTCAGCTACGGATATAACTGATAGCGCACCAGGTAAATTTTTTGCTACAAAATTTGTTCCTTCTAACGGATCTACAGCAATGTCAAGATTTAAATTTCCACCTGAACCTAATCTCTCTCCAATATAAAGCATTGGAGCTTCATCAAGCTCGCCTTCACCAATTACAACCTTACCATTTATTGCTAATTTATTAATCTCATCTCTCATTGAGTCAGTGGCAGCTTTATCAGCGTTTATTTTTTGGTTTTTTCCAATAAATTTATGACAAGAAATTGCGGCTTTTGAAGTCACATTAATAATTTTATCTATCAAATCTTTATTTAATGGCACTAAATTTTTTCTTCAGATATTTGTTCTGTATTTGCTTTTAGCTTATTTTCAAACTCAGTTAATCTTTTCCACACTGAAATTAATTCAACAATTATTGGCCAACTTCTTACTAAATACTGAAGTGATGTTTCAACTCTTCCAAAAGCTCTGATAATTTGTTGAACGAAACCCAGGGTAATAGCTCCAGTTACGATTGTTGGTGCTAAAGCTAGATAAGGAACAATCACCATACCTTGCAAGTAGCTCCATTTAACTGCGTTAAAATATAAATAATGAAAATACATTTTATAATGTATTTTTCTAACACCTCCATACAAATTATCAATTTTTACTGGTTGAGCACTTTCTTTAAATTCTTCACCCAGTACTAATTCTTTTCTATAAGCAGCTTCCTCTTTTTGTATATCATATTCAATACCAGGTAGCTTTATTCCAACAGATGCAAGGATAAATGTTCCTCCTAATGCTGAAACAATAGCAACCCATACTAATGCATGATTTACCTCTCCTATCCAAGGTAAAACAGTAATACTTTTTGAAAGTCCCCATAAAATTGGAGTAAATGCAATTAATGTCATCACACTTCTTAAAAGCTCAGCACCGAGACCTTCCATAATTCTTGCAAATTTAAGTGTATCTTCTTGCACTCTTTGTGAAGCACCTTCTATCGATGATGCAAAATTCCATTTATCATGATAAAAATCAGCCATTGCTGTTCTCCATCTGAAAGTCCAATGACTAGTAAAATAATCACTAAATATTACTACTAATATGTAAATGGCTGCAATTTTCGCAAAGGTAAAAAGGTACGCAATAAATTCTTTTTCTGTTACAGCACCAGGTTCAGCAAGTGCTTTTTGAAGAGTATCATAAAACTCTCCAAACCATTCATTAATTCTTACATCTAACTGAACTTGATACCAAGTTGCAGCAAGGATAAGTATTGTTCCCCCGATACTCCATAAGTGCCATCTTTTATCCGTAAAAAATTTAAACATAATCTAATTTAAAAAATTATCTGCATAAGACTTTTTCACAACTTTTCTTTTTTTAGGTTCTACTAATTCAAAATCAATTTTTTTCTTTTTAGCATAATTTATAGCTAAATCTTTAGTAGAAAATTCCATTTTTAATTCTGTATAAGTATCTGAAGAACTTTCCCAACCCATTAAAGGATTTTTTGTCGGGTCTTTAGTATCAAACTCTAATATCCATTTGTCTGTTTTACCAAATCCAGATTGCATGGCGGTTTTATTTGGTTTGTAAATTTTTGCTTTTTTCATAATAATGGTCGGAGTGGCAGGATTTGAACCTGCGACCCTCTGGTCCCAAACCAGATGCGCTACCAGGCTGCGCTACACTCCGAAACAAGTACTAATACAGTACTTATCTATTTTTTCAATGTATAAAGATGTGTAAAACTAGGGATTTTTAATTAGAATCTGTTATATAGGGCTTATGATCATTACATGTCCATCGTGTAAAAAAAAGTTCAATGTAGACACATATCTAATTCCAGATAAAGGCAGACTTGTTAAATGTGGCAACTGTGATGAGACATGGTTTTTTAAGAAATCAGATCAAAAAACCCTTGAAACTAAAGATGATATTATAATAAACAAAAATTTTGAAAAACAAATACAAACTGAAATCTCTTCGCCTGAATACAAAGGAGTAAATAAGAAAATTTCTAATATTAAAAAAAATAGAGGGTCTGAATTAATAAAATACAGAGCAAAATCAAATTTTACAATTTCAAAATTTTTGAGTTACATAATTGTATTTTTAATTAGCTTTATTGGGCTTATAATTATTTTAGATACGTTTAAAAGTCCACTTGTTGTAATTTTTCCTAATTTAGAGTTGTTACTGTATAATTTATTTGAAACTTTAAGAGATTTAGTATTATTTGCAAAGGACCTTAATTAAATGATTAACTATTTATCTAAACCTTTTATATGGTTTTTTAAACTTGAAGCTGCAAGCGGATTAGTATTATTGTTTGCAGCTATAATCGCATTGATAGTTAGTAATTCAGGATATTCTGAGATTTATTTTTCTACTTTAAATGAATATTTATTTATAGGTATTAATGATTTTGGACTAAAATTGTCCGTTATTCATTGGATTAATGATGCTTTAATGGCAATTTTCTTTTTCTTTGTAACTCTTGAGATTAAAAGAGAATTTTTACAAGGAGAATTGTCAAATATTAAACAAGCATTATTACCCATAATTGCTGCTGTAGGTGGAATGTTGGTTCCAGCCTTATTTTATGTTTTTATAAATTTTGGCGATAGTGAAACACTAAATGGATGGGCAATACCTTCGGCAACAGATATAGCTTTTTCACTTGGAGTATTATCATTATTGGGAAAACGTGTACCACTCTCTTTAAAAGTTTTTTTAACTGCATTAGCTATTATTGATGACTTAGGAGCTATTGTTATTATTGCTGTATTTTACTCAGGGGACTTAAGTATCAAATATTTGAGTCTAATGCTTTTAGCTTTTATTATTTTATTAGTTATTAATAAATTTAATATTAAAAAATTCTTTCCTTACTTAATAGTTGGCTTGTTTCTTTGGGATTTTACTCATAATTCGGGGATTCATGCCACGATAGCAGGTGTTCTTTTAGCAATGACTATACCTCATCGTAAAAAAGAAAAAGATTTTTCTCTTTTAATAAAAATTGAACATGCAATAAGCCCTTATGTAGCTTTTGGAATAATGCCTTTATTTGCTTTTGCAAATGCCGGTGTTTCACTAGAAGGTTTGTCCTTTGGATCATTACTTAATAAAGTTCCATTAGGAATTGTTTTAGGATTATTTTTAGGTAAACAATTAGGTGTATTTGTTTTTTCATATGTATCTATTAAAACTAAAATTGCTCAAATGCCTAATAATTCAAATTGGTATAACTTTTATGGTGTTGGTGTTTTAACTGGTATTGGTTTTACTATGAGTCTTTTTGTAGGAAATTTAGCTTTTGTTGATAATTTACAATATATGGACGGTGTTAAGATTGGTGTATTAACTGGGTCACTATTATCCACTTTATTTGGTTACTTTTTGATATTACTCACTCCTAATAAATAATTTTTATTGAATGAATAAATTTTTAATAGTCGGATTAACTTTACTTATGCTTTTTTTTAAAAATAACTCATTAGCAAATTATGATAAAATTTTTTATGACTTTAAAATTGAGAGTATAACAGGTGAAATTATTAACTTCAGTGAATATAAAGACAAAGTTGTTTTAGTTGTCAATACAGCAAGCTATTGTGGCTTCACTAAGCAATATGGTGAATTACAAGAACTATGGGATAAATATAAATCCAAAGGTTTAATTGTTCTTGGAGTTCCTTCTGATTCATTTAATCAAGAAAAAAAAAATAATTTAGAGGTTAAAGAATTTTGTAATATAAATTTTAATATTAATTTTCCTCTCTCAACCATTACAGATGTAAAAGGCAAAAATGCCCATGATTTATTTATTTGGGCTGAAAAAAACTATGGTAAATCAGCAATTCCTAAATGGAACTTTCATAAAATTTTGATTAATAAAAAAGGTAAAGTTGAAGATACATTTGCGTCCTTTACCAAACCAATGTCAAAAAAAATATTAAATAAGATTGAAAGTATTTTATAGTTTTAATGACAGCCCATCATGAGCTGGTGTAACATTATTAGGTAAAATTTTCTTCAATTCATTATAATCTAGAACAGGTGATAAATTTGTTAATATTGCTTTTTTTGGCTTAAATTTACTGATGATTGATAAAGATGTCTCTAAATTAAAATGTGATGGATGGTAGTCATACCACAAGCAATCTATTACTAAGTATTTTAGGTTTTTAAAGAACTTATAGTCTTTATTATAAATTTTACTTACATCACTAATGTAAGCAAGTTTTTTATCAATTATAAAACAATTCGATTTTACCTTACCATGCTCAACCTCTATAGATTTAATTTTTATTTTTTTATTTTTATGTTTAATAAAAAAGTTTTTTTCAAGTTTATTTATTCTTAAAGTTGCAGGGTATTCCTTTGAGTAACCATTAAATATATAAGAAAAAGTATTTTTTAAAGATTTTTTAGTTGAGTTATCTGCATAAACATTAATTTGCTTTTTACTATTTATATAGAATGATCTTAAGTCATTAATTCCATGAGTTTGATCACCATGCATATGAGAATAAAACACCTTATTTATCTTATTTATATTATGACGTAAGAGTTGTTGTCTCAAGTCAGGAGATGTATCTATTAATATATTTTCTTCCAAAGTCTGAATTAATGCAGAACATCTTGTTCTGTAATTTTTCTTATTTTTTGGATTGCAATTTCCAAAAAAACCGTCTGCTCTTGGAACACCCATTGAACTACCACAACCTAAAATAATAAATTTCATACGATACTTTAAGAGAAGAGATTGTTAAAATTATTAGTTGTTATTTTAATAAGTTCAGATTTTGATATATTTTTAATTTCAGCGAGTTTACTAGCGGTATAGCCTATAAAAGAAGGTTCATTTTTTTTTCCTCTATTTGGAACTGGTGCTAAAAAAGGACTATCTGTCTCAATAAGAATTTTATTTAAAGGAAGAAATTTAAATGTTTCTTGAAGATTTGTGGAATTTTTGAACGTGATTATTCCGCTAGCAGAAAAAAAAGCATTAAGTTGAAGAAGTTTTTCTGCAAAATTTTTAGAACCAGTAAAACAGTGCATTAAAATTTTAATATCTTTATCTTTGTATTCATTCAAAATTTTAAATGTATCCTCTTCTGCATTTCTTGAATGTATTATTAGAGGAGCTTTAGTGACTATTGCAGCTTCAATATGCTCTATAAAACTTTTTATTTGTTTGTCTCTATCGCTATTATTGTAATAAAAATCTAGTCCTGTTTCTCCAATACCAATAATTTTAGAATTCTCATTAAAATTATTGATAATTTCCTCAGATCCAATTGACTTATCATCAGCCTCATGAGGGTGGATACCTATTGTTCCATATATTATTTCATATATATTGACTATATTTTTAATTTTTTCAAAACTTTCAAGGGATGTAGAAATAGTTAAAAGCTTTTCTATTCCGACTTCTTTAGAACGCAATATTACGTTTGTTAAGTCACTATATAAAGGTTCATGATCTAAATGGCAGTGTGAGTCAATCATTTATTTTTTTCAATTTTTTTAAAAAGAATATCTATTTTATTAATTTTATCAATACGTGATAAAAAATTGTTATCCTCTATTGAAGAAATATTTATATCTTTTTCTTTTAAGTTAAAAATTTTAATAGCCTTCAAAGATGTGTTTGGGATAATAGGATACAACAAGAAACTTATTTTTCGCACAATTTCTAAAGTAGTAAAAACTATCGTATTCAATCTCAAAATATCATCTTTTTTTTTCCATGGTTCTTGATCGTTAAAATATTTATTAGCCTCGAACATAGATTTAACAATAAAATCTATATAAAAATTAATATCTTGGTCATCTACTTTTTTCCTAATTTGATTAATATTTTTTTTAAAATTATCTAAAATTTTAAGATCTGTTTTCTGAAAACTTATATCTTTAGGAATTTTTCCATCACAATTTTTAATAGTAAAAGCTATTACACGCTGACATAAATTACCATAATTATTCGCTAAATCACTATTAATACAATCTTCGAGTCTTTCCTGAGAGATATTGCCATCATTACCAAATGAAACTTCCTTAATAAGGTAGTATCTAAGTGGATCAAGACCATATTGATCAATAATTTCAATTGGATCTAAAATATTTCCTTTTGATTTTGACATCTTTTCCTCTCCTGAAAGTATCCATCCGTGTCCATAAACTTTTTTAGGGGGTTCTAATTTTGCCGCTAATAAAAAAGCCGGCCAATAAACAGCATGAAATCTAAGAATATCTTTTCCAATTAAATGAATAGAGGCTGGCCAAAATGTTTTATACAAACTATCATTTTT
>QCAD01000005.1 GCA_003282055.1 Pelagibacteraceae bacterium AG-339-N18
CAAGCATCAAAATGAATTCTATGTAATTCTTTTTTATGAACGTCTGCTGGTAAAAACAAATTAACCGATTGAGCTTGTGAAATAAAAGGCGTGCGATCACCACTTAGTTCAATAATCCATTTCTGATTTAGCTCAAAAGCTGTTTTAAAAACATCTTTTTCCAAATCGGTTAAAAAATCTAAATGTGAAACAGATCCTTGATTAGTTGTAATGGTAGACCAGGTTTCATCATCATTTTTGCCATGACTTTCTAAGATTTCTTCAAGATATCTGTTCCTAACATTAAACGAACCAGATAAAGTTTTATGAGTATAACTATTAGCAGCTACAGGTTCTACTCCAGGAGAGGCTCCACCACAAATAATTGAAATGGATGCAGTTGGGGCTATTGCTGTTTTATTTGAAAATCTTTCTTGAAATCCGTATTCTGCAGCATCAGGACATGCACCTCTTTCTTTAGCTAAATCTTTTGAAGCCTGATTAACTTGTTCATTAATTTGTTTAAATATTTTTTTGTTCCAAGATTTTGCCATCACTGACTCAAGTGGAATTCTGTTTTTTTGTAAAAAAGAATGGAAACCCATTACACCTAAACCTACACTTCTTTCTCTTTCTGCTGAATACTTAGCATCTTTAAATTGATCTGGTGCTTTATTTATAAAATCAGATAAAACGTTATCCAAGAATCTCATTACATCACTAATCATATTGGGATCGTCTTTCCACTCATCATATCTTTCCAAATTTAGTGAAGACAGACAACAAACAGCTGTTCTATCGTGTCCATCCTTATCAATTCCTGTAGGTAAAGTTATTTCACTACATAGATTGGATGTCTTGACTGTAAGGTTGGCTAATTTGTGATGTTGAGGGATCTGTCTATTAACGGTATCAATATAAATTATATAAGGTTCACCTGTTTCTATTCTTGCTGTTAATAATCTAATCCACAGGTTTCTAGCTGATAAAGTTTGTTGAATAGTTCCATCAACAGGGCTTTTGAGTGCCCATTGTTCATCTGTCTCAACTGCTCTCATGAATGCGTCTGAAACTAAGACACCGTGATGCAAATTTAAAGATCTTCTATTTGGATCACCCCCTGTTGGTCTTCTCATTTCAATGAATTCTTCAATCTCAGGATGATCAATCGGTAAATAACATGCAGCTGAACCTCTTCTAAGAGAACCTTGGCTAATTGCCATGGTTAAAGAGTCCATAACTTTTATAAAAGGAATTATTCCAGAAGTTTTTCCAACTTTTCCAATTTTTTCTCCAATAGATCTTAGATTACCCCAATAACTTCCAATACCTCCACCTTTGGCAGCTAACCAAACATTCTCACTCCAAAGATCCAGGATGCCTCCTAAACTATCTGAAGCTTCATTAAGAAAACAAGAAATGGGTAAACCCCTTTTAGTACCTCCGTTGGATAAAACCGGAGTTGCTGGCATAAACCAAAGGTTACTTATGTAGTTATAAATTCGTTGCGCATGTAAATTATCATCTGAATATGTGCTTGCTACTCTAGCAAATAAGTCTTGGTAAGACTCATTTTGACCTAGGTATCTATCCTTTAAAGTCGCTTTACCAAAATCAGTTAGTTTTGCGTCTCGAGACCTGTCAATTTTAATGATTATACCTTTATCATTTTGAAATAATTCCGTTTCATTATTTAATGAAAATAAATCTGGTCTATTGCCTTTTGGAACCTCTTTAACTACAGGGGTATATTCAGAGACAGCTTTCTTTAAGGCCTGCGATAGTATTTTATTCATTTTACTTTAATTTATTGTTTTATTATTGCGAAAACAACTACATGTTGTATGCGCTTTTTATCAATATACTATATAACAAGTAAATCAATAGAACATTTATAGAACAATGAAAAAATAATTCAACTATAAAAGTCAAAAAAATGTAAGTAATTAACAATATGGCTCAATCTTTAAAAATAGACCCCTATGGTTTTAGAGAATATGACGCCCGTTGGGTCTTTGAAAAAGACATTAACGAACAAGGAATAACGAATCTAGGCAAAGGCCTTGGGACACAAATTAAAAAACATACTAAAAAAAATAACCCTAGGGTAATCATTGGACATGATTATAGATCATACAGTGAAAAAATTAAAACCGCACTCAAAGATGGTTTGATTTCAACTGGATGTTTTATTGAAGACGTGGGCTTATCTTTATCACCAATGGTTTATTATGCTCAATTTAATTTAGAGGCGGACGCAGTTGCAATGGTAACCGCAAGTCATAATGAAAATGGTTGGACGGGCGTAAAAATGGGTATTAAAAAAGGATTAACACATGCACCAGAAGAGATGAAAGAACTTAAAGAAATTACTTTAAGCCAAAATTTTTCTGAAGGCAAAGGCAATTTAAAGCAAATAAAAAATTTTGATAAAATTTATAAAGACGATTTAATAAATAAAAATAAAATAAATAAAAAAATTAAAGCTGTGGTTGCATGTGGCAATGGAACTGCGGGAATATTTGCTCCAGATATATTAAGGGGTATTGGGTGTGAAGTAATTGAGTTAGATTGCAATTTAGATTGGAATTTTCCAAAATACAATCCAAATCCTGAAGATCTAGAAATGCTTCATGCTATTACAAAATCTGTAAAAAATAATAAAGCTGATATAGGTTTTGGTTTTGATGGAGATGGAGATCGAGTAGGAGTAATTGACAATGAAGGAAATGAAATTTTTTCAGACAAAATAGGTTTATTGATTGCAAGAAATCTCTCAAATACTCATAAAAATTCAAAATTTATTGTAGATGTTAAATCAACCGGTCTTTATTCAACTGATGAAGTTTTGATTCAAAATCAATGTAAAACCCTATATTGGAAAACTGGTCATTCGCACATAAAAAGGAAAGTTCATAATGAAAAAGCGTTAGCTGGATTTGAAAAAAGTGGACATTTTTTTTTCAATCAACCCTTGGGATATGGTTATGATGATGGAATTAATTCAGCAATTCAAGTTTGTCATTTATTAAATAATCAAGACAAAAAATTGAGTGAAATTATAAAAGAACTTCCTGTCACTTACCAATCACCAACAATGGCTCCTTTTTGTTCAGATGAAGAAAAATATAATGTAGTAGATGAAATGGTAAATAAATTCCAAAAAATAAAAGAACAAAAAATAAAAATAGATAACCAAGAAATAAAAGAAATAATAACTGTAAATGGTGTAAGATTTTCTTTTGAAGATGGTTCATGGGGTCTAATTAGAGCTTCATCAAATAAACCTTCATTAGTTGTTGTTACAGAAAGTCCAACATCAGATTTGAGAAAATTAAATATTTTTAAATTCATTGATGAGACACTTAAGAAAACGGGAAAAATTGGTGAATATGATCAAAAAATTTGAACTTAATAATTAATAGATTCAACTATTAAGTGTTCATAAAATTGTAAAGAATCATTTAAAGTTATAAACGTGAGGTGATGGAGGGAGACTGAAGTCACCTCTTTTTTTTATGGCTGATAAAAAAATTAGATCAATTGCAAAAACTTTTTCTTGGAGATTCATCATTTTTGTTTATTGGGTTATTTTTGGATATGTTTACACTGGAACATTTACTGGTGCGGGAATACTAGGAGTTGGATCTATAATTCCCTTATTTTTCTACTATTTTCACGAAAGAGTCTGGACAAAGATTAAGTGGGGAACAGATTAAATTAACTTATAGATAGATATTCAAAAAAAGATCTAATTGACACAATAATCAAAAATGTTCCAAAGATTTTACTTAAAATTTTTTTGTCAATTTTATAAACTGCTTTAGCGCCTACCCTCGCCATTATCATTGTTACGGGTACAAATACTAAAAAACCAAGTAGATTTACATATCCCAAGCTGTAAGGAGTACTAATATTATCTAGCATTTTACCTCCAGTAATCATAGTAATAGTACCAAAAACTGCAATTAAAAAACCAACTCCTGCAGCAGTGCCTATTGATCTTCTAATATCGTAACCAAAAGTTCTCATAAAAGGAACCATTAATGATCCACCACCAATACCCAATAATACAGATATAAAACCTATTATGACACCAGAAATATTTTTTGCTGAATCCGAGATTATTTTTGGATTTTTCAAAAGTTGTTCTCTAAAAAAGATAAAAAATAAGCCCACTATAAAAGCCATAATAGAAAAAAATAAAATAAAAGCTGGTGTTTTTAAGTTCACCGCTAAAAATGTTCCGCCAATAACACCTAACAAAATAAAAATTCCAAAAGATTTTATTAGCTTAAAATCAACAGCATCATACTCCATATGAGTTTTGGTTGATATTATAGAGGTAGGAATTATAATTGCTAACGATGTACCAACTGAAAGGTGCATTCTTGTTGCAATATCAAAATCTAAAACCGTGAAAGCGTAATAAAGTGCAGGTACAATTATGATACCACCCCCAACACCCAGTAATCCAGCCATAAAACCTGCAACAGATGCTGCAACAGATAAAACAAATAAAAGATTTATAATTTCATTAATATCTAAAATTTCCATTATGAGTTTGCTTGAACAGCTTTCTCATTATTTTGAACAATAGTCATAATATGTTTTGCTTTTTGAAAATCTGAGTCTCTTGCCATCATATTATCACTTAAATATCTTTTCCAATCTTTTGAACCAATCTGTCCATGATACAAACCAACTGTATGTCTCATTATGTGATTAATCTTAGTCCCTAATTTTACTTCTCTATCTGCATATTCTAACAGTTTCTCTACAACCTGTTCTCTTGTTGGGTTATTTTTTGTTTTAAATATTTCTTTTTCAATTTCAATCAAAGAATATGGATTTTGGTAGATTGATCTTCCTATCATAACACCATCACAAAAATTCAAATGGTTTTTGATTTGATCAATTTTTGTAATTCCTCCATTTATTATTATTTCTAAATTAGGATTTTCTTTTTTAATATCATAAACCATTTTATAATTTAGTTTTGGAACAGTTAAATTTTGTTTTGGAGATAAACCCGTAAGCATTGCTTTTCTTGCATGTAAAATAAAAGTTTTTGAACCAGCATCTCTCATTTTATGAACAAAATTATTTAGATATTCAAATTCTTCTATATTATCAAAGCCAATTCTTGTCTTGGCTGTGACAGGAATTTTACACGCATTTACCATTGAATTAATACATTCTGCAACTAACTCTGGTTCCTTCATTAAACATGCACCAAACTTGTTCTTTTGAACTTTTTTACTTGGACAACCAAGATTGATATTAACTTCATCATAGCCCATATCTTCTGCGATTTTAGCTACTTCTGCTAACTCTTCCTTATTTGATCCACCTACTTGTAGGGCCAAAGGTTTTTCATATGGACTGTAAGATAATATTTTTTTTCTATCTCCATGGATTGCTGACTTAGTTGCAACCATCTCTGTATAAAGCATGACATTTTTACTCATTAATCGGAGAAAAAAACGATCATGTCTGTCAGTGCAATCCATCATTGGAGCAACTGAAATTTTTCTATTTATATCTTTTTTAGAATCCAAGGTCTTTACCCATTATTTTATCAGGCAACCAGGTAACAATCTCAGGAAAAATACATAAGATTAATATAGCTAAGGCCATTATTATCATAAATGGTATAGATCCTTTTAAAATTTCTGACAAACTGACGTCTGGGGTAATTCCTTTAATAATATAAAGATTTAATCCAACTGGCGGGGTTATTAATCCAATTTCCATATTAATTGTAAACACAATTGCAAACCAATAAGGATCGAAACCTAATGTGGTGATAACTGGTAATAATATTGCTGAAGTCATTACAATTACTGCAACTGGTGGCAAAAAGAAACCTGCAATTAAAAGAAATATATTTATTAAAATAAATACAACCCATTTATTTGAGCTTAGATCTACCATGCTTTGTGCTAAAGACTGGGTTACATAAAGTTGTGACAAAGTGAACGCAAAAAGATAAGAAGCAGCAATAATAAACATGATCATTACACTTTCTTTCATTGAAACTTTAACAATATTCCAAATCTTTTTAGGCTGATAAATTTTGTAAACAACAGCTATCAAGACAAAAACTAAAAATGCTCCCACTCCTGAAGCTTCAGATGGTGTTGCTACTCCGCCATACAAAACATACAAAACCCCAGCAATAATTGCTAAAAAAGGAAGTATTCTAGGCAATACTTCAAGTTTTTCTTTTAAAGTGGGTTTTACTCTATTTCTTAAAGCTTTTGCCGCGTCTTTGTCGATAAAATAACTATGGATCAGTGCCCATATAGCAAACATACCAGCCAACATAAAACCAGGCACAAGACCACATAAAAATAATCTTCCAATTGATGTTCCGGTTGCAATTCCATAAACAATTAAAACAATACTTGGAGGAATTAAAACCCCCAGAGTTCCGCCAGCAGCGATAGTTCCAGTTGCAATCTGATCTGAATATCCTCTTTTCCTCATTTCGGGTATTCCCATTGTTCCAATCGCTGCACAAGTCGCAGGGCTAGATCCACTTAAGGCTGCAAAAATTGAACAAGCTCCTATATTGGAAATAACTAATCCTCCTGGTACTCTCCAAAGCCATCTGTCTAATCCTGTATATAAATCTTTACCAGCAGGAGAATTAGCAACCGCCATCCCCATTAAAATAAACATCGGTATCGAAAGTAAAACAAATGAGTTTAATCCAGCAAAAAATGTTTCGGCAAAAACATCTAACATTTGAAAACCCTCAAATGATACTAGCAGAACTATTGATACAAAACTCAAACCAAAAGCAATTGGAATTCCAGAAAAAAGTACCACTAGAGTAAAAACTGCTACAATTATAGCTATTATTAATGGGTCCATTAATTCTGATCCTTATCGTCAGTTAGTTTTATAATTTCTGCTATATATTGTAATATCATTAGCACAGCTCCAATCATCATTGATGAATATGGTATCCACAAAGGAGGATCCCAAACTGTACCCGTTGAATAATTTTTGGTAAAGGCTTCCTCCACCATTATAAATCCAAAATAAAATAAAATTAAAAAAAATGATAAACTTAAAAAAGACGTAAAAATTTTTAATCTAATTATATTTTTTTTTGATAAAAAGTCGTAAATCCATTCCATACTAACGTGTGCTTTCTCACTTAGTACATATACACTTCCTATAAAAGTTGAAGCAACCAAAAGCATAGTTACAAGTTCTGTTTGCCAAGTAATTGCTCTTTGAAAAAAATATCTTTCAAAAACTAGTTCAACAATAACTAGGATAGATAAAAGTAAAGCTAACACCGCAAAAGCACCACAGGCCTTAGCTATAAAATCACAAATTTGTAGATATTTTTTTTTCATAAAAAAACCCCTATTTATTCATAATAAATAGGGGTTCTTTATATATTATTTTATTTAACTGCTAAAGCCATTTCCATTAGCTTATCGCCACCTGGAACTTTATCAGCAAATGCTTTGTGTGAAGATTTTTTCGCAATCTCTACCCACGCAGCATGGTCTTTTGCATCCATGTATACTAATTTTACACCTGCAGCTTTATAAGCATCTTCAAACTTTTTATCTAAGTTTTCTACTTGAGCTGTCATGTATTTCTCAGCTACTTTTCCAGCTTTCATTAAAGCTTTTTGTTGCTTAGAATTTAAAGCATCAAAAGACTTTTTGGACATCAAAATTGGTTCGTACATAAACCATAAACCAAATTTTCCTGGAGGAGTTGCACATGAAACTTGTTCATAAATTTTATAACTTACAAAACTTCCTGAACTAGTGTTAGCACCTGTTAATACACCTGTTTGTAAACCTGTGTAAATTTCAGATGATGGCATACTTTGTATACCTGCTCCTGCTGCCTCTAACATTTGATTAAATGCTTTACCTGCAGCTCTCATAACTTGACCTTTTGCATCACTAGGATTTTTTATACATTTTGACTTTGAAGCAAAACCACCACCTAACCATGCGTCAGACAAAACTACTACACCAGCATCGTTAATAATCTTTTTAATTTCAGTCATCATTGGTCCTTTATTAAATCTCAATGCATGATCATGATTTTTAACTGTACCTGGCATTAGAGTTGCATCAAATTCTGGATGGAACTTGGATGCATAAGCTAATGGAAAAGCAGAAATATCCAGCTGACCAGTCGTCATTGGCTTCCACTGTTCTTTAGGTTTGTATAATGATTTAGCTGGGTAAATTCTTATGTCTACTCCAACATTTGCTTTTTTTACCTCGTCAGCAATGATTTGAACCATTTCATGACGTGGGTCGAAAGATCCATCAGCTCTTGGTGTTCCAGGCCACTGGTGACTTGCTTTTAGCGTAACCGCATAAGCAGAACCAATAGTAGTAAAAACAAAAACTAATGAAGTTAAATATAAAGATATTTTTTTTAACATTATTTTTCCCTCTATTGTTATTTTTAATAATTCAATTAAAGTGAACTTATTAATAAGAGTCAAGTCGGCAAAAACTCAGAAAAGTTAGAAATTGTATGAATGGACCTTTAAAAAACCTACTAGTTGTTGATTTAACGAGAGTATTAGTTGGTCCCTACTGTACTATGATTTTATCAGATCTAGGTGCAAGAGTAATTAAAATTGAAGCACCAGAAATTGGTGACGACTCTCGAAAATTTGGACCATTCATTGAGGAATATTCAGCTTATTTCATGTCACTTAATAGAGGTAAAGAAAGTATTGCTCTTAACTTAAAAGTTGAGGAAGATAAAAAAATTTTTGATAAAATTTTATCTAAAGCAGACATATTAGTTGAAAATTTTAAACCAGGTACTTTAGAAAAATGGGGATACGGTTGGAAGAATGTAAGTAAAAAGTATCCAAAATTAATTTATGCGTCTGCATCAGGTTTTGGACAAACTGGACCTCTTAAAGAATTACCTGCTTATGATATGGTAGTACAAGGTATGGGTGGGTTGATGAGTGTAACTGGTCAACCAAACTCAGACCCAACAAGAGTTGGAACATCAATTGGAGATATCACAGCTGGTTTATTTACAGCAATTGGAATAAATGCAGCTCTTTATGATAGACAAAAAACTGGTAAGGGAATGTACATAGATGTTTCGATGCTTGATTGTCAGATAGCAATATTAGAAAATGCAATTGCTCGTTATTTAGCTAAGAACGAGATACCAAAACCTATGGGTTCTCGTCATCCATCAATCGCACCATTTGAAGCTTTTAAAACTAAAGATAGTTACATCATCATAGCTGCTGGGAATGATAGATTATTTGAAAAACTTTGTGAACTTTTGGAAATGCCTGAAATAGGTAAAGATCCTAAATTTTTTGATAATTCATCTAGAGCTATTAATATGGATGAACTTAAAACGGTTATTGAAAACAAATTGTCATCTAAAACTACCTCTGAATGGGTCAAAGACATGGAAAAAGAAAAAATTCCATGTGGTCCAATTCTTAACATAAAAGAAGCTGTTGAAAATCCTCAGGTCAAAGCAAGAAACATGATCGTTAAAGCCTTTCATAAAAAAATTGGAGATTTTAAATTAGCTGGGAATCCAATTAAGATGTCTTCTTACAAAGATGAAGATACTAGAGGAGATATCCCTGATCTAGATGAACATAGGGAAAAAATTTTAAAGGAATTTTCTTAATTATTGATTATTTTCAGGATCATTCGTCGCTTCTTGCTCTGAAGCTTGGTTTTCAGTTTCAGTAACTTCGTCTAATGAAACATCTCCTTGATCATCTCCTGTTTCATCTGTTGCTGATGTATCGATATCTGGCTTAGCTGTTTGAGATAACTCCGCTAAATCTTCATTCGAAACTTGTATTTTCTCAGGTGTTTTTCTAGCTCTTTTAGATGGTAAAATAGGTGCTCCGCTTTTTGAAATTTCACCTTTATATAAACTTTCAAAATCATCACCTACATCTTCATCATCCTCTACGCCATCATCTACCTGCTCAACATGTTTTCTTAGTTTGTAAACAGCACTTTCAGTAAGTTCATTTACTTTTATATTTTCTTCAGCTATTTCTCTTAAAGCGATAACGGTATTCTTATCGTTATCTTTTTCTAAAGTAGGTTCTATACCTGTATTAAGTTGAGTTGCTCTTTCTTTAGCTACCAAAACTAATTCGTAAGGGCTATCAACTTTATCTATACAATCTTCTACAGTAACTCGTGCCATGCGGAGTATCTACACAGTGAAGTTTGAAAAATCAAGGAGAATTTTATAAATGTTCTGGATTTAGCCGATTTTTAACAAACAATAAAAGAACTGCTGATAAAGCAACATAAATAAAAGATATTAAGGCTATTTGCTCAATTGAAAATCCAACATCTATTAATAAGCCAAATAAAGCAGTGCCAAAGGCAGTAGAGAAAACCATCAAAGCCGTAGTTAAAGCTTTAATTGAGCCAATATATCTTACACCATAAATTTCTGCCCAGGTTGAAGAGCCTAAAACGTTTGCAAGTCCATTAGAAATGCCAATTAGACCTAAAAATATGAAAGCAGAAAATGAAATATCAAAATACATTAGAACTACCGTAGAAATTAATAATGGAATATTCATATAAATAAGTAATTTTCTACTCGTAAATTTATCAATTAAAAATCCTGCAACTAATAGAGTTAATACTGACAAAATTGAGTAAACCATAAAAGATTGAGCAATTACATAAGTGCCCCATCCTTTAGACTCTGAAATAAAAGATTGATAAACAAAAACGCCAGTTGCAATCCATGGCATCGCTAACATATTCAAACAAACTATATAAAATCTGTAATCCTTCAAAACATCTATTCTTTTCCATTGTTTTATTTTTTCATTAAATTCTTTTTGGTTTGTCTTCTCTCTAGACTCAAAATTTAAGTTCTTAACTAAAGTAAAAGAAGTCATTGGAAGAAATATCAAAACTAATATTGAAATATACATCCATAAATTTTGCCAAGAAGTTACAGTTAATAAATATACAATTAAAACTGGTAGTATAAATTCAGCAGTAGAAAGACCAAACCAACTTGTACTTAAAGCTTTACCTCTAGATTTTGTGAAATATCTAGAAATTGTTGTTGTTGCAGTATGAGACATCATACCTTGACCTGAAAATCTCATTAAAAAAATTGCAATAAATAAAAAGGTTATTGAAGAAATTTTTGAAAAGAAAAAACACGAGAAGGACAGAAGTATTGATACAAAGAAGGCAAATTTAAAAATATTGATATCATCTATTTTTTTTCCAACCCAAATTAATAAAAAGCTGCTCAATAATGTTGCAGATGCATAAATTGTTCCAAATTGTCCCTGAGTAATTGATAATGCTTCTCGTATGCTAGAATTAAAAAGACCAAGAAAAAAACTCTGTCCAAAACTGGAAAAAAATGTAAATATGAAACCAAATACGATTACTTTTAAACTTAAACTTTTAAACATTTTGAAAAATTATGAGTTGTAATGTTGCTTTCATAGGTCTTGGTGTCATGGGTTATCCAATGGCAGGTTATATATCAAAAGGTGGACACAATGTAACTGTTTTTAACAGAACAAAATCCAAAGCTGAAAAATGGATTAAAGAATACAAAGGTAAAATGGCTGATACTCCAGCTGAAGCTACAAAAGATGCTGAATACATTTTTACATGTGTGGGGAATGACAATGATTTAAGAGAGGTTACTTTTGGAGACAAAGGTGTATTTAAAACAATTAAAAAAGGTGCAGTTTATATTGATAACACAACCGCTTCAGCAACAATTGCAAGAGAAATACATTCTTATGCAAAAAAAAATGGATTTGGTGCATTAGATGCACCAGTATCAGGAGGACAAGCTGGTGCAGAAAATGGTGCATTAACAGTTATGATCGGTGGTGATCAAGCTGACTTTGATAAAGCTAAAGATAAAATTGATTGTTACAGTAAAAAAATGAAATTACTTGGTGGTTCAGGCAATGGACAGCTTGCTAAAATGGTTAACCAAATTTGTATTGCAGGTTTAGTACAGGGTTTATCAGAAGCTATTAATTTTGGAATGAAAGCTGGATTGAACATGGAAGATGTAATTGAAGTTATTTCAAAAGGTGCAGCTCAATCTTGGCAAATGGAAAATAGATTTAAGACTATGATCGATGACAAATTTGATTTTGGTTTTGCAGTTGATTGGATGAGAAAAGATTTAAAAATTGCAATGGATGAAGCTAAAAATAATGGCTCATTGTTACCTGTAACAGAATTAGTTGATAAATATTACGGAGAAGTGCAAGGGATGGGTGGTAATCGTTGGGATACTTCAAGCTTAATAAAAAGATTTAGGAAGTAAAGTATGCAACCAGCATACTATGAAAATTTAGAAAAAATTCAAAATAAATATTGGTCTATGTTAGATGATGCTGTGACTAACAGAAGTTCAGCATTTAGAATTCCTGTTTTTATTTGTGCTTATCAAAATGAAGTTGATGGTAGAATAGTTGTTTTACGTAAATCAGATAGAGAAAATAGTCTCCTACAATTTCACACTGATTTAAGATCTCCAAAAATAGACATACTTAAAAGTAATAAAAATGCTTCATTGGTTTTTTATGATAAAGAAGAAAAGATACAATTAAGAGTGAAAGTTGAATGCGAGATTAATAATCAAAATTCTATAACAGAACAATCTTGGAAAAAAACGCAGCATATAAGTCGAAGATGTTATTTAACTGATAGCCCTCCTGGGACTAATTCAGATAATCCAACATCTGGTATGATATCTAAATTAGAAGATTTTGATTACTCAATGGAGCAAAGTGAAGAAGGTTATAAAAACTTTACTGTGATAAAATGTAAAATTAAATCTATAGAATGGCTATATCTTGCAGCAAAAGGACATCGAAGAGCTAAGTTTGATTTAGAGACAAATAAGAATAATTGGTTAGTTCCATAAAATGATTCAGATGAATAGAAAAATTTTAAAAATTTTAATAATCATTTTTTTAAAATGTACATATGTTTATGCTGAAAATAACAATGAATTATCAATAGGTATTGCAGTTGGAAATGGTATTATGGAAAATGTAAAAGGAATGCATGGTCCTACAGAAAATAATCCAGGTACAAATATAAAAGGCTTAGTTTTAGATGATGATAGTTTAAATACTATATATTCACTTAGTATCGATTTTAATAAATTCTTAAGCGACCATTTATATTTGAACTCTGGAATTGCTTTTGCACGTCATTACACAGGTGATACTAGCATTACCTTTGATGGAGGGGGTAATTCACTCTTCCCCAATATACATTTTAGAGGTTTAGCTTTAGAATTAGGTCCGAGTTATAGATTTAATGAAATTTTAAATTTCACACCTTATATGGGTTTGAATGCCTCCACCTTTTTAGGTTTTCAGTCAGATACAAACTTTGGTGTTATCTCAGGTACATATGGAGAGGGAGGAGCAGAAACATTTGTAGAGTGTTATGGTATTACGCCAAACTTAGGATTTTTTAAAAGCTCTGGAATTTTTAAAGGTTATGGCTTTTCAATAGAAAATTTAAAACTAGAATGTGATAACGATCATATGAGAAGTATGACAGAGGGATATGAGGCTGATTTTGATATTATTCAATATCGAATTGATTACAGAATATTTTTTTAATTAAAAAATTAATTTAGAATATTTATTTTTCAATAGCCGCTAATTTTTTCTTTAATTTTATAGGTAAATTTGCAAACCACTGTTTCTCTTTGCCTGATTCTGGTAAGACAGCCCCGTATTCAATCATTTGAGATGGGGGAAGATCATTAATATAAACCCATACTTGGGTTTCATCTAATTTGGAATTTTTTACCAATACATGTTTTAAATCTGAAATTAATTTGTCTTTGACCTTTTTTGATCGACCTGCTCTAATTTGACCAAGTAAAAATAAAGATGGCTCCTTCACTTTTTTTCCGCCCATAAAATGATTATTTTTTTTTGTTTTATTAAATATTACTTGTGCAAAATATGTATTCGCACCAGTTACTACATTATGAACTTTAGTAATTCCTTCGGCTAATTTTTTTTGTTGTTTAGATGAAATATTAAAGTTTGAATTTGTTACAGTGTAAGTTGGCATATTAGTTTAGAAGCTCATTTTTAAAAAATTTTACAAACTTAGATTTAAAAATTTTACCCTTATCGCCTCCGATATGTGCACCATTTTTTATACAACTGTCCATCCACCATGATTTGGCCCATTTATAATTTGGATCAGTTGAACTACTTGTTCCATCATCATTGGTAAAAAAACCTGGACAATTAGTAAATACCATACCGTCTTTTTCCCACTCCTCTTTATAATTAGCTGTAAAACCATGATGCCATCCCTTTTTAACTGTAACCTCAATGTTTCCACCATTGTCTTTAATTTTTTTACCTAGATCAACACATGGTTCTGCTGCTGTATAATCGTCAGCACCACCTAAAACCATCCAAGTTTTTGTTTCTGGTGTGGGTGTTGGATTTTTAAACATTCCGATACTCCAACATGGTGGTGATCTAGGTTGAGCAGCAGCAAAAAATAAATTTTTATCAATAAGTGCATCTCTTAACTTTTTTTCTGAAGCCATAATAGAAATTGCACCTCCTCTTGACCAACCTGTTATTCCAACTTTACTAATGTTTATTTTAGGATCTTTAGATACGTGTTCAAGAGCCATAAAAGTATCAATAAAAGTAGACCAATGTGGGACCTTTTGTTGATTTGCATAAGTTGTATAAGTTCCTCGAGGGGCAAAATTATCTATAAACATAACTGCAATTCCTTTATTCTGTAAAGATTTGGCGGCTAGTCTATTGAACTTAAACCATTTATTAGTAAATAAAAGTGGACCACCGCTCGCATGAGCAAACATAACTAAAGGGAAAGGTCCTTCGCCTTTTTTAGGATATGCTATAAATGCATCTATTTCTAATGGTGATTTTTTATAAGTTCCATCTTTAATCTCCATATAATTTTTTGCATTATAAGAATTAATTTTGATCATTTGACCATTTTTAAAATATCTAGATAATTTATCTAAAGGAGACTTTATAGGAACAGCAAAAAGTGATGAACTAAATAAAGTTATCAGCAATGTTAATAAAATTTTTTTCATTAAATTAAAATATAGATTTAGAATATCTTTTCCAGTTATCTTGATAATGTTTTGTGTTTTCAATAATTGCTTTTTTTTCGTCCTCAGTAATTTCTCTTACAACTTTTCCAGGTGACCCAATAACTAAGGAGTTGTCTGGAATTTCTTTGTTTTCTGTGATTAATGCTTTTGCTCCTATAAGGCAGTTTTTTCCAATCTTGGCATTATTTAAAATTACTGCTCCAATACCAATTAAACTATTGTCCCCTATCGTACAGCCATGAAGCATGACCATATGTCCAACAGTAACATTCTTTCCAACTTTTAATGGATAACCAGGATCTGTATGTAAAACACTTCCATCTTGAATATTGGAGCCTTCACCAATATGAATATTTTCTAAATCGCCTCTTAAGGTTGCATTAAACCAAATACTAGAATTTTTTTCTAAGGTAACATCACCTATAATAGTTGCATTAGGTGCTACCCAATTTTCGCCAGAGTTTTTTGGTTTTTTATCTTTTAAATCGTAAAACATAATTTATATATTAATACATTATGCCTATACAAACTCCAATATGTGATTTTGGTCAAAAAGCTCATGACTTTAAGCTTAAATCGACAGAGGGTAAAATTCTCTCATTAGCAGATGTCAAAGGTGAAAAAGGAACGCTAATTATGTTTATTTGCAATCACTGTCCATATGTAAAAGCTGTTACAAAAGATATTGTTGAAGATTGTAAAAAATTAAAAAATATCGGTATTAATTCAGTGGCTATTTGTGCTAATGATGCTGAAAATTATCCTGAGGACTCATTTGAAAATATGATTGAGTTCTCAAAAAAATATCAGTTTGGTTTCCCTTATTTGGTTGATGAAACACAAGAAATTGCAAAAACTTATGATGCAGTATGTACTCCAGACTTTTTTGGGTACAACAAAGATTTAGAACTTCAATATAGAGGAAGGGTACGAGAACTTAAAAAATTAATTCCAGTGAGAAATGGAGATAGTGATCTTTTAAAAGCCATGATGCAAATTGCTGAAACTAATAAAGGACCTGAAAACCAAATTCCTAGTGCAGGATGTGGTATCAAGTGGAAAACTAATTAATGTATCTTATTCTAACAAGGGCATTCCCACCTGAATTAGGTGGCATGCAAAGTTTGATGTGGGGTTTATCCCGTGAAATGTCAAAAAATTTCATGATTAAAGTTTTTGCAGATTATAATAAAAATCATATAGATTTTGATGAACAAGCGAGTTTTTCAATCGAAAGAGTTGGTGGAATAAAATTTTTAAGGAAAATAAGAAAAGCTCAATTAATAAATGAATTTATAAAAGAAAATAAAGTTGAGGGTATTATTGCCGATCATTGGAAAAGTTTAGAGTTAATAAAAACTAATAAAAAAAAGTATTGTTTAATCCATGGTAAAGAGATCAACCATCAATTAGGAACCTCGTTAAATAAAAGAGTTATTAAAGTTCTTAACAATGTAGAAAAAGTAATTGCAAATTCTGAGTATACAAAAAATCTGGCAATAAATAATGGTGTAGAACAAGATAAAGTTGTGGTTATAAATCCTGGTATTGACCAAGTTCAAGAATTAAACAAAAAATCTTTGGAAAAAGTTGAAAGTTTATTAAAAGTCAAAACACCAAGGCTAATTACTGTTTCTAGATTTGATAAAAGAAAAAATCATGAAAAAGTAATTATGGCACTAAGAAATTTAAAACAATTATATCCTGATATTGTTTATATTTGTATTGGTTATGGTGATGAAGAAAAAAATGTAAAAAAATTAGTTGAAGAGTTAGATCTAACTTCACAAGTAATGTTCTTTAAAGACATAAGTGCTGATTTAAAAAATGCCTTAGTGGCTAAATCCAATATCTTTGTCATGCCATCTATAATACATAAAACTTCTGTAGAAGGTTTTGGAATATCTTATGTAGAAGCCGCTCAATATGGAATTCCTTCCATAGGAGGAAAGGATGGTGGCGCATCAGATGCAATTGATCACGATAAAACTGGATTAATTTGTGATGGGAACAATCTAGATGACATATATTCATCATTAAACTCAATGATTGAAAATAAAAAGTATATTGAACTTGGAAAAAATGCCAAAGAATATGTTTTAAAGTTTCAATGGGACAAAACTTTTGAGGAATACAAAAAAATTCTTAATTAATTTAAAGAATTAATTAATCTTTCAAAAACTTTTTCCGCACTTAAATTATTCAAATCGGATACTTCGATTGCTTTAAAATTTTCTCTTTCAATGCTCACTTTGTAAGCTGTAGTATGTTTTCCAAATAAAGTTAAACCTTTTGCTCCAACATGAGCTGCAATATGAGCAGGTCCTGTATCATTGGCAATAATAAAAGAACTGCTTTTGATCAAAGAAGTTAATTTAGAAATATCAAGCGCTTTTCCATCATCTAATAAAACTTCAGCATTTATTTCTTTTGCACCATTTATTTCAGATGGGCCTGGAGCTACAACAATTTTATATTCGTTACCAAATTTATCTAAAATAAGTTTTATAAGATCATTATAATAAGGCCATTTCTTAATATGTAAGTGAGGCGAGCAAAAAGGAAATAATAAAATAAATTTATCCAATTTAAAATGATCTTTAATTTTACTGATCTCAGAACCTGCCCAACTAAAATTAGGATTTAAGGTATGAAATGTCTTTAGTCCTGAGGTTTGTAATTGATGATTAAATCTATCTAAAACAGAGTGTTTATCAAATTCCTTTTTATCTATTACTTCTGGCAAAGTTGTAATTGAGCTAGACCAAGTTTCTTTTTTTGCCTTAGGAAAAAGAATATTTTTATAAAAATTTGTTCTTGATGAATTCTGAAGGT
This sequence comes from Pelagibacteraceae bacterium AG-339-N18, assembly GCA_003282055.1. Next base: position 17,977 of record QCAD01000005.1, read on the forward strand.
CAAAAATTTTTGAAAAGCTATGTTTCTTAAGTTCTCTCATTAAGAAATATAAGTATATAAGATTATATCTTGGTAACCTCTTATCTAAAATTACTTCATGAATAAATGGATTTTTTTTAAAAACTTTTAAGTAAGCTTTTGTTGTTAGTAAATAAATTCGATCATTTTTATGATTTTCAGATATGTCTTGAATTGCACCACTTGCTTGAGCTATATCTCCTAATGATCCATGTTTAATAATTAAAATATTAGACATATTTATAACAAGATAGCACAGTATTAAATTTTATGAATAAAATTATAGTAGAAGTTTCAACAGGTGAACTTTTAGATAAAATTTCAATTTTAGAGATCAAACAAGGAAAAATTAAAGATCCAGAAAAACTAAAATTTATTAACAATGAACACTCTATTTTAAAAGATCAGCTTGATAAAAATGTAAAATCTGATGATAAGCTTAATGATCTTTATCAATCATTAAAAGAGATAAATTCTAAACTATGGGTTATTGAAGATAACAAAAGAAAATGTGAAAAAGAAAAAGATTTTGGTGAAAAATTTATTAAACTTTCAAGAGACGTTCATTTTCTAAATGATGATCGAGCAAAAATAAAATTAGAAATTAATAATCACACTGGTTCAATCATAAAAGAGATAAAAGAATATACTAGTTACTAAATAATTCTAATGGCACTTCATTTTTCAAAAGAAGAGTTTTCTAACAGAAAAAGTAAAGTTTTAAATTCTATGCAAGAGCAAAACCTTGATGCTATTTTGATGTTTAGACAAGAGTCTATGTATTGGTTAACTGGATACGATACCTTTGGTTATGTTTTTTTTCAGACATTGGTTTTAGATAAAAGTGGAAATATAATACTGCTCACAAGAGCTCCTGATTTAAGACAAGCTCAAAATACATCCAACATAGAAGATATTAGGATATGGGTTGATAAAGATGGATCAAATCCAACTGATGATCTTAAAGTTATTCTAGATGAATTAAATCTTAAAGGAAAAAAATTAGGAGTTGAATATGAATCATACGGTTTAACCGGTCGTAATGCTCTTCGATTAAACAAATCTTTAGAAAATTATTGTTCTCTTGAAGATAAATCAGACTTAATAACAAAATTACGAGTAGTAAAATCTAAAGAGGAAATTGTTTATGTTAAAAAAGCTGCAGAGCTTGCTGATAAAGCTTTGCATGAAGTATGGAAACACGCAAAAGCTGATGTAAGCGAGTCTAAGATATTAGCTGAAATGAATAGAGTTATATTTGAAGGTGGTGGAGATTATCCTGCAAATGAATTTATTATTGGCTCAGGTAAAAATGCACTTCTTTGTCGTTACCAATCAGAAAAGCAAATTTTAGGTAAACAAGATCAATTAACTATAGAATGGGCTGGCACTTATAGACATTACCATTCTGCGATGTTTAGAACTATTCCTATTGGTAAAGCAGACCCCAAACACTTTAAAATGCATGAGGCGTGCGTTGAAGCTCTTACAAATTGTGAAATTCAATTGAAACCCGGGAATAAGGTTGGAGAAGTTTTTGATATTCATGCAAAAACTTTTGATGATCTTGGTTACAATAAAGCTCGAATGAACGCATGTGGTTATTCTTTAGGTACAACTTTTTCTCCAAATTGGATGGATTGGCCAATGCTATATACTGGTAATCCATATGTTATTGAACCTGGAAATGTTTTCTTTATCCATATGATCTTGATGGATTCAGAAAATCAATTAGCAATGAATCTTGGCGAAACTTATTTAGTCACAGAAAACGGTAATGAAAGACTTGGAAATCAAAAGTTAGATTTGGTTATACTTTAATTAAAACTATATTTTTTCTCTAAAAATTTAATCACATTGTGTATTATAAAAGTCATAAAAAGATAAATTCCCCCTGCAACTATAAAGACCTCGATTGGTTTAAAAGTTGTTGAAATTATATATTTTGCAACACCAGTTAAGTCCATCAAAGTAACTGTGCTAGCTAAGGAGGTTCCTTTCATCATTAAAATTATTTCATTGCCATAGGCTGGTAAAGACTGTCTGATAGCAATAGGGATCTGAATTTTATAAAAGATTAATTTATTTGAAATACCTAGGCTTTTTCCTGCCTCTACTATTCCAGGTTTAATTGTTTGAAATGCTGATCTTAATATCTCAGAAGTATAAGCACCTGTGTTTAAAGCAAAAGCGATAATAGCACACCAATATGGTTCTTTCAAAATTACCCATAAAACTGTCGATCTTAAATATTCAATCTGACCTAGTCCAAAATAAATTATAAAAATTTGCACCAAAAGTGGTGTACCTCTAAAAACATACGAATATCCATACGCAAATTTATTGATAAATATATTTTTATTTAATCTTAAAATTGCGAAAAATAATCCAATGAATAGTCCTATTATTAAAGAAACCGATAGAAGTTTTAAAGTTATCACTGCTGCATTTAATAATTTGGGAAAACTATTAACCATTAACTCAAGATCCATTAGTACCCCCTACTATATTTAACTTCTAATCTATTGATTAATTTCATACTCACAAAAGTAAGCAATAAATACAAAAGAGCGGCAAATGAGTAAAAAAATAACGGGTCTCTAGTTGAGCCTGCTGCAACATAAGATTGTCTCATGATTTCAACTAAACCTGTTACTGAAATTAAAGAAGTATCTTTAAGTGTTATTTGCCAAACATTACTTAGATTTGGAATAGCTAATCTTAATGTTTGAGGTAAAATGATTTTAAAAAATTTTCCAAATTTATTTAGACCTAATACATTAGCAGCTTCAAACTGACCTTTATCAATTGATTGAATTGCTCCTCTAAAAACCTCAGTTGAATAAGCGCCAGAAATTATTCCAATTGCAAATGCCCCAGTAATAAATGCATTTATTTCAATATATTCATTATAACCAAATATTGATGCAACAAACATAACTGCACCAGTTCCTCCAAAAAAGAAAAGGTAAATTACTAATAACTCCGGAACACCTCTAATTATTGTGGTGTAAGAATTAGCTATAAAATTTAAAAACTTATTTTTAGATAATTTTAATGGAGTAAAAACTAATGCAAAAAGAAAACCTATAAACATTGCTGTTATCGAAACAGCTATTGTCATCAGGGTTGCATAAAATAATTCATCACCCCAACCGGTATCTCCAAATGCTAGAAGTTCCATACAGATTGGCGACTATACATTATAGTCGCCAAATCTAAAATTTAATTACATAGAAGCGTCGAAACCGAACCACTTAGTAGCAATTCTACTAATGTCTCCGTTTTTTCTAGCTTTATCGATTGCTTTGTTAAATGCATTTAAAAGTTCAGTATCATCTTTTCTAATACCAACTCCAACACCATTACCAAATGCTCCTCCTGAGAAAGTTGGTCCAGTTAAAATAACTGGCTTACCAGATTTTTCTGCATAATCGCTGAATGCAACAGCAGCTGCTAATGCAGCATCACATCTTCCTGACGCCAAATCTAGATTAACTTCATCTTGTGTTTTGTAAGTTCTTACTTTTACTTTTCCAACGTCACCTGAGTCTAAAAAGTTTTGGTGGATTGTAGCAGTTTGAACGCAAACAGTTTTACCTGCTAATGCTCCAGTAAGTGTTTTTAAAGCTTTTTTAGCATCTGAATTTGGTTTAGTTAAATTAATACCTGCTGGTGTATCTAAACCTTCAAGACTTGAACCTTTCATTACAGCTAAAGATGCAACTTCATCTGCATAACCTTGAGAAAAGCTTATTGCTTTTTGTCTCTCTGCAGTAATTGACATTCCAGCCATTATTGCATCGAACTTTCTCATGATTAAAGCTGGAATCATTCCATCCCAGTCTTGTTCAACTATTACACATTGTTGTCCAATATATCTGCATAGTGTGTAAGCCAATTCAACTTCAAATCCTATTAGCTTACCTGCCTCGCTTTTTGAGTTCCATGGAGGATAGGCACCCTCTGTTCCAATTTTTATTTTGTCAGCATTTACATTTCCTATAATTAATAAAGAAAATAAAACTGAAAAAATAGTTTTCTTAAATATATTCATTATTTCTCCTTTAATAAAAAATAAGTATTTCACAAATTAAGAGTATTACAAAGAAAAAATTAATGATTAATTGATGAGGAAAAATTCCAAGAGCAATCAAAACTAGGTATATAAACTCTTGATAAATTTGTATTTCCAAAATGATGGTTAAATACATTCAACCAATTTTCAACTTGAAGAGGTTTTTTATCCTGACTACCAACCTGCGCAGTAATAACTCCTTTAGGTTTAAGTATTCTTATTAAAGAGTCCATGTTCTTAGCGGCAAGATCAATACAAAACTGATCATCATTTAAATCAACAAAAATGTGATCATATGTATCTTCGTTAACTGTCTTTATACTCTCAAAAGCATCGCCCCATACACATTTAACTGAATTTTTTTCTGTAGCTTTTTTTCCGATATTACCTAAATGTTTATTGCAAACTTCGACAACTTCTGGATCTAATTCATACCAATCTATAAAATTAAACTTTTTTGATATACATTCTCTTGCAACACCACCATCACCACCACCAATTATTGCTGCTCTCTCGTTTTTTTTATTTAATTTTAAGCCAGCTCCTACAAAAGTTGAGCTATATAAATGTTCATCTGAAGCTGCAACTTGTATTTCACCATCAATAAATAGAGATTTTCCAAATTGTTCTAATTCTAAAATTTCAATATGTTGACCAGCTTTTGATTTAAAATCTTCTAGAACATCATTAACAACATATGACTTTTGTAAACCAGGTGAACTATAAATATCATGATAAAGAGATCTAGTATCTCTATTAAATTCTTTCTTAACTATACGTTTATGTTTAAATTCTTTTTTTACGATATCAATTGCTACTGATGGGCTTATTTTTCCACAAGTAAAAAAATCAAAACTAATAATTTCATTTTCTGGAAATGTGTGAAAACTTATATGACTTTCAGCTAATAAAGCTAAAATTGTAAAACCTTGTGGTTCAAATTTGTATTTTGAAATATTTAAGATAGTTACATTTGCTGCTTTAGCTATTTTATGTATAACTCTTTCAAAGACTGAAGGATCGTACTCTTTTTTAGTACCTATAATATCTAAAGTAATATGCTCCCCAACTTTAATCATCTTACCCTTTTTTATAGTTTTTAGCCTTATCTAAAACTTTTTTCATTTCTTCAAATGAAAGAATCTTAGGTTGTCCTAGTTTTAAAGCAATAGTGTATTGATGACAAATATTTTCTATCTCTTGTGCAAGTTCAAATGCATCCTCTAAATTTTTTCCAAAAGCAACCTGGCCGTGATTAGACATTAAACAAGCAGATCTATTTTCTAAGGCTTTGATCACATTTTTAGATAGTTCTTCTGTTCCAAAAGTAGCGTATTCAGCACATTTAATGTCATCTCCTCCTGCAAGAGCAATCATATAATGAAAGGGGGGAATTGATTTTCCATGTGAAGATACAGCTGTTGCGTGTGGAGAATGAGCGTGAACAATAGCATGTGCTTCTTTTTTATTTGCATAAATATCTCGATGAAATCTCCATTCAGATGATGGTTTATTGGTTTTATCGTTTTTTTCTTCTTCTTCTTCTTTTATATTCATAAAAACAATATCT
>QCAD01000006.1 GCA_003282055.1 Pelagibacteraceae bacterium AG-339-N18
ATATTAAGTAAAGCTTTACCTATAGAACTTGTTGAACCCAAAATAACTATTTTTTTTTTCATTATAAAATTTTTGAAATTATAAAGACAAATGGAAAAACAAAGATCATGCCGTCAATTCTATCTAATAATCCTCCGTGACCTGGAAAAATATTACCAGTATCCTTTATATTAGATGCTCTTTTAAAAAAAGAGATAGTTAAATCCCCAATCTGACTAATACTTGAAACTAAAAAAACTACAAATATAAAATATTGATCTCTGAGAAAATTTTGACTTTCTAAGAAATAGGTATTGAAATTTGCATTTATCAGATATGCAACAACTATAGATAACAAAAACCCTCCAACAACACCAGAATATGTTTTGTTTGGACTAATGTTAATTAATTTTGGTCCTTTGAATATTTTTCCAAAAATATATCCACCAATATCAGTTGTAATACAAATTATTAGGATCATTAGAAATTCAAATAAACCCCGATCTCTAAAAAGATATACTGAAAAGAAGGATAGTAGTAAAAAAAATATTCCAAAAATTCTTAAATCTTTTTTTTTTACCATTTTGAACCATTCAAAAGAGGCAATTGAAAATAAAAATATTAAAAATAAAATAAAATATGCTGAACCTTTAATTATAAAAAAAAGAGATAAAGGTATTATTATTATTGAACTTAATATTCTTTTTTGAAGTTCTTTTTCCATTAAATGTTTCCAAAGTTTCTTTTAAGACCCCTATAAGTTTTTATTATTTTATTATAATCTTTTACACTAAAATCAGGCCATAATTTTTTTTCGAAGAAAATCTCTGTGTAAGCTAGTTGCCATAATAAAAAGTTACTTAATCTTTTAGTATCACCTGTTCTGATTAATATGTCTGGATCTGGTATATTTTTGGTTTGTAGGTATTTTGTTATATTTTTTTCGTTTATGATTTCTCTATTTCTTTTTAATTCTTTAAATGCATTAATTAATTCAGATTTTGAACCATAATTTAGAGCTAAATTAATTTGTAATCTTTTATTTTTTGATGTTTTTTTTTCAGATAATTTTAATAAATTATTTAAGTTGGGTGAAAAATTCTTTTTACCGATTATTTTTAATTTAATTTTCTTTTTATTAAGATCATTAATTTTATCTCTAAGAAAAGTTTCTAAAAGATTAAACAAAAACTTTATTTCATTTTTAGGTCTTTTCCAATTTTCTGTGGAAAAAACAAACAAAGTAAGAAATTTAATTCTATACCTAATTGTTTGTTTAATTATTTTTTCAATTGTATTAAGACCTGCTTTATGTCCAGCATTTCTTGAATTTTTATTCTTTAATCCCCACCTCCCATTACCATCCATGATAATGGCTACATGATTCAATGGGTTCATATAGTCATTATTTCTTTTTCTTTTAGAACAACTTTTTCATCAACTGTTGCTATATGCTTGTCAGTAATATTCTGTACATTTTTTTCGTAAGACTTTTCTTCGTCTTCTCCAATTTCTTTTGATTTTAAAAGTTTTTTTAATTCCTCATTTGCATCTCTTCTAATATTCCTAATTGAGATTTTACATTTTTCACCCATAGACTTTATCAATTTTTTTATTTCAATTCTTCTTTCCTCGTTTAATTCGGGTATAGGTAATCTAATTAATTGTCCGTCTATTTGTGGGTTCAAACCTAATTCAGATTTTTTAATAGCTGCATCAACCAAATTTACATTGTTTTGGTCCCATACTTGTATGTTAATAGTTCTGGGTTCTGGCGTTGTTATACTGCCAATTTGATTAATCGGCATTTGTTGACCATATACGTCAACTTTAACAAGATCCAACATAGCAGCATTTGCTCTGCCCGTTCTTAGAGAAGATAATTCTTTGGAAAAAACTTCAATCGCCTTATCCATTTTAAGACTGTGTGATTTTTCATCAAACATTTATTCACCTATCTTAATTCTACTAAATTCTTTAATTTTTAAATCATTTACAGCAAGTTCTTCAAGAACATCTTGCACTTTTTTTTTTGGCTCCATTACCCAAGCTTGAGTTAAAAGAGCGTTTTCTTCTTTAAACTTATTTATTTTTCCAGCACTTATCTTCTTAACTATTTCTTCAGGTTTACCAGTATTTTTTAATTCTTCTGAAATTAATTCTTGCTCTTTATCAATAATTGATTTGTCTATGAGATTTGACTCTAACGCCAAAGGATTTGAAGCTGCAATATGCATTGATAATTGTTTACCAAAATTTTTTACTACATCTGAATTTTCTTTTGTTTCTAAAGATACAACAACAGCTAATTTAGCTAAATTATCTTTTACAACTGTGTGTAAATATTGATAATTAATTGAAGAGGAATTTTCAATTGTCTTAATTTGTCCTATCGTTATTTTTTCTCCAATCTTTGCTATTAGAGAAACAAGATTATCATCTACGGATGATCCATTTCTCATTTTTGTTTTTTTTAATTCTTCAAGATTTGATCCTTTTAAATTATTTAATTCACTTAATTCTTTAACAAAGCTTATAAAGTCATTATTTTTAGCGACAAAGTCTGTTTCACAATTTACCTCAATTATTGAGGTCTTTTTTTCGTCTCCGCTTATAGCGACGACACCTTCTCTTGCATCTCGAGACATTTTTTTTGAAGCTTTAGATATACCTTTGATTCTTAATATTTCGATTGCTTTATCTAAATTACCATTAGACTCTTTAATTGCTTCATTGCAGTCTTTAAAACCAGCTCCTGTTGCTTCTCTAAGTTTTTTAACTTTTTGAATATCAGTCATGTTAATTATTAATTTATTGATTTTTTTTCTTTTGTTTTAAATTTTTCATCCAGTTTTTCTCTATCTTTTTCCTGGATAGTTTTGGATGATTTTGTCTCTTTTTTTTTTATTTCTTTATTTTCAATCGCTGGTGCGGACTCTTTTGCTGAAATAATTGTTTCTTTAATTAAATTACAATATAAATCTATAGACCTTCTCGCATCATCATTACCAGGTATCGGAAAATCAATTCCATCAGGATTTGAATTACTATCTAATATTGCAACAATTGGTATGCTCAACTTGACAGACTCTTGAATAGCAAGAGACTCATAATTAGTGTCTATTATAAAAACTAAATCAGGCACTTTTTTCATTTCAACAATACCTCCTAATGATCTTTGAAGTTTGTCTTTTTTGACACTCATTTTTAAAAGTTCTTTTTTAGTGAAACCTCTGTTTTCAGAAACTAAATTTTGTTCAAGTTGTTTTAATTTTTTTATCGAGTTTGAAATAGTACCCCAATTAGTTAACATTCCCCCAAGCCATCTATAGTTTACAAAATATTGATCAGTTTCCTTTGCTAACTCAGCAATAGCTTCGGATGCTTGTTTTTTTGTAGATACAAATAATATTTTGCCATTACCAGCAATTACCTCATGTATTTTTTGAAGTGCTACTTTAGTCAGTTCTAAAGTTTGGGTTAAATCAATTATGTGGATTGAGTCTCTTTTACCAAAAATATATTTTTTCATTTTCGGGTTCCATCTAAGTGTTTTATGACCTAAATGAACGCCTGCTTCTAGTAATTGTTGAATAGTAATGTTAGGTATCTTCATATTTATTCCCGGTTAAGCCACCACAGTAATTTCCAATTAAGGACCGGAGGTCTAAAACCAAAAACTGTGTGCGTATTAATTTAATTTAAGTGACTATGTACAAAGAATTTTTTTATTAAACAAGCTTAAAATTATCTAATTATCGCTGATATTTCCTTATTTCTTAAAATATTTAACATTTTTCTATCAACATTTCTTTTATTTCTAAGCGTAAAACTTAATTTTTTTTCTTCATCAGATATTTGAATCTTAACAATTGCATTTCCGTTATCTGAAATACTTTTTGCTATCTCAGTTAATTCATTTATAGATTTTATTTTAAATATTACTTCCTCAATTTGTCTATTTAATAAATCAGAAAGAGACGCAATCTTTTGGACATTAATTCTTTTAAAACGGTTTTCTTCAGTAGAAACTGATTTGATTAAGGTCAAAATTAACGATGAACCCTCCTTTAAAATTTCTCGATTTTTTTCTAAAACTTCAGAAAAAATAAACAACTCAAAAACGCTTGTGAGATCAGTTAATTTTAGAACCGCATAAGAATTGCCTTTTGCAGTTTTTCTCTCTTGTATTTTTAATAAGGTTGCAGCAATATTTGAGCTTGTTAATTCGTTGTGATTGTTAAAATCTTCAAAATTATAAATATTATAATCTTTAAACAATTCCTTAAATTGATTAAGTGGATGATCAGAAACAAAAAAACCTACTGACTCAAATTCTTTTGACAATCGCTCCTCAAAATTCCAATCATCTCCATTTATAATAAGTTCTTCATCTTGATTATTATCTTCGCCAAATAACTCTATTTGGTTTGTAGACTTATTTTCATAAATATTTTTAGATTTTTTAATTAAATTTGGTATTGAAAGAAATAATGATTGTCTATTTTGATTAATATTATCAAAAGCACCAGCTTTAACTAAACCTTCTAGTTGTAGTTTATTAATATCTTTTGGGTTTACCCTGTTGATAAAATCGTTAATTGAATTAAATTTTCCATTCTTTAATCTTTCCTCAACTATATTTGAAATTGCCTCATATCCTACTGCCTTTATTCCCCCTAATGCATAAAAAAAATTTTTTCCGTCAGTTCTAAAATCTGCAAAACAGTCATTAATATCTGGTCTAACAACATCAATATTTAATCTTTTTAATTCTTCGTAAAATTCATTCAATTTATTTTGATTTGAAATATCCATAGACATAGATGCTGCTATAAATTCCTTAGGATAGTAAGTCTTTAGATAAGCAGTTTGATATGAGATGATTGCATATGCAGCTGCATGACTTTTGTTAAAACCATACTCGGCAAATGGTTCTATTTTTAAAAAAATTCCAGCAGCAACATCCTTGCTTATTCCATTTGAAACAGCGCCATTGATAAAATTTTGCTTTTGCTTTTCAAGTTCTGCTCTTTTTTTTTTACCCATTGCCCTTCTTAAAATATCAGCTTGACCTGCTGTAAACCCTGACAACTTTTGTGCAATCTGCATAACTTGTTCTTGATAAATTATTACTCCGTATGTGGGTTTTAAGATATCCTCAAGAAGAGGGTGTAAATAATCTGGTTTTTGTTTTCCATGTTTACAATCATTATAAATTGGAATATTACTCATTGGACCTGGTCTATAAAGGGCTACCAATGCAATGATATCTTCTATATGATTTGGTTTCATTTGCATTAAGGCTTCACGCATTCCAGCACTTTCGATTTGAAATAAACCAACAGTTTTACCAGATGATAACAAATCAAACACTTTTTGATCTTCAAAATTTACATTTTCTATATTAAAATTTTTATCTTTTTTTCTTATCAATTTCTGGGTGTTATTTATGACTGTTAAAGTTTTTAATCCCAAAAAATCAAACTTTATCAATCCAGCATTCTCAGCTGAATACATGTCAAATTGAGTTGAAGGTAATAATAGGTCAGAGGATGAGTCTTTATATAATGGAACAATCTCAGTTAATTTTTTGTCAGCTATCACAACACCCGCAGCATGAGTTGCAACATTTCTATTCAAACCTTCTAATTTCAGTGAAAGTTCTGTAAGTTTTTTTACCCTTTGATCCTCATTAATCAATTTTTGAAGTCTTGGCTCGCCTGCTATACATTCGGTAAGATTTTGTGGCCTTGATGGATCAAAAGGTATCATTTTTGAAATACTGTCAACAAATCCATAAGCTAAACCTAATACTCTTCCAACATCCCTGATCACCATTCTTGCTTTCAATTTTCCAAATGTAATTATATGTGCAACACTATTTTGATATTTTTGAGACAAGTAATTGAATACTAAGTCTCTTTTTTCCTCACAAAAATCTATGTCAAAATCAGGCATTGAGATACGATCAGGATTTAAAAATCTTTCAAAAATTAAGTTAAATTTTATTGGATCGACATCTGTGATAGATAGACACCAAGCAACCAATGATCCAGCTCCTGAACCTCTTCCTGGTCCAACAGGTATATCATTTTCTTTTGCCCATTTAATATAATCAGATACAATTAAAAAATAACTTGCATAATTCATCTTAATTATGATTTCTAACTCATGATCCAATCTATCTTTATATTTCAAATAATTTTTGTCAGATAAAAAATCTTTATCGTTCAAGTTAAATATATTTATAAATTTTTCGTTAAGTCCATCTAATGAGTGTTTCTTTAAAATTTCATCCGCACTACTACCCTTATCAGAACTGATGTTCGGTAATATGGGTTTGGATGATAAAGGTCTAAAATTGCACCGTAAGGGAAAATTGTAATTATTTTTTAATGACTCTGGTAAGTCAGCAAACAAATTAATCATTTCCGAATTGCTTTTAAGATAATGCTGACTGCTAAATCTAATTCTATTTTTTTCGTTTACATAGGTCTTATTTTTTATACATATCAATGCATCATGTGCCTCGTACATATCTTTATTTATATAAAACACCTCATTTGTGGCGATTAAAGGGATATCTAATTTTTTTGAACTTATTAAATTAAATTTTTCAAATTCTTTTTCATTTTGGTCACCATGACGTTGTATTTCAATATAAAATCTATCTCCATAATTAGCTTTTAGTTTTGAAAAAATTTCACTAATTTCTGAAAATTTACCTTTATTAAATAATTTTCCAAATAGACCGTAAATTGTGCCAGAGAATATTGCCACACCTTCATTTTTACTCAATAATTCATTAAAATCTAAATGAGGTTCAGAAAGTTCATCATTTTTTAAAAAGGATAGTGATGACAACATTATTATTTTTTTGTATCCATCCTCATTTAAAGCAAATAAAGGTAGCAGACCTGTTGTATCATTTAATTTAAAATTGATTTGAGTTCCAATTATTGGTTGAGTTCCAGACTTAGATAATTTTTCAGCAAACTCTAAGGCACCAGATAGATTAGAAGTATCACATAACCCTACAGCTTTTAACTTATTGTTTTTAGAAATATCTTTAAGATCATCTAATTTGATAGCTCCTTCACAAATAGAAAATTGAGAATGTACTTTTAGATGATTAAAATTTTCAGAATTAAACTCACGCATTAATGGTCTTTATATTACCATTAACTATTTCCAACATGCAATCTGACTTTTTAGCAAAAAATCTATTATGAGTTGCAAAAATTATTAGTCGGTTTGCATTTATTTGTTTTTTTAAAAGATCAAAAACACTTTTGGCTGTAACTAGATCTAAACTTCCAGTTGGCTCATCGGCTAAAATAACTTGAGGATCATTAATTAAAGCTCTAGCTATTGATACTCTTTGTTTTTCACCCCCAGAAAGTTCTGCAGGATAGTGGTAAATTCGATTTGCTAAACCAACTTTTTTCAATAATTTTTTTGATTTAATTATAGAAAATTCTTTATTCTTTTCAATCGCAAGATTGGCCAAATATACGTTTTCTAAAGCTGTAAAATCTGGAAGTAAATTATCCTGTTGATATATAATTCCAATTTTACTAGCTCTTAAAATGTCATTATAATTAGAATTTTCAAAATCAATTTGTTTATTTTCATATTTTATTATACCACTCGATGGTCTATCAATTAATGACAATAAGTTTAATAATGTTGATTTTCCAGAACCTGAAGGTCCCATTAAAGAATAAATTTTTCCTAGTTTAAAATTGTATGTCAGTTTTTTTAGAACCCTTAGATTTTTTTGGTGAGCAAAAGACTTAGAAATATTTGAAAGTTTAATAAAATTATTCATATTTTAATGCTTTAACAGGATCTAGTTTTGCTGCTTTTAAAGCAGGGAAAATTGAAACAATAATTGTAATAATTATTGAGCATAGCGAGATTAATAAAATTGATGGAGGGTTTATCTCTGAAGGCATTGTGCTTAAAAAATATATTTCCTCTGGAAATAAACTTATATCAAATAATGTACTTAAAAATTGTCTTAAATTTTCAACATAAATTGAAAAAGTTACACCAAGTATAATACCAAAAATTGTTGCGGAGGTTCCTATTATTACTCCAACTAGAAAAAATATTTTTATAATTGATTTGTTAAGTACACCAATAGATTTCAATATTGCAATATCTTTTGTTTTGTTTTTAACTAATATTGTCAAACCAGAGATAATATTAAAAGCAGCCACAATAATGATTAAAGACAATATTATGAACATTACATTTCTCTCAACTTTAAGAGCTGAAAAGAGTGCACTATTCATATCTGACCAGGAATATACAAACTCATTTTGGAAAATCTTCTGAATAATTTCCTTTTGATCTTCTATTTTTTGTGGATTTTTAAGATAAATTTCCAAATTTCTATCATCTTGATCTAAATCAAAAAACTCTTCTAAGGTTGATAAATTAATAAATGCTATATTATTATCGAAATCAGCAAGACCACTTTCAAAAATTGATATAACTGTAAAAGTTTTTTGCTTAGGTATACTGCCTATTATTGTCTCAATTCCAGTTGAGGACATTATTGTAATATCATCCCCGATATCAAGATTCAATGTAAAGCTAAGTTCTTTTCCAATTGAAATATAATTTTTGCTTAAATTGTTTCTGTTACCCAAAAAATTTTTATTTTTCACTAATTCAAGTTTTGAAAAATCATTATTTGTGTAACCCCTCAGTAATATTCCTTTTGAGGTCTCGCTTTTAATTATTATAGCCTCACCTGAATTACTTAAAATCAACTCATTAGAAATAAGTTTTAAATTGTTTTGTTTTAAGTTTTTAACTTCAATAATATTTTCATATGGTTTGACTGTTATATGTGCATTAAATCCTACAATCTTATTAATTAGCTCTGAACGAAAACCATTCATAACAGACATAACAATGATTAAAACAGCAACACCAAGACTTATACCAATAAATGAAAAGATTGAAATAACATTAAGAAAGCCATCTTTTTTTCTAGCTTTCAAAAACCTGAATGTAATTTCTTTTTCTAAAGTAGAAATCAATTTTTTTCTTTTTGTTCTTTAATTTTATTTATTATTTCAGCTATATTTAATTTTTGGATTTCTTTTCCAACTTCTTTAAATTCCATTAAATCACCATCAGTTTGTTTGCCAATTATTATTTGATATGGAGTACCTATTAAATTCATCTTTTTTATTTTTGATGAAAAATTTTCATCAGTGTCATCTATTATTACATCAATATTGTTTTTTTCTAATTCGGAATTAATTTTCTTTGCTTTTTCTAAAGATGAATTATCATTTTTATTTATCATTGCTATTATTCCAATATCATATGGAGCAACAGATATTGGCCATTTCATGATTTCATTTTTCTCATCATATTTTGCCTCTATTATTGCTCCTACTAATCTTGAAACTCCAATGCCATATGAGCCCATTTTAACAAAATCTTTTTTACCTCCAGGAAGATCTACCGATGCTCCCATTGGTTTTGAGTATTTGTCACCAAAATAAAATATATGACCAACTTCAATGCCTTTGGTTTTTAATCTATTAGTTTCTGAGACTTTTTTTTCAAATTCATCCTTATTAAATTTTTCATCAGTGACTGAATAAAATTCTTCATACTTTTTTCTCAAATTTTCTAAAGATTTTTTCTCTAATTTTGTGCCTTCACTTTTTAATTGGAATATTCTTTTATCAGTATAGATCTTACTTTCACCAGTTTCAGCTAAAATCACAAACTCGTGAGAAAGATTTCCACCTATAGGTCCCGTATCAGCAGCCATTGGGATTGCTGTAAGATCTAATCTTTTAAAAGTTTTTAAGTAAGATATGAAAAATTTATTATAAGAGAATAAAGCTTCCTCATCAGAAATATCAAATGAGTAAGCGTCTTTCATATAAAATTCTCTGCATCTCATTATTCCAAATCGTGGTCTGATCTCATCTCTAAATTTCCATTGAATATGATATAAAAGTTGTGGGAGAGATTTATAAGATTTGACTGAAGCTCTAAATATATCTGTTACAAGTTCCTCGTTAGTTGGGCCATAAAGCATTTCACGATCTTGACGATCTTTTATTCTAAGCATTTCTTCACCATAGTCCTCATAACGCCCACTCTCTTTCCATATTTCACTCGATTGTATCGTCGGCATTAAAATTTCTTGAGCTCCAATTTTGTTTTGTTCTTCTCTAACAATTTGTTCAATTTTTTTCATTACTTTGAAACCTAACGGTAACCATGAATAAATTCCTGCTGATGATTGTTTAATCATCCCCACACGTAACATTAACTGATGTGATTTTATTTTAGCTTCTGAGGGATTGTTTTTTAAAATTGGAATAAATAATTGTGAAATATACATTCTAGGTGATTATATTTCTTAAATTTAAATATTCAAATTTCATAAGTAAGTAAATGATTATAAACAAAACTGTTGTTATTCCAGTACAATAAACAAATTTTTTTAACATTTTTGGATTTTCTGGGGAACCTGGATCTTCTCCTTCAATTTTAATCGCTTTATTTCTCTCTACATCTATTGGTAGAATTGCAAAGAAAATTATCCACCAAATGATTATATAGATTATCGCTAATCCGGTAAGGCTCATTAAATTTTTACCAAATTTATATTAACAAAAGGTCTTTTCCCAATTTTTTCCTTGGTAAATTTTCTACATACACTTTTGAGTGAATCTATAAGGTTATGTTCTTGTTGTTTGTTACCAAGTTTAAATGTTCTTGTTGTTTTTTCAATTTCATCTTCAATTCCGTAAACAAATTCTTCTTTCTCATGAACTGGTAATCCTTTAAAACTAATTATTGGACTATTGTGTATGTTGCCTTTTGGAGTAATCAAAATTGTTATTTCTAAGTAACCATTAGAACTTAAGTTTTTTCTATCTTTTATTGATTGTGAATCTTCCTCCACACTTATAGATCCATCCAAATAAAGTCTTCCAGAGGGTGCTTTATCATAAACCTCTGGATTATTTCCAGGATATAGTTTCACTATATCGCCATTTTCAACCTGCACAGGATGTGGAACCTGCATTTCTTTTGCAAAATTAATGTGTTCAATCATATGTCTATGCTCTCCATGGACCGGTATTACACATTTAGGTTTTACCCATTGATACATATCTCTTAAATCTTCACGATTAGGATGTCCTGAAACATGAATAAATTCAGTTTCCTCAGAAATTACCTCAATACCATCTTTAACCAATTGATTATGTAATTTATAAAGCTTTTTTTCATTACCAGGTATGATTTTAGATGAAAAAATTACTGCATCGTCTTTTTCTATAAAAACATCTGGATGAACATAGTTAGCAATTCTCATCATCGCTCCCATTGGTTCTCCTTGGCTGCCAGTGCACAAATAAACAATTTTTTCTCTAGAGAAGTTTTTTGCATCTCTAGAATCGATGGGATCAATAGTATTTTTCAAATATCCACATTGTCTAGCTGCTTTATAGATTCTGTGCATAGATCTTCCCACTAGAGATATTTGTCTGCCAGTTTTTTCAGCACAATAAAAAGCTGTTTCCATTCTTGCAACGTTTGATGCGAATGAAGTTATTATTATTCTTTTTTTTAAGCGATCCATGATACTTAATAAATTTTTTCTCACATCTAACTCTGATCCAGACCTGCCTACACTGAAAACATTTGTAGAGTCACAAATCATTGCAAGCACACCTTCATCGCCAATTTCTTTTAATCTCTTTGAATTAATTTCATCTCCAATTAAGGGATTTGGATCAACTTTCCAATCACCAGTGTGCAAAATAACCCCTGCAGGGGTTTTAATCCTTAATCCATTTGGCTCTAGTATTGAGTGGGTTAAAGTAATGTACTCTATTTCAAATTTTTCTAATATAATGTTTCCGTTCAATTCAACAATTTGTAATTCTTTCGTTATATCAATATGTTTTTCTTTAAATTTTTCCTTAATCAGCACAGCAGTAAAAGGCGTTGCAAAAATCTTACATTTAAGTTTTGGCCATAAATAAGCTATTGCACCTATGTGATCCTCATGAGCATGGGTTAAAACTATACCTAATAGATTATCTTTACGCTCAACAATAAAACCAGGGTCTGGATATATTAAGTCAATACCAGGAACAGTATCGTCAGCAAATGTTACACCTATATCGACCATTATCCATTTGTGGTCACCTGGCAACCCATAACCAAATAAGTTCATATTCATACCTATTTCACCAGATCCACCAAGTGGACAAAATAATAATTCTTCTTTCATTTATTTAATTAATTTAGAAATTTTGAATAGACCCCTTATCGTGATATTTTTATTTTCAATTACTTTAGTTTTTATAGATGTTTTAAATAATTTAGAAAATCCGCCTGTAATAATAATTTTATAAGATCTTCTTGTTTCTTTCTTAATCAAATTAACAATATTGTCAATTAAACCTGCATATCCCCAAAAAAAACCAGATCTAACTGCTGAATTTGTGTCCATACCAATTACTCTTTTGACCTTTTTTAAATTTATCTTCGGTATTAATGAAGCATTATCAATTAAAGTGTTTAGTGAGATGCTAACACCTGGAGCAATAATACCTCCTCTATAAGAATTACCTATTAAAACATCAAAAGTAGTAGCTGTTCCAAAATCTAATATAATAAAGTTGTCTTTATTGTTAAG
Source organism: Pelagibacteraceae bacterium AG-339-N18 (assembly GCA_003282055.1). The sequence continues at coordinate 12,683 of QCAD01000006.1, forward strand.
AAGACTAATAGCGTTGGCAATTCTGTCAGAGCCAACTTGCATATAATTTGCTTTTATATTCAAAATAGATCTTAAATTTAAATCTTTAATTTCATAACATTTAATTTTGGTTTTCTTTGATATATATTTTTTAATTAACGTAAAATTTTTTGGAACAACACTACAAAATAATATTTTATTAATATCATTAAAATTATTTATCAATATCTTAAATCTTTTATTAAGAATTGAGTTTGTCATAATTTTTGACGAAAAGCTTGTTCTTCTTAGAATTTTACCTTTTGAGCTTACTAAAAATAATTTTGTTTCAGAGTTGCCAATATCACCTAAAATCAACATAATTTTAATTATATCCTTTTTTAAGGAACTTATTTAAACTATTTTCAAAGATTTTTTTTAGTTCAATTTCAATCTTTTTTTTAGAAATGTTCTTATTAATTAATTTTTTAAAATTTGTTGTTGGATAATCTTTAATAGATGGACTCTTAATCAAATTAATACCAATACCCACAACTAAATAGTCGTTATTAAATTTGTTTATTTTCTCTTGTAAAATTCCACAAATTTTTTTTTTTTGAATAATTAAATCATTTGGTCTCTTAAAATAAATCTTTCTTGTATAATATCTAGAAATACATTTTTTAACTAATAAACAGTTAAATTTAGTCAATTTATTTATAGAGATATTGAGTTTATTAAGATTATAAAAAAAACTAACAAATAGATTTCCTTTATAAGATATCCATTTTTTTCCGTACTGGCCCCTACCTTTAATTTGTGTGTCTGACAAAATCATTCCAAAATTATAATTATAATTTTTAATAATTCTTATTGCAGTATTATTGGTACTTTTAACTTTATTAAATCTGAAGACTTTAAATTTCATTAAATTATATTGATCTTTGATACTGCATCAATCAATTGGCTTGGAAAAATGAAATATACTAAAATTATTAATGTTGAAATTGTAAGGGAAAACTTTAGCCAAAGGCCATGATCTATATCATAACTATCTTTTTCTTCATCAAAATACATAATCTTAATTATTCTCAGATAATAAAATGCCGCAACAACGGTTGATAATAATCCTACAATTGCCAGGAAATACATAGACTGTTCTATTACTGATTTAAAAATATAAAATTTTGCAAAAAAGCCTGCAAGAGGAGGTATCCCTGCAAGAGAAAATAAAATTATAAGTAATGAAAGCGATAATAGTGGGTGATTTTTAGATAATCCCGATAAATCCTCTATCTGTTCGTAATAAACATTATTTCTCTTCATCATTAATAAACATGAAAAGAAACCTAAATTCATAATAACATAAATAGTTATATAAATAACCGAACTTTGTATTCCATCATTCGACCCTGTGGCCAAACCAGCCAAAGCATATCCGATATGGCTTATGGAACTGTAGGCTATAAGTCTTTTTAGATTTTTTTGGCCTATTGCTGCTACTGCTCCAAAAAGCATAGAGGCAATAGATAAGAAAATTAAAATCATTTGCCACTGATCAATTAGGTTTAAAAAAGGAACATAAAGAAATCTTATAAATACTGTCAGGGCCGCTATTTTGGGCACCATAGTAAAAAATAGTGTTACCGATGTTGGGGAACCTTCATAAACATCTGGGGCCCACATATGAAATGGCACTGCAGAAATTTTGAATGCTAAACCTACTAAAATGAAAACTATTCCAAAAGTTAAAGCATATTCATTAGTATCAAATTGAGTAGCAATCATATTGAAGTTGGTTGTGCCTGTAAAACCATAAACAAGAGAACAGCCATACAAAAGCAATCCAGATGATAATGCACTTAAAACAAAATATTTTAATCCTGCCTCTGATGATTTTAATTGATCACGATTAAATGTTGCTAAAACATATAAGGCTAAAGATTGAAGCTCTAATCCCATATAAAAAACAATAAGATCATTTGAGCTAATCATTACCATCATCCCTAATACGGAACTTAAAATTAAAATTGGATATTCAATCATGAAAATTTTAAATGTCTTTAAATAATTTGATGAGATTAATAAAACTATAAAAGCGGCTATTAAAGTAATTATTTTCATAAATGAGGATAAATAATCTAGGATAATACTTTCATTAAATAAAAAAATCTGGTCAACACCTATAGTTTCATTAAAAGTAATCACTGCGGTAATTAATAAAACTAACAACGATATATTATAAATAATTTTAGAACTATTTTTTTTGAAAACTCCCAAGATAAGTAAAAACATGATTGATAAAGCAATAAAAATTTCTGGGAGTATTAATTCAATATTGTTCATTGTTTACTAGCTATACTAAAATTGTAAGTATCAATTAAATCATTTACTGAAACTTCTATTGTATTTATTAATGGTTCAGGATAAAAACCAAAAAACAAAGTTGGAATAGCTAAACAGATGAGAGTGAACGCCTCTGATCTATTTAGGTCAATCATTTTTTTTAATTCTGAGTTGATTAACTTTCCAAAAATAACCCTTTTATATAACCAAAGCATATATGCTGCTCCTATAATGACGCCTAAACTGGCTAATACTGCAACTAAAAAATTATCTTTAAATGCAGCCATTAAAATTAAAAACTCACCAACAAAACCACTTGTTCCTGGTAATCCTAATGCTGCTAAAGTAAATAACATAAATAGAACTGCATATTTTGGAATAATTGTTACAATACCTCCATAAGTTGTTATTAATCTCGAGTGCATACGATCATAGACTACACCAACACATAAAAATAAAGCGGCTGATACAAGGCCATGACTTACCATTTGAATTATACTACCTTCAATCCCTTGTTGTTGAATTGTAAAAATTCCTAAAGTAACAAAACCCATATGCGCAACAGAGGAATATGCAATTAATTTTTTCATATCTTCTTGCATCAGAGCAATTAATGATGTGAAAATAATTGCTATTACACTTAATGTATAAATTAATGGAGTAAAAACTTCGGAGGCTGAGGGGAAAAGTCCCAGAGAAAATCTTATAAAGCCATATCCTGCCATTTTAAGTAGAATAGCAGCTAATAAAACAGACCCTGCAGTTGGGGCTTCAACATGTGCATCTGGCAACCAAGTATGAACCGGCCACATTGGTGTTTTTACTGCAAAAGAACTAAAGAAAGCTAGCCACAAAAGATTTTGATATTTGACATCTATACCTAAATCATAAAGTTGGGTAACATCTGTGGTACCTGTAATCCAGTAAATTGAAATTATAGCCACTAACATTAGAACTGAACCTAAAAGAGTAAATAAAAAAAACTTAAAAGCAGAATAAACTCTTCTAGAACCACCCCAAATTCCAATAATTAAAAACATTGGAATTAATCCAGCTTCAAAAAATAAATAAAAAACTACAAGATCTAAGGAGCAAAAAACTCCAATCATGAAAGTTTCCATAATTAAAATGGCTATAAGAAATTCATTAAGTCTATTTTTAATAGAATTATTTACTGAGATTATACACAAAGGAGTAATGAATGTTGTGAGAATTATAAAAAGTATTGAAATTCCATCAACTCCTACTTTATAATTAATAAAACCTTTAATCCAAACTCTATCCTCAATAAATTGAAATGCTGATGTAGTTTGATCAAATAAAACCCATAAATAAAGAGAGAGGAAAAAATTTACAAGAGATGTAAATAAAGCAACATATTTAACAGTTATTTTGTTGTCACTTCTACTTCTTGTAAAAAATAAAAATAACGCTCCAATGAAAGGCAGAAGTATTAGTGATGAAAGAATTGGGAAGTTCATTATCTAACAATTAAGAAGGTTAAAAAAGCAGAAAAACCGAGTAACATTACAAATGCATATTGATAAATATAACCACTTTGGAATTTATTAGCTTTAATAGAAAACTTTTTAATTAATCCAGATATACCATCTGGTCCAAAGCCATCGATAACTTTAACATCAAAAAATTTCCATAAAAATAATCCAAATCTTTTAGAAGATTTTATAAATAAAATATCGTAAATTTCGTCAAAATACCATTTATTAAATAAAAATTCATATAATGGTTTATTTATATTTACCAATTGAATTGGAAAACTTTTATTTTTTACAAATAAATAATAAGCAAATGGTATTGACAATGTTACTAGTGTTGGAGTTAAAATTAAAAACCATAATGGTGGATGTTCGGTACTTAAAGGTTCTAAAAAGAAAATCGATTTTTTCCAAAAATTATTAATTCCTTCATAACCTATAAATAAATCTTTAAAAATAAATCCAGAAAAAATTGCTCCCATAGATAATAATAATAAAGGAATTAACATAACTAATGGTGACTCATGTGTCTCCTCAATTTTAATTTCTTTGTTGTTATATTTTCCATGAAAAGTTTTAAACATCAGTCTCCACGAATAAATTGATGTTAAAAAAGCTGTAAAAATACCTATTGCAGCTGCATAGTAACCAGTAGTAGTGCCACTTAAATATGCAAATTCTATAATCGCGTCTTTAGAATAAAAACCAGATAGCAAAGGAAAGCCAGTTAATGCCAAAGTTCCTATAATCATTAAAGCATAAGTGTAAGGCAATTTTTTCCATACTCCTCCCATATTATTTATATTTTGCTCATCTTTAAATGCGTGAATTACAGACCCTGATCCAAGAAATAGTAATGCTTTAAAAAATGCATGAGTAAATAAATGAAATATTGCAACATTATATGCACCTACACCAGCTGCAAAAAACATATAACCTAATTGACTACATGTGGAATAGGCTATGATTTTTTTTATATCTGTTTGAACTAGAGCTACACTCGCTGCAAAAAAAGCGGTACTCATACCAATTATTGCAACGATATTTAAAGCTAACTCTGAATATTCATATATCGGCGAACATCTAACAACCAGAAAAACTCCAGCTGTAACCATGGTAGCAGCGTGGATCAAAGCTGAAACAGGCGTTGGTCCCTCCATCGCGTCTGGTAACCAAGTATGTAAAAAGATTTGAGCCGATTTACCCATGGCACCAATGAATAATAGAATGCAAACTAAATCTATGGCGTTAATTTGAATACCTAAAAAATTAAGTTTTTCATCTATAACTTTTGGGATCTGATCAAAAACTTCAGTGTAATTGACTGTACCAAATAGATAAAAAATCAAAAATATACCTAGAGCAAAGCCAAAATCTCCAACTCTATTCACAACAAATGCTTTGATTGCTGCCGCATTCGCAGTTTCTTTTTTGAACCAAAATCCGATCAAAAAGTAGGAGCAAAGACCTACCCCTTCCCAACCAAAAAATAATTGAATAAAATTATCTGCTGTTACCAACATTAACATCGCAAAAGTAAACAGAGATAAGTATGCCATAAATCTTGGTTTATGAGGATCATGGGACATGTATCCAATTGAATAGATGTGAACTAATGCAGAAATAAAATTTACAACAACTAACATTACTGCAGACAATGCGTCTATTTTCATAGACCAATTCACATCTAATGATCCAGAATTAATCCATTTGGCAATTATTATATTTTCCTCATATTGATTAACAATTACTTCATATAAAACTAACCCTGAGAGAATCGCTGATATAGATACTAATAGGCTAGTAACAATCTCTGAATTTCTATCGCCTATAAACTTACCAAAGAAACCGGATATAATTGCAGCGATTAACGGTAACGCAATTATTGAAATTTCCATTTTATCCTTTTAGTTTGTCTATTTCTTCAACCCGAATAGTTCCAGCATTTCGATAATAGACTACTATTATTGCAAGACCAATTGCAGCTTCTGCAGCGGCAACAGTTAAAATAAATAATGTAAAAACTTGACCAGTTAAATCGTCAAGATAAATTGAAAATGACACTAGATTGATATTTACGGCTAAAAGAATTAACTCAATACTCATCAAAATCACTATAATATTTTTTCGATTTAAAAAAATTCCAATAACTCCAATACTAAAGATTACCGCCCCTAAAGTTAGATAGTGTCCTAGACCTATATCAGTCATCGATCTTAACTCCCTTATTAGCGGGAACTTCCAAAACCTCAACTCCCTGTGATCTTTCCCTAGAAATTTGTTTCAAGTAACTTTGTGTCTTGACTCCCTCTCTTTGTCTAAAAGTTAAAACAATCGCTCCTATCATCGCAATTAATAAGATCATTCCACTAATTTGAAAAATATGAATATAATCTGTATACAAAACCTGGCCCAATGAGTGAGTATTACTAATTTCATTAGAAACTTTAGAAATAGTAGGATTTAACAATTCAGGTTTGTATTTCCATCCACCTACAACAATAATAAGTTCAAAAAATATTATTGTGCTTATTATTAAGCCTACAGGAATGTGACTAGAGTTTTCTTTAGAGATGAACCATTGATTTTTTTGTTGAGCAACATTTAGCATCATGACAACAAACAAGAATAATACTGCAACTGCACCAACGTAAACAATCAGCATTATCATTCCTAGAAACTCTGCTCCTATCATTATAAATAGACATGAAATACTTATAAAATCTAAAATTAGAAAAAAAACAGAGTGGACGGTATTTTTTGAAACTGTAACCATGATAGCTGAAATTACTGCAATAACTGAAAAAGCATAAAAAAATATTGCATGTGCCATCATAAATTTATCTATATGGATTATCTGATTTTATATTCGCTGCTAAAATATTTTCCCATCTATCACCGTTATCTAGTAATTTTTCTTTAGTATAGTAAAGCTCTTCTCTTGTCTCTGTTGAAAATTCAAAATTTGGACCTTGCACAATTGCGTCAACAGGGCAGGACTCCTCACATAAACCGCAATAAATACATTTCATCATATCGATATCGTAACGTGTAGTTTTTCTACTTCCATCAGATCTTTCCGCTGACTCAATTGTGATAGCTTGTGCTGGACATACAGCCTCACAAAGCTTACATGCTATACACCTTTCCTCACCATTTGGATATCGTCTTAATGCATGTTCACCTCTAAATCTTGGGCTAATTTTTCCTTTTTCAAAAGGATAATTAATTGTTTTTTTTGATTTAAACATTTCTTTTATTGCAATAAGTAAGCCAGTAATGAAATCGACCATAAATATTGTTTTAAAAAGTCTTGTAATTTTCATCTAAATTGAGGGTAAAAGGTTAAAATAAAATAAATAACTCGCAGTTAAAACCACATAAATTAAAGATAGTGGAAGAAATATTTTCCAACCCAATCGCATCAGTTGATCATACCTATATCTCGGTACAACTGCTTTTACTAGAGCAAACAATATAAATAACAATAATATTTTGAAAATTAACCATATAGTTCCCGGTATCAAATTAAATGGAAATATATCGATAGGTGAAAGCCATCCTCCTAAAAATAATATTGAGCCTAAAGCACACATTAATAAAATATTTGCATATTCTCCTAGCCAGAACATTGCATACATCATTCCAGAGTATTCGGTTTGATATCCAGCAACTAATTCTGCTTCTGCCTCTGGTAAATCAAATGGTGGTCTATTTGTTTCAGCTAAAGAGGAAATAAAAAAAATTACAAACATTGGAAATAAAGGAATTATGAACCACATATTTTGTTGAGCGAGCACAATGTCACTTAGATTTAGTGATCCTACACATAATAATACATTTATAATAATTATCCCTATAGAAACTTCATAAGAAACCATTTGTGCAGCAGATCTTATTGATCCTAAAAATGGATATTTCGAATTGGAAGCCCAACCACCCATGATAATCCCGTATACCCCAAGTGAAGATACAGCAAAGATATATAG
>QCAD01000007.1 GCA_003282055.1 Pelagibacteraceae bacterium AG-339-N18
AAATAGAGACAATGGTGACATTGAAATATTTAGAAAATTAGTCGTTGCAGAAAATCCAGAAAATTCAAATATGGAAATTAATCTAGAGGATGCAATCAATCTTGATGATAATAATAAAAATAAGTCAATAGGAGATGAAGTTTTACAACCATTACCATCTTTTGATTTTGGAAGAATTGCAGCTCAGATTGCAAAACAAGTAATTAGTTCTAATGTAAGAGATGCTGAGCGAGAGAGACAATTTAATGATTTTATTGATAAAAAAGACACAATTTTGAGTGGGATCGTAAAAAGGTTAGAATTTGGAAATGTAATAGTAGACTTAGGTAGAACGGAGGCAATTATTCAAAAAAATGAGTTAATACCGAGAGAAAATATAAAAGCAGGCGACAGAATAAAAGCTTATTGTTTTGATGTGCGAAGAGAGCAAAGAGGCCAACAAATATTTTTGTCGAGAGCACACCCAAAATTTATGGAAAAGCTTTTTATTCAGGAAGTTCCAGAAATTTATGATGGACTTATAGAAATAAAATCTTCTTCAAGAGATCCTGGTAGTAGAGCAAAAATATGTGTTAAAGCTATTGATGCATCATTAGATCCTGTTGGAGCTTGTGTTGGTATGAGAGGATCGAGAGTTCAAGCGGTGGTAAATGAACTTCAAGGTGAAAAAATTGATATTGTAAATTGGTCAGAAGATCCAGCAATTTTAGTATCTAGCGCGTTGTCTCCGGCTGATGTTTTAAGAGTAAATGTTGATTCTGAGAGAAAAAAATTAGATGTAATACTGACTGAGGAGAATTTAAGTAAGGCTATCGGTCGAAGAGGTCAAAATGTACGTCTTGCTACTAAATTACTTAATTATGAAATCAATATCATGACAGATCAGGAGGACTCAGAGAAAAGGCAGCAGGATTTTAAGGAAAAAACAGAAAATTTTGTCAAAAATTTGGAACTTGATGAAACACTCGGACAACTACTTGTTGCAGAGGGATTTGCTACAATTGATGATATAAAAGATAGTTCAGTTGAAAATTTAACTAAAATTGAGGGAATTGAAGAGGAAACAGCAAAAGCACTTATTGAAAGATCAAAAGACTTTCACAAAAAAGATCAAGAAGATATTTCAAAAAGAATTAAAGAGTTAGGTTTAGGCGAGTCATTGATAAATCTAAAAGGTCTAACACCGGGTATGCTTGTTACATTAGGAGAGCAAAAGATTCTTTCCTTGGAAGAGTTTGCTGATTTGGCCTCTGATGAACTAACAGGAGGTTATGACATTATTAAAGGAAACAAAATAAAAATTGAGGGATATCTTGAAGATTTTGCTCTTTCAAAGGAAGAAGCTGATGAGTTAATTATGTCAGCTAGAAGAATTGTTTATAAAGATTAAGAGATGAGTTATGGAAAAAAAATTAAAATTATCTGTATCCACCAAGACCAAAAAACCGTTAAAAAATATCGATGTTAATAAATTTTCAGGTAAACGGTCTGTAGTAATAGAAAAATCAAATAACAAATCAGCAAAAAGAGGAAGTTCATATGTGCCTAAGAGACCTCTTTTTGAGTCTAAATTTAAATCTAATGCAAGTGATTTTGAAAAAAGAAAACTAGCCGAACAAAGAGCTACAAAAAGATTAAAAGATGAGTCAAATGTAAAAGATAAAAAACTTAAAATTGGTACTAAAAAAAGAGAGGTGAAATTAACTGTTTCCAGGGCATTAAGTGATGAAATTGAAGCAAGAGAAAGAAGCTTAGCGTCTGTAAGAAGAGCACGCGAAAAAGAGAGCAAAAATCAGAGTAAAGAACAGAATAATGAAAACCTTAAACAGATAAAAAGAGATATAAATATACCTGAGGCAATAACTGTTAGGGAGCTCGCAAATAGAATGGCAGAGCAGTCAAGCAACGTTATAAAGTACTTATTTGGAATGGGTGTTACAGTCACAATTAATCAAACCTTAGCCGCTGACACTGCGGAGTATTTAGTAAAAGAGTTTGGACATAACCCGATCAGAGAAGAAAAAGCAGAGGAGATAATTAAAAAAATTAAAGCTTCAAGGACTGAAAATCTTAAGAATAGACCTCCAATTGTAACCGTTATGGGCCACGTTGATCATGGCAAAACTTCTGTGCTAGATGTTTTACGAAGTGCAAACGTAGTTTCAGGTGAATTTGGAGGGATAACTCAACACATAGGAGCTTATCAAATCGATAGCAATGGAAATAAATTAACTTTCATAGATACACCTGGTCATGCTGCTTTTACAGAAATGAGGGCAAGAGGATCCAAATTGACTGACTTAGTTGTATTAGTAGTTGCCGCAGATGATGGAGTTAAACCACAAACAGTCGAGTCAATAAAGCATGCCAAAGCAGCAAATGTTCCGATAGTAGTTGCAATAAATAAATGCGATCTACCAGAAGCAGATCCACAAAAGATTAAAAATCAGTTACTTGAGCATGAATTGATTGCAGAAGATCTTTCTGGAGACACTTTAATGGTTGAAATATCAACAAAGACAAAAAAAAACTTAGATAAACTTATTGAGTCAATAATTCTTCAAGCTGAGATTTTAGATCTCAAAACAGATTATGATTCCAAAGCAACTGGAATAGTTCTAGAGTCAAAAATAGATATTGGTAGAGGACCAGTTGCAAATATAATTGTAACAACTGGTATGCTTAAAAAAGGAGATTTTTTTGTAAGTGGTTTAAAATGGGGGAAAGTAAGAGCTATCATAGACGATAAAGGTCAAAATATTAATGAAGCTGCACCCTCAACACCGGTAGAAATTTTAGGAATCAATGGTGCATCAAAAGCGGGTGACGATTTTATTGTTTTAGAAACAGAAAAAGAAGCTAAAATATTGAGTGAAAACAGAGCTCAAGAAAAAAAAGAGGGCAATAATCCAATATCTTTAACAACTCAAGAATCTGCATTTTCAAAAAACTCGTCAAAAGAACTTAATATGATTATTAAATCAGATGTACATGGATCTTCAGAGGCTATTAAAAATGCTATTTCTCAAATTAGTCATGACGAAGTTAAGCCTAAAATAATTTTAGCTGATATTGGAATGGTAACTGAGACAGATGTCACTTTAGCTAAAGCTTCAAATGCTGTTTTAGTTGCTTTTAATGTTAAGCCAAGCAAAGAGGCAAAAAAACTTGCTGAAGATGAAAAGATAAAAATTTCATCCTATAACATAATTTACGAAGTTTTAGATTATATAAAAAAAAGAATGTCAGGGTTATTAGCGCCTGATATACAAGAAAAGATCACAGGTACAGCTCAGATTTTAGAGATTTTTAAAGTTTCTGGAGCAGGCAAAGTCGCTGGATCAAGAGTGACAGAAGGAGAAATCAATAGTGCATCAGATGTAAGAATTATTAGAGATGGATCTATTATTTATACCGGTAAGGTTTCTTCAATATTTAGAGAAAAAAACCAAGTTAAACAGGTTAGTGATGGTCAAGAATGTGGTATTACAGTGAAAGATTATACAGATTTTCAAAAAAACGATACAATTGAGGCTTTTAATGTAACGTCCACAGAGAGGTCAATATAATGGTAGATCGAATAGGAAAACCGATGTCACAAAGACAGTTAAGAGTTGGTGAAATGATCAAGCAATCTTTAAGCATGATTTTTATTAGAAATGAGGCTAAAGTGCCGAATTTAGAAACTAACACTATAACGGTCACCGAAGTAAGAATGAGTTCTGATTTAAAAATAGCCAAGGCATATGTTCTTCCATTAGGAGGAAAAGATGCAGAAGAAACCATAGATGTTTTAAAAGAGTACTCGTTCTTAATAAGAAAAATTTTATCACAAAAAGTGGTTATGAAATTTTTGCCAAAATTGCTTTTTAGAAAAGATGAGTCTTTTGAGTATGCAGAAAAAATAGAAAATTTAATTAAACAAACAAATGAGTAGAAAGTAAGAGTTATGAATAAAAAAGCACAAGAATTAGCAATGCATGATAAGGACACAGGTTCCTCAGAGGTTCAAATTGCTTTGCTTACTGAAAGAATTGAAATTCTATCTAAACATATCAAGCAATTTAAAAAGGATAAACATTCATCTGTTGGATTGCTGAGAGCGGTTAATAAAAGGAAGAAATTGTTAGAATACCTGAAAAAGAATAGAATGGATTCATACAAAAATGTACTGTCTAAATTGAGTTTAAGAAAATAAAAGTCAAAATAGATAGAATGTAATGGAATAAAGTGAACGAAAAGAAATGGAAATGAAATGTTTAAAGTATATAAGAAGGAAATTGAAGTAGCAGGAAAAAAAATAAGTTTAGAAACAGGCAAAGTAGCAAGACAGGCAGACGGTGCAATAATTGCGACATGCGGAGAAACAGTTGTTTTAGCAACAGTTGTAGGAGCAAAAAAAGTTAATCCTGATGTGGATTACTTTCCATTATCTGTCAATTACCAAGAAAAATATTATGCAGCGGGAAAGATCCCAGGGGGATATTTTAAAAGAGAGGCAAGACCTACTGAAAGCGAAACATTAATCTCTAGATTAATTGACAGACCAATTAGACCCTTATTTCCAGATGCGTTTAAAAATGAAGTTCAGTTATTACCAACTGTAATTTCGTATGATAAAGAAAATGAAGCTGATATTTTATCAATTATAGCTTCATCAGCAGCACTAGCTATTTCCGGCATGCCATTTATGGGACCTGTAGGAGCATCTAGAGTAGGATTTATTGATGGAAAATATGTTTTAAACCCATCAAAAACTGAATTAGAAAATTCAAGTTTAGATTTGGTTGTAGCAGGCACTAAAGATGCTGTGCTTATGGTGGAGTCAGAGGCAAAAGGTCTATCAGAGGAAGAAATGTTAAATGCAGTTAAATTTGGTCATGAAGGTTTTGTACCTGTAATTAAAATGATCGAAGAACTTGCAAATGAGTGCAAAAAACCTGAGTGGATTGTAGAGAAAAAAGATCTGTCTGAAGTAAAGAAAAAACTAGACTCTACATTTACCGAGGACCTTAAAAAAGCTTTTGCTACAAAAGATAAGCAAGATCGATCAAATCAAATCTCAGAGATAACTGATAAAGCAAAAAAACTTTATGAGGATGATGATAAGTATACTGATCTTGATGTAAATTCTCAGCTTAAGAATTTAGAAAAATCAATTGTAAGAACAGATATTCTTAAAAACAAAAATAGGATTGATGGTAGGGGATTATCTGATGTGAGATCTATTTCATGTGAGGTGGGAGTTTTACCAAGGACTCATGGTTCTGCTTTATTTACAAGAGGAGAAACACAAGCGATTGTTACAGCCACTCTAGGTACATCTGACGATGAACAAAGAATTGAAAGTTTAGATGGACTGCAAAGAGAGAGATTTATGCTTCACTATAATTTTCCTCCATTTTCAGTTGGAGAAACTGGCAGAATAGGAACTGGAAGAAGAGAAATTGGGCATGGTAAATTAGCTTGGAGAGCGATACATTCTTCATTACCATCAAAAGATTCCTTTCCATATACTTTTAGAGTAGTTTCTGAAATTACTGAGTCTAACGGCTCTTCTTCAATGGCCACTGTCTGCGGTACCTCTTTAGCATTGATGGATGCTGGTGTTCCAATAAAAGAACCAGTTGCAGGTATTGCAATGGGTTTAATTAAAGAAGGCGATGATTTTAGTGTTTTATCTGATATTCTTGGTGATGAGGATCACCTTGGAGATATGGACTTTAAAGTTGCTGGAACTAAAGATGGGATCACTTCACTTCAAATGGATATTAAAATCACAGGTATAACTTTTGAAATCATGGAGCAAGCTTTAAAACAAGCTAAAGAAGGAAGAATTCATATCTTAGGTGAAATGAATAAAGCTTTAGGTCAGTCTCGATCTGATGTTGGAAAGCACACTCCAAAAATGGAACAAGTTACTGTTGATAAAAAAGATATTGCTGCAGTAATTGGAAAAGGTGGAGCAACAATTAGAGAAATTGTTGAAAAATCAGGTGCTAAAGTTGATGTAAATGACGAAGGGGTTGTCACAGTTGCTGCTCCAGATGAAGAGTCTAGAAATACTGCTATGCAAATGATCAAAGATATCACAGCCAAAGCTGAACTGAATAAAATTTATCCAGGTAAAGTTATGAAAATCATGGAATTTGGTGCATTTGTAAATTTCCTTGGAAAGCAAGATGGATTAGTTCATATATCAGAACTAGCAGCTAAAAGAGTTGCTAAAGTAACCGATGTTGTCAAAGAGGGTGATGAAGTAAAAGTTAAAGTAATCGGTTTCGATAGAGGCAAAGTTAAACTTTCCATGAAACAAGCTACTGAATAAATCTTAAGAGTTATGGAGATATTAATATTTTTAGTTTGTATAGCATTTGTGATTTATTATTTATCTAGGCCCATTTCTAAAAAAGAAAAAGACCAATTTAATGATAAAAACAATTGGCGGGGTGGGTTTTAATTTTAGGTAATATTTTTGGGATCTGGCATACCAACTTTGTTGTATCCAGCATCTACATAGTGAATTTCACCAGTAACACCATTTGCAAGGTCACTTAGTAAGTATAATGCTGAGTTTCCAACATCATGAATATCCACATTCTTTTTTAGTAAAGAGTGATCTTCATTCCATTTATAAAGGAATTTTGCGTCTCCTATAGCAGAAGCGGCTAATGTTTTAATTGGCCCAGCGCTTATTGCATTAACTCTCATACCTTTTTTACCCAAATCTCTAGCTAAATATTTAACACTAGACTCTAATGCTGCTTTACATACACCCATTACGTTGTAATTTGGAATAGCTTTGTTTGCTTCATAGCTTAAAGTTATTAAACTTCCGCCCTCTTTCATTACTTTAGAAGCTTCTTTCGCAACTTCAGTGAATGAAAAACACGAAATTAACATGCTTTTTAGAAAATTTTCTCTAGTTGTGTTTAAATACTCTCCAGATAATTCTGATTTATCTGAAAATGCAATAGCATGAACCACAAAGTCAATTTCACCCCACTGAGATTTAAGATCTTCAAATAATTTTGTTACATCATCTTTTTTTTCAACATCACAACTAAATGTAACTTTTGAATTTAATCTTTCTGCCAAAGGAATTACTCTTTTTTTAAGCGCATCCCCTAAATAAGTAAATGCTAGTTCTGCTCCAGCTTCAGCAAGTTTTTGTGAAATACCCCAAGCAATAGATCTTTCGTTAGCAACTCCCATTACTAATCCTTTTTTACCTTTCATTAAGGTCATGATTTTACTTTCTCAAAAATTAAAGCAGCATTGGTTCCACCAAAACCAAAACTATTAGACATTACAGTATTTAAAGTTACTCCTGTTTCTGTTTTAGCAACTATTGGAAATTTTTTAGCCTCTTCATCTATTTCATTTATATTAGCAGATCCTGCTATGAAATTATTTTTCATCATAATCAAACAATAGATAGCTTCATGAACAGATGCAGCTCCTAATGGATGTCCTGATAGTGATTTTGTGGAACTAATTTTTGGAATTTCATTTCCAAAAGCTTCTTTAACAGCATTTAATTCCGTAATATCTCCAACTGGAGTAGAAGTTCCATGGGTATTTATATAATCAATTTTATTTTTTGATGTTGCCATAGCCATCTTCATACAACGTACCGCCCCTTCACCTGATGGAGCTACCATATCGTATCCATCAGAAGTTGCACCATAACCAGTTAATTCTGCGTATATTTTAGCCCCTCTTGCTTTAGCATGTTCATATTCTTCAAGCACAAGCACACCACCACCACCAGCAATTACAAAACCATCTCTCGTTTTATCATAAGCTCTTGATGCAGTTTTGGGAGTATCGTTATATTTAGACGATAATGCTGTCATAGCATCGAACATTGCAGTCATGGCCCAATGAATTTCCTCACTTCCACCAGCAAAAACAATATCCTGTTTACCCATCTGAATTAATTCCATAGAATTTCCAATACAATGTCCACTCGTTGCACAAGCAGAACTCATCGTGTAGTTAGTTCCTTTAATTTTAAAAGGAACAGCAAGGGTAGCTGAAGCTGTGCTTGCCATTGTTCTTGGCACAATAAAAGGGCCCATAAGTTTTGGAGTTTTAGCTCTCGTTTTATCTGCTGCTAATATGACGTTTTCTATTGAAGGACCACCTGATCCCATCACAATTCCTGTTTTAAAATTACTTATATCTTTTTCCTCCAATCCAGAGTCAGTAATTGCCTCTTTCATAGCTATATAGTTGTAAGCTGATCCAGAACCCATAAATCTAATTGTTTTTCTGTCTATATAGTCCTCTAGTTTAATTTTTGGTTTGCCATGAACGTGGCTCTTCAAATTATGTTCCTTATATTCCTCAGCAAAAGAAATTCCTGGTTTAGATTTTAACAAAGATTGATGTACTTCCTCTTGATTGTTACCCAAACAAGAAACTACACCTAAACCAGTAATCATAACCCTTCTCATTACTTAAATAATCCTACTTTTAAATTGTCTGCTGAGTATATTTTTTTTTCATCGGCAAGCAGTATTCCATTTGCAAGACCAACAGTTGTTCCACCAGGTGACATGATTTTTTTCATATCTATCTCATATCTTACATTTTTTACAGTTTGTAAAACTTCTCCTGTAAATTTAACATTACCGACTCCTAAAGCCCTTCCTTTACCAGGATTCCCTTGCCAGCCAAGAAAAAAACCTACTAACTGCCACATTGCATCTAAACCTAGACATCCTGGCATGACAGGGTCTTTTTTAAAGTGACAATCAAAAAACCAGAGATCATTTTTAATATCTAATTCTGCTTTTAATGAACCTTTATTAAAAGCTCCTTTATCATTATTAATCTCTGTAATTCTATCAAACATAAGCATTGGTGGAAGAGGTAATTTAGCGTTACCTGGACCAAATAGTTTGCCCTCGCCACAATTTATTAGCTCATCATATGAGTAAGAGTTTTTTTTCATAAAATTGAGTACTCTTATTTACTTGATTTTGGCATTATATAATATAATTATAATACTACTTTAGAATAATTATAACTAACAATAAGCTTAAATAGTGAAATATAAAGATAAATTAAGAAATTCTGGACTAAGACCCACGAAACAAAGACTTCAAATATGTGAAGTATTGTTTAATACTGAAAAAACATTCCACTTTACAATAAACGAGTTAGAGAAAAAGATTAAAAACAAGATAGATAATAAGATCTCCTTAGCAACAGTCTATAATACAGTCCATGCGTTTGAAAAAAAAGGCTATTTAAAACAAATACCTATAAATTCAAACCAGACTTATTTTGACACTAATGTTACGGATCATCATCATTTTTATGATCTTAAAGATCAAAAACTGATTGATTTAGAAAATTCAGATGTAGGACCTATAAATATTAAAAAAAAAATTAATGGAAAGAGAATAAAATCCGTTGAGGTTCTAGTAAAACTTGAAGACTAAGTTTTCGATCAATTTAGCGTCATTATTAACCAATTGACACTTATTTAGAACCATTATAAACTAGATAAGTCAACTAAATTAAAGGAAATTAAATGAGTACTGAAAATTTTAAAAATAAAACTTTTAAAGCTAATGAACTAAGTAAATGTCCCTTCACAGGAGTGGGAACACCTGCAAAATTTTCTGCAGGAAGAGGTCAAACAGTTAGAGATTTTTGGCCAAATAGTTTAAATCTTAAAATTCTTAGTCAGCACTCTGATCTTTCTAACCCTATGGATAAAAAATTTAGTTATGCAAAAGAATTTAAAAAATTGAATTACAAAGCTTTAAAAAAAGATTTAAAAAAATTAATGACAGACTCGCAGGATTGGTGGCCAGCTGATTATGGTCATTACGGTCCATTGTTTATTCGATTAGCTTGGCACGCGGCAGGAACCTATAGAACAGGCGATGGTAGAGGTGGTGCTGGCACAGGAAATCAAAGATTTGCTCCGCTTAATTCTTGGCCAGATAACGTAAATTTAGACAAAGCAAGGCTGCTGTTATGGCCCATTAAGAAAAAATATGGAAGTAAAATTTCATGGGCTGATCTTTTTATACTAGTTGGAAATGTGGCTTTAGATTCAATGGGTTTTAAAACATTTGGCTTCGGAGCAGGTAGAACTGATATCTGGGAGCCAGAGGATGACATTTATTGGGGTTCAGAAAAAGAGATGCTGGGTGTAGAAAGATATAGCGGCACCAGAGATTTAGAACAGCCGTTGGGTGCTTCACACATGGGTTTGATTTATGTAAATCCACAGGGTCCAGACGCAAATCCAGATCCAAAACTTGCTGCACACGATATTAGAGAAACATTCGGAAGAATGGCAATGAATGATTATGAAACAGCAGCATTAGTGGCTGGCGGACACACATTTGGAAAATCTCATGGTGCAGCATCTGAGTCATACAAAGGTCCAGATCCAGAAGCTTCAAGACTCCAAGATCAATCTACTGGATGGAATAGTGGATATAAGTCTGGAAAAGGGGTAGATGCAATTAGTAGCGGTATTGAGGGAGCTTGGACACAAAATCCTATTAAATGGGACATGGGATATTTAGATTGTTTATACGGTCATGATTGGGAACTTACAAAAAGTCCTGCGGGTGCTCATCAATGGACGCCAAAGAAAAATGGTCAAAACATTAAAATGGTTCCAGATGCACACCAGAAAGGTGTACTTCATCCACCAATGATGCAAACAACAGACATATCAATGAAAGTTGATCCAAGTTATGGACCTATAACTAAGCATTTTCATCAAAACCCTGAGGAGTTTCATGATGCATTTGCTAGGGCTTGGTTTAAATTAACTCATAGAGACATGGGTCCTAGAGTTTGTTACCTTGGCAGTGATGTTCCTAAAGAACAATTAATTTGGCAAGATCCAATTGATAAACCAAGATATAAACTTAAATCAAAAGATATTAAAAATTTAAAATCAAAAATTTCTAAATCAAAAATATCTATATCAGATTTAGTTTCTACAGCATGGGCATCAGCATCCACTTTTAGAGGCTCAGATAAGAGAGGTGGAGCTAATGGCGCAAGAATTATGCTTGAACCTCAAAAAAATTGGAAGGTTAACAATCCAAAGAAACTATTAACAGTAATTAAGGCTTTGAATAAAGTTAAAAGTAAATTTGATAGCAAAAATAAAAGTGTATCTATAGCTGATTTAATTGTCTTGGCGGGTGGTGTAGGTATCGAAATGGCTGCAAAAAAAGCTGGTTATAATGTTAATGTGCCCTTCTCAGCTGGTCGAGGCGATGCCAGACAAGATCAGACTGATGTTAATTCTTTTAGTCTTCTTGAACCACAAGCAGATGGTTTTAGAAACTATCTTAATGGAGGGGCTTCAAATGTTTCCGCTGAGGAAAAGTTAGTTGATAAGGCTCAGTTAATGGGTTTAACTGCACCTGAAATGACTGCTCTTATAGGCGGAATGAGAGTTTTAAACACAAATTACGATGGTTCAGATCATGGTGTTTTCACTAACAAGCCTGGTACCCTTACCAATGATTATTTTGTAAATTTATTAGATATGAATATAACTTGGAAAGAAGAGAATAAATCAGAGCAAACATTCTTAGGAAGAGACAGAAAAACCCAGAAAATTAAATGGAAAGCAACCAGGGTCGATCTGATTTTTGGTTCAAATTCTCAACTAAGAGCTCTAGCCGAGGTTTATGCATGTGCAGACTCAGGTCATAAATTTGTAAATGATTTTATCACTGCTTGGGTAAAGGTTATGAATTCAGATAGATTTGATTTGAAATTAAATTAAAAAAATGGAAAAAAAAATATGGTAATAACAAACTTTGAGGACTTTCATGAAGTTCCCAATCTTAGTTTTGATATTTCTAGATTAAGAGACGACTTAAAAAAAATTTTAGAAATTAAAAAATTTAATTCTCCTGGGGTGAAACATTTTGGTGCAATACCTTTAAATCAAATTCCTAATGATATAAGTTCTATTGAAGGCAATAATATAAGAGGTAAATATTGGACAATAGCTGATGACACTGGAAAGGAAGTATCAAGAGATTTTGACATAGATGAGACAAAATATACGCAGTTAATCCCCGAATTTGAAAAGACTTACTTCCAAGAAGTATATGAGACACTAAGTAAGAGATTTAGACTGGGAAGGGTCAGACTTTTGCTAAAGGAACCTAGATCAACTTTAAGTTGGCACAAAGACCCTGAATGCAGACTTCATGTGCCTATTATTACCAACAAAGGTTGTTCAATGGTTATTGAAAATGTAGCAAAACATCTTCCAGCTGATGGTAAAGTGTGGATAACAAATAATACTAAGTACCACAATTTTTTTAATGGTGGTGAGCAAGCTAGAATACACCTTGTAGCATGTGTACTTGAAAGTCCTTTTAAAAATTAATGGAAATTACAAACGGAATATTTCAGGCAACTCAAAGTATTTATCGAAATAACAAAGGTTCGATTTTAAGAACAATAATTTATACAATTGGACATTTTGCAATTGCAATTACAGTTTTAATGTTAGTCGCTGATGTTAGTTTTGCTGTTGCATTAACAGATGCTATAGTTGAACCAATCGCTAATTCAGTTTGGTATTTTATTTTAGACAAGTGGTGGGCAAGTAAATCAAAAAAATAGTTTGATCAATTATCTGCAAAAAAAAAGCAATTAGTAATCATTCGCAAAAAAAACACGCTAATAATAATCATTCTCATGCATTATTATTGAAATAATTTCATTTATATCTATTTTTTAATTATGCAAATACAAAATTATAATTGTAAAAAATGTGGATTAACAATTTCATCGATATGTTCAAAATGTGATAAAACTGTTGATGTTCAGATTCTTGATGATGGCTGCATTGTTCAGAAAACAAAATGTTTAGACTGTGCAAATACTCCTGTAATTAAGGATGTCTGCGAACAACAAAAATAGTCCAACGTTTAAGATAAAAAAATAGTTTCTTGAACTACTTGATACCCCACATATACTCTGTTCTGACCCAACCTTTTAAACTTTCAGTTTTGATTTTACACCAATCGTCTTTGCAACTCTGAACTAATAGAACTCTACCTTTTTTAATTTTCGCCAAAGGTTTTGAAAAATTTGTTGGTTTGCTAAACAAGATTTTATCTTTTTTTGGTATTATAGAATTAGCTTTTTTAAGCTGAGAAACATGTATCCACCCACTATTATTTTTTAAATCGATAATTCTCCTAAAGTTCTCCTTTTTATCAATTTGCTTGATAGGAAGATCAATTTTTGTATAGATATACTTTATAGGATACTCAAATCCAGGGCCATATCTAACATTTACTTTATTTTTTTTTAAAGAAAGAAAAGTTTCTTCCGAAAAAACATTTAATGGAAAAAAAATACAAATTAAGATTAAAAAGATAATTCTATTCATTGTTTAATTTTATATTATCTTTTTTTAAATCTAACTTTCCTAAAATTTAAATTCAAAAGATCAATAATTAATATTTGATTTTTTAAATTTTTCCCAATTTCTACAATCATCTTTAAAGCCTCATTAGCCTGTGTTGTTCCTACAATTGTAGCTGTTGTACCAACCACTCCATCAAATTCACAGTTTAGATTATCATCAGAAATTTGTTTTTCTTGATAAAAATTTTTTAAAGAGGCTGTTTTTCTATCTTTAAAATCAAATGTAAATACATGCCCATCAAATTTACTTATTGCCCCAGTTATCAATTTTTTTTTTAGTTTAATACAATAATCGTTAATTAAAAATTTAGTTTTAAAATTATCAGAACCGTCAATTATTATCTCATAATTTTTAATTATCTTCTCGATATTGTTTTTGTTAAGATTTGATTTATAAGTCTTAATTTTTGTAAGAGGGTTTATTTCTTTAAGTTTTTTTGCAGCCACATTAACCTTTAACTTTTTAATATCCTTTGAACTGAATAAACTTTGTCGGTGAATATTTGAAAGATTAATAATATCATTGTCTATAAGACCAATTGTTCCAATACCAGCTCTTACTAGATTTTCTGCAGCAGGGCAGCCTAAGCCCCCAACACCAACAATTAAGATACTTGAGGATAAAATTTTTTTTTGACCTTTTGTACCTATATTTTTTAAAACTAATTGTCTTGAAAACCTCTCAATTTGGGATTTGCTTAGACTATTTTTCATTTACCAGTTGAACCAAAACCTCTTTCTCCTCTTATTGACACTGGAAGTTCATCAGTTTCTTCTAGATCCATTTTAATAACTGGAGTTAAGACCATTTGAGCAATTCTATCATTTTTATTAATTTTAAAATTTTTATTTCCATGGTTGAACAAAATAATTTTAAGTTCTCCTCTGTAATCACTATCAATAGTACCAGGTGTGTTCAAAACACTGATACTATTTTGTGCCGCTAATCCTGATCTTGGTCTAATTTGGATTTCATATTCTTCAGGGAATGCAACTGATAATCCAGTTGGCACAAGAAAAGACTTACCTGGTTTTAAATCAATTGGTTTATTTATGCAGGCTATGAGGTCCATACCAGATGCACCATTGGTTTTATATGAAGGTAATTTAGCAGAGGAATTTAATTTTTTAACTAAAACCTTAATCATTAGTTTAAATGATTAATAATCTTTTCCACTAATTCATCTGAAATTTCAGATTTAGGTTTATACATTAATTTATCTGTTTTCTTATTTTTATAAAAGATTGAGACTTCATTAAAATCTGAGTTAAACCCTATTGAATTGTTTGATATATCGTTTGCAACGATCCAATCACAATTTTTTTCGTTAAGTTTTTTATTTGCATAATTTTCCAAATTATTTGTCTCTGCAGCAAAACCGACTACAAGTTTAGGTCTTAAAGAGTTATGATTAGAAACATAATCAAGAATATCCACATTTTTTTCTAAATTTAAATTTAGTTTATCTTTTTTTTTAATTTTTATTTTAGAAACTTCTTTTGCTTTATAATCACATACTGCAGCTGAAAATATTGCTACATCAGCTGGTAAACTTTTTAGAGTTGATTGAAACATCTCCTCAGCAGTTTCGACTTTTATTAAATTAATTTCATCATTTAACTCTAAATTTGTTGGTCCAGAAATTAAAGTTGTTTCAAAACCTTTTTTTGATAATGATTTTGCAATTTCGTAGCCTTGCTTACCACTTGATTTGTTTGTGATATACCTTATTGGATCAATATATTCATTAGTCGGTCCTGCGGTCACAATTGCTCTGTACTTTTTGTTTGTCTTTAAATTTCTTAGATAAATTTCTAACTGATTGATTATTTCTCTTGGTTCTGACATTTTTCCTTCTCCATATTCTCCACATGCCATATCTCCAATTTCGGGGCCAATTAATCTGTAGTTATAGGTTCTAAGTTTAGCTATATTTTGTTTGGTAGATTGATGATCCCACATTCTCACATTCATTGCGGGAGCAATAAAGATTTCTTTATTTGAGGCAAGGATAACTGTAGATGCTAAATCATCAGAATTTCCATTTGCAAGCTTAGATATTGTATTAGCTGTAGCAGGTGCAATTAAGATGAGGTCTGCCCATCTTGAAAGACTAATGTGATCCATTTCCTCTTCATTTTCTAAACTAAAAAGATCTTTATAAACTTTAGATTGGGATAAAGATGTAATCGAAAGAGGTGTCACAAATTCAGCACCACTTTTTGTGAGTATTGTTTTTATAATTACACCATCTTTTTTTAAAAGTCTTATTATTTCAAGACTTTTATAAGCTGCTATTCCACCACAAATTATTAATAAGATTTTTTTACCTTTTAAATTATTCATTGTATGAATTAAAATACCAATAGACTAAAGATTACAAGGATTAAAAAGCCAATTATAGATTGATTTCTAAAGGCAATCATTTCTGATTTTTTTGTATTTAAAGCTGTGTAGGAATTTGAATTTTGGGGAATCTGTCCACTAGCTAAATAGGTCAAAGCTTGATTTGCCTTATCCATTATTTGTGGAAATTCTGGTAATCTTTTAATTACCTCAGATGTGTTTTGAATTGTTTCATTTATTGTAGTTAAAGGATCTTTCGTTTCTTTTAACCAGTTTTCAAGCACAGGTTTTGAGGTGGTCCATATATTAGTGTTGGGATTCAATTTTCTAGCTACACCCTCAACAACAACCATTGTTTTTTGTAGCATAAGAAGCTGGGGTTGAGTCTGCATATTAAATTTTTCGGTAACGTCAAATAATTGTTTTAACAACTTTCCTCCAGATATATCTTTTACAGATTGACCAAAAATCGGTTCGCCAATAGATCTTAAGGCTTGTGCAAGATCATCAATTGGAACCTCTCTCGGAACAAGACCTGCAGCTAAATGTACCTCTGCAACTTTACGATAATCTCTTTGAACAAAACCAAATAATATTTCTGCTAAAAACCTTTTGCTTATTTTGTCTAGCCGTCCCATTATTCCAAAATCAATAGGCACAATATGACCATTGTTATCTATAAAAATATTACCTTGGTGCATATCTGCATGAAAAAAACCATCTCTTACGGCGTGGCGTAAAAAATTTTGAATAATATCATCAGCAATTTTCTTTGTATCCAGGTTTCTATTTTTAAGTTCCTGTGTCTCTCTTATTGAAATTCCATCAACCCAATCTAAAGTCATTACATTTTCGCTTGTGAAATTCCAATAAATTTGAGGTACTCTAAATCCAACATCATTTTTAGTATTTTCTGCATATTCATTTGCAGCTGCTGCCTCAAATCTTAGATCCATTTCTAAGTTTGTAATTTCTTTTAATAAAAAAACTACCTCAACTAATTTTAATCTTTTTGTTTTTTTTACAAATGATTCTATTAAAAAAGCAAAAAGCATCATCGCATCTATCTCATCGTTAAAAATTTTTTTTATATCTGGTCGTAAAATTTTTATTGCAACATCTTTTAAAGTTCCATTATCATTTATTTGAGCTTTATGTACCTGAGCTATTGATGCAGCAGCCACTGGTTCACTTAAGTTTATGATTGAATTATAAGTATCTACACCCAGATCATACTTAATAATTTCTTTTGCTTGTAATAATGAAAAAGGTGGAAGCTTGTCTTGAAGATTTTCAAGCTGTCTTGAAAGATTTTCACCAATAATGTCTGGTCTTGTAGCTAAGAATTGTCCAAGTTTTATGAAAGTTGTACCCATAGACTCTAATGAGTCTGATAATCTCTGACCTTCATTTTTATTTAAATCTATTTTTTTTTTAGTAAAAAAAGAAATTGATAGTATCTTAAACAAAATTTTGATTACAAATGGTGGCTCCTGAAATTTTGAAATTATATTTAAAATATCAGATTTTGCTATTTTTCTTCCGAGTTTGAATAACGTTATTATTTTTTTTATCATTAAATTTTCCAACCGCTATGAATTGAAACTATTCCGTTGCTTAAATTTCTGTAATTACATTTTTCAAAATTATTTTTTTTCATAAGTTCTAGTAATTCTTCCTGATTTATAAAGTTCTCAATACTTTCAATTAGGTACTCATAAGGTTTTTTTTGTCCAACAACATATTTACCAACTAAAGGAATAATTTTAGAATATTGTTTATAAATAAATTCTAAATTTTCATTCTGTATTTTAGAAAACTCTAAACAAAAGAATCTCCCTCCAGGTTTTAAAACGCGATAGGCTTCAGATAAAGATTTATTTAAATCTCTTGTATTTCTCAATCCAAAACTTATTGTATAATAATCAAATAAATTTTTTTTCAAGGGCAACTTTTCAGCTTTAGACACTACCCAATCAACATTTTTGTAATTTGATAATTTTTTTTTACCCTTATCAATCATGCCTTTATTAGGATCAACACATGTTAATTGACTATTAACATCGGTATT
Source organism: Pelagibacteraceae bacterium AG-339-N18 (assembly GCA_003282055.1). The sequence goes on from QCAD01000007.1 coordinate 17,871, forward strand.
TTTTAAATAAAGTTTTCCAATATCTCCTGTACCACAAGCCACGTCAATTAAACTCCTACCTTTTGATGGCTTCATCATATTGATTAAATTTTTTTTCCACAATCTATGTATTCCAAGTGACATGAAATCATTCATTAAATCGTATTTATCAAAAACTTGATCAAATACAGCTTGAACAAGACCGTTTTTATTTTGAAGAATTTGTTTCATTTTGAAGAATTTGTTTCATTTTAAATAATTTATTCTGTTAATATAATATTAAATGCCAGAATTACCAGAAGTAGAAATTGTCCGACATTCACTGTCAAAAAATATAAAAGGTAAAAAAATCAACCAGGTTTTAGTTAGAAATAGAAATTTAAGGTTTAAATTAAAACATTCTTTTGAGAAAAATTTAAAGAATAAATCTATCTCAAATATTAAAAGGTTTTCTAAATATTTAATAATTGAATTTGAAAATAAAAGTTTTTGCATAATTCATCTAGGGATGTCAGGAACAATCCATATAGTAAAAAATAGAAAAAAAAGTTTACTAACAAATACTAGCTTTTATCACTCTCCAAAACTTCCGGAAAAGCATAATCATATCGAATTTTTTTTTAGCAATTTTAAATTAATTTATAATGATCCAAGAAGATTTGGCTTTTTTCTTTTCATTGATAATGAAGACAATTTAGAAAAAAGATTTAAAAAATTCGGCCCAGAGCCTTTTGATAAAAAGTTTAATTTGAAACATTTAACAAATTTTTTTAAAGGAAAAAAAAAGAATATTAAAAGTTTCCTATTAGACCAAAAATTTGTCTCAGGAATTGGAAATATTTATGCAAGTGAAATTCTATATCTATCAAAGATTAATCCACTTATACAGGCCAAAAATTTAAAGAAATTTCAATTAAAAAAAATAATTAAAAATTCAAAAAAAATTTTATTGAAAGCTATCAAACAAGGTGGATCAACTATTAGGGATTTCAAAAACACAAAAGGAGAAATAGGTCAATTTCAAAAAAATTTCAAAGTATATGGGAGGGATAAACAAAATTGTAAAAGACCAAGTTGTTCTGGAGTTATCAAGAAAATCACCCAATCTAATAGATCAACATTTCTCTGCATAATATGTCAAAAATATTAAATATATTATTGACCATAGCTATTTAAGCAGCTATACCCGCTGCACAACAATGGCAAACACAAAATCAGCAATTAAAAGAATAAGAAAAATTTCTAAACAAACGGCTATCAACAAAGCAAGAAAAAGCAGATATAAAAATGCATTAAAAAAAATGAGTAAATTGATAGAAAATAAGAAAAAGCCGGAAGCACTTAAGTTCTTACCTAAGTTGAATTCAGAATTAATGAAAGTTGCCAAAACTGGAATTATTAAGAGACAAAATGCTTCACGGAATGTTTCGAGAATAACAAAAAAAATAGCTTCTCTGTAATCTTTATACCCCAAGTTGATTCAACTTAAAGCATACGCTTTATATATTAAAATATTTTATTA
>QCAD01000008.1 GCA_003282055.1 Pelagibacteraceae bacterium AG-339-N18
TAAAAGCTGAGTCAAAGGGATTGAAGGTAATGAACTTATCAGATGCAGCTGAATGGGCTGAAGTTTGTATGATTTTAACCCCAGATGAGCTTCAAGCAACAATATATAAAAATCATATCGAACAAAGAATAAAAGAAGGCACAAGTTTAGCTTTTGCACATGGTCTAAATATTCATTATGACTTAATCAAAGCAAGAAAAGATTTGGATGTTTTTATGGTTGCACCTAAGGGTCCGGGACATCTTGTTAGAAGTGAATTTGAAAAAGGTGGTGGGGTCCCTTGTTTAATGGCAGTTCATCAAGATGGAACAGGAAAAGCTAGAGATTTAGCTTTATCTTATGCATCAGCTATTGGAGGAGGAAGATCTGGAATTATTGAAACCACTTTTAAAGATGAATGTGAAACAGATTTATTTGGTGAACAAACAGTGCTTTGTGGAGGTCTTGTAGAACTAATTAAAAATGGTTATGAGACATTAGTTGAGGGTGGATATGAACCAGAGATGGCATATTTTGAGTGCTTACACGAGGTAAAATTAATCGTTGATCTTATCTATGAAGGTGGAATTGCAAATATGAATTACTCAATTTCAAATACTGCAGAGTATGGTGAGTATGTTTCAGGACCTAAAATTATTAATAAAGAGGAAACTAAGAAAAAAATGAAAGAAGTGCTTGCCGACATTCAATCTGGAAAGTTTACTAAGCAATGGATGGAAGAGTGTAAAAATGGTCAAAAGAATTTCCTAAAGACTAGGGAGGAACTAGCCAAACACTCAATTGAAACAGTTGGTACAAAACTAAGAGCTATGATGCCTTGGATTGGTAAAAAGAAATTAGTAGATAGTGATAAGAAGTAAAATTTAGTTCCAAATTGGGTTTAAATTGCTATTTTATTTTGCAATCTAAACGATAGGTTGTATATTTTAACATTAAAATTTTATGCCTAAAAAAGACAAAGTATTTATTTTCGATACAACAATGAGAGATGGTGAGCAATCGCCGGGTGCTTCTATGAGTGTTGAAGAAAAAATTCAAATATCAAGAGTATTTGATGAAATGGGAATTGATATTATTGAGGCTGGATTTCCTATATCATCTCCTGGGGATTTTGAAGCAGTAAGTGCAATTAGCAAAAGTGTTAAAAATTCAATCCCTTGTGGTTTAGCGAGAGCAACTAAAAAAGATATAGACGCTTGTCATGAGTCATTAAAATTTGCAAAAAGATTTCGTATTCACACATTTATATCAACAAGTCCAGTCCATATGAAACATAAACTTAATATGACAGATGAACAAGTTTTAGGCGCTATTGAAGAAAGTGTTACTTATGCTAAAAAATTTACAGATGATGTTGAGTGGTCATGTGAGGATGGCACAAGAACAAATTTAGAATTTATGTACAAAACAATAGAACTTGCCATTAAATGTGGTGCAACAACAATTAATATTCCTGATACGGTTGGTTATTCAATACCTGAAGAATTTGCAAAAACTATTTCATCAATAAAAAACAATGTGCCAAATATTGATAAAGCTATTCTTTCTGCGCACTGTCATAATGATTTAGGATTAGCGGTTGCTAATGCTTTATCAGGTTTATCAGCAGGAGTTAGACAAATTGAATGCACTATAAATGGAATAGGTGAAAGAGCGGGTAATGCAGCACTTGAGGAAATCGTAATGGCTATAAAAACACGAGATGACTTATTACCTTATGAAACAGGAATTAAAACTGAATTAATAAGTAAAGCATCAAAAATTGTATCTAATGCCACAGGTTTTCCTGTTCAATTTAATAAAGCTATAGTTGGAAAAAACGCTTTTGCTCATGAGTCAGGAATACATCAAGATGGAATGCTTAAAAATAGAGAAACATACGAAATAATGACACCAGAAAGTGTTGGAGTTAAAAAAACATCTTTAGTAATGGGAAAGCATTCTGGACGTCATGCATTTAAGGATAAATTAAGCGATTTAGGATATGCAGATGTAACAGATGATGTTGTCCAAGCAGCTTTTGGAAAATTTAAAATTTTAGCGGATAAAAAGAAACATATTTATGATGAAGACATTGTTGCATTAGTCGATGATAGTTTAATTATTGATAATAAGATAAATGCGATTAACTTAAAATCATTAAAAGTATTTGCAGGGACTGGTGAGCCACAAAGGGCCGACATGACTTTAGATGTTTTTGGAGAAGTTAAGAATACTTCTCAAACTGGTGATGGTCCAGTTGATGCCATATTCAAATGTATCAAAGAACTGTATCCTCATGATGTAAAATTATCTCTTTATCAAGTTCATGCAGTTACAGAGGGAACAGATGCACAGGCTACCGTAAGTGTAAAGATAGAAGAGAATGATAGAACTACAGTGGGTCAGTCAGCTGACACAGATACTTTAGTAGCTTCGGCAAATGCTTATTTAAATGCTTTAAACAAAATGCTTATTAAGAGAGAGAAAAAATCTCTATATAAAAACATAGAACCAAAAAAATTGAAGGAGAGTATATAATGGGAATATTTGATAGTGTTAAAAAAATATGGAGCCAAGACATGGCTATCGATCTTGGAACCGCCAACACATTAGTTGTAGTTAAAGGACAGGGTGTAGTTTTAAATGAGCCATCTGTTGTAGCAATTGTAGAGCAAACAGGAAAAAAACAAGTTTTAGCTGTAGGGGATGAGGCAAAAACAATGTTAGGAAGAACACCTGGAAATATTAGTGCAATTAGACCTTTAAGAGATGGTGTTATTGCTGATTTTATTGTCACTGAAGAAATGATCAAACATTTCATTAAAAAAGTTCATAAAGGCAGAACATTTGCAAATCCAAGAATATTAATTTGTGTACCCACTGGCTCTACTCCAGTTGAAAGAAAAGCAATTCAAGATAGTGCTTTGGCTGCAGGTGCTAGAAGAGTTCAATTAATCGAAGAGCCTATAGCTGCAGCCATTGGTGCAGGTTTACCAATATCAGAAGCAACAGGATCAATGGTTGTTGATATTGGAGGTGGAACAAGTGAGATCGCCGTTATGTCATTAGGAGGTTTAGTTTATTCAAAATCCCTAAGAGTTGCAGGTGATGCTATGGACGGAGCTTTAGTTAACTATATGAGAAAAGAATATAACCTCATGATAGGGGATAGCACAGCTGAAAAAATCAAAAAAGAAATTGGTACCGCTATTCCATCAAACAATAATACTTACGCTGTAAAAGGTAGAGATTTAAGGTCAGGAACTCCGAAAGAAGTCAATATTACCGAAGAAGATACAGCAGAAGCATTAGATGGTATTTTAAGAGAGATGGTCAATGGTATTAAAGATGCCCTTGAGGCTACGCCACCAGAATTATCAGCTGACCTAGTTGATATGGGTCTTACTTTGACAGGAGGTGGAGCTTTATTAAAAAACATAGATAGAAGATTTTCTAAAGAAACAGGATTACCAGTACACATTGCTGAGGACCCATTATCATGTGTTGCTATTGGAACTGGTAAAGCTTTGGATCAAGAACAAACATTCTCTACGATGCTGACTGAATATTAAGAAAGATGGCCGAAAGCAGAGATGACTTTATAATAGCAATTAGATCTGCATTTTTAAATAAAAGTACAAAACAAAAATTTTCTTTATTAACTTTAGTTTTTTTTTCAATTGTTATCATTGTTTTATCTAGTTTTAATTTCAAGGCGATAATTTTAACAAAGTCAGTAATAAAAGAAATTGTCTATCGATCTTCATTTATAGTTTCGATTCCAGAAAATTTTATCAAATCTTCTTATTTTAATTTGAATGAATACACATCATTTTATAAAAAATATAAACAAACCAAAGAGGAATTAGATCAATTAAAATCTGAAAATATTTCAACAAAAATTATTAAAAGTGAAAATAATGAACTCAAAAGTCTTATTGATGGTTATACCATTACTTCTAATAAGATTTTAGCAAAGGTAATTGTTGATCACGAGAGTCCTTTTTTAAGATCAATTATTATCAATAAAGGCAGTAAGGAAAAAATAAAGATTGGAACAAATATTTATGATCGAAACTATCTTGTAGGACGGGTTATCGAAGTAAATTATACAAATTCAAGAGTATTGTTATTAACTGATTTAAATTCAAATATTCCTGTTTCTATTACACCCGGAAATGTTCAAGCAATTGTTGTTGGTAATGGAGATAAAAAAGGTGAAATTAAATATATTAAAAATGATCTTATAAACAAAATCGATGATCAAGGAATTGCATATACTTCAGGAACTGGCTCAATTTTCAAAAGTGGAATTCCTGTTGGAACAATTGATTTAAAAGATGAAAATGAAAAAATTTTGATCAACTTTTATAGTGATTTTAGTCAATTAAAATATGTTTTTGCAGAGATTGATGATTTAATCCCCACATCTGTTGCAACTGAGGAAAATGATCAAACACAAGTCTCTTCAAATACTGAGCAAATAAAATTAGACTTAATAAGTGATGAATTGCAAATTTTAGAAGATAGTAACACCAAATTTTTAGAGGAAAATAAAGAATTAAATACTTTAACTAACGATTTAACTAAACAAATTGAGATATTAAAGTCAGAAAATGAGCTTCAAAAAAGTGTTATTCAACAGCATAATTTAGATCAAGAGGAGCTAGAATTTTTAAGATTAAACTTAATCTATAGCTCAAAATGTCAATCTAAAAAACTCTTTAGCACTGGTTTTAAAGTAGGCACCGAAAAATATAAAGAATGTATAATGCGAAAAGGAAAGAAAAGTGATTAGATTTCAAAAGAAAAATTTATTTTATAAATTATATACTTGGTTACCAATTCTTGCTTTATTCATATCTGTGTTTAATGAATTTGATTTTAATTATTTAAACATTGATTACTTTTCATTTAATTTTCCATTTATATTAATTTTTTATTTTTCTTTAAAAGCATACCAGCGATTTGATTACTTTTTAGTTTTTTTAGCAGGGTTATTTAATGATACTGTTGTTGGTTTACCCTTAGGCATAAGTTCTATGTCATATATGTTAATTTGTATATTTGCCACTTACCTTAGAAATATAACAATTAGTCCAAATTTAATAAAAGATTGGTTCTATTTTTTGTTTATCATTAGTTTGATAAATTCAATCAATTTTTCAGTTTTATTTTTGTTTTTTTCTTATGAATTGGATATTACACTTTTCATTGTAAATAATTTTTTTACGTTTTTATTTTATATAATATTTTCAATTTTTTTTAAGAGGTATTTAAAAAGCTTAGATGATTAATATAAGTGACAGTGCAACTAAGTTAAATTCATTAAATCGAAGAATGTTTATTCTTGCGACAGCTAAAATTATTATTCTAGGTGGAATAGTTAGTAGATTATTTTTTTTACAAGTTAAAGAGAATAAAAAATACTTAACACTATCTGATAAAAATAGAATTCGAGAATGGAAATTACCACCTATCAGAGGAGAATTTCAAGACTATTTTGGAAACACAATTGCCGGAAACTTTGAGGCTTACCAACTTCATATAATACCAGAGGAGGTGGAGGATTTTAGATATGTAATTTATCGTGTGAAAGAATTATTGGAATTAAGCGAAAAACAATTTAAAAAAATTGTAAAAAAAAAGAATGAAATAAAACCTTGGGAAACATTAATTGTAGCAGATAATTTAAGTTGGGAAAAATTTTCTAAAATTAATAATCACCTTTATGATCTTAATGGTGTTAAACCAGTAATTTCAATATCAAGAGATTACCCGTATAAAGAAAATTTCACTCATGTTTTTGGATCAATTTATCTCTCATATTAGCCTTTTCAAAAGCAACATTTGAAATAAATCCATCTTGTAAGTTTGGTTTATTTTCAGGTGGCGGGTACCTTAAGGACACTTTAAAATCTGTCTCATCATCGACACCTGTTGTATCAGAAAAATCTTGAGTAATATCAAATTGTAAAGTTGGGGTTAAATTCATTTCTAAAGATATTTTATTACCCTCTGTATCATTAGAAGCTTTAATATTTTCAAAATAATAATTTTGAATGTTTAAGGTCGACCATGGCATATATGGCATTTGAGTTGCTAAATTTAATTGATAACCAGATAATACTTCCTCATTCACACCACCTACTTTTTCTTTGCCTGATATAGCTTCATAAAAATTTGCATTAAGATCCAGTATTTTACCTTTTGCCTCTAATCCTAAACTAGCTCTCATATGTCCTTCAGACTCAATATCTATAAATGCATTGGCTCCATACATAAAAGAATTGTCATCACTTAATTCTCTATAACCATAACCAAAATTTGTTATCAATCTATCTTTGTTATTTGTCTCTTGAGTATGCAAGCTCATCTGAATAAATCTATTAGAATTATCAGTCTTATCTAAACTTCTGTTAGTTAATATTTCTATATCTGGATTATCTTCTTCATGAACTTGAATAGATACTTCAGTCAGACCATCTCCTGGAATTAATTCATCAAATAAATTTGACAATTTCTGAGAAATATTTTCTGCATTAGCGTTAAAAGCAATTAAACAAGAAATAATTATACTTGGCAAAATTTTCATTGATTTAAACTAACAAAAAAAATTATAATTTAAACAAAAATTATTAATAAAACCTAATTAAGATTTAATATCTATTTTGGTTTAAAAACTAAACATACACCGTTATTACAGTATCTTTTCCCAGTCGGTTCAGGGCCATCCCCAAAAATGTGACCATGATGACCACCACAATTTTTACAATGGTATTCTGTTCTAGCATAACCTATGTGATGATCTGTTTTTGTATCAAAAACATCTGGTAAAGATTCGTAAAATGAAGGCCAACCAGAACCACTTTCATATTTTGTTTTTGAGTCAAAGAGTTTTATATCACAATTTGCGCAATGATAACTTCCATCTCTTTTTTCGTTATTTAATTCACTGCTACCTGGTCGTTCGGTCCCCTCTTCAAACATGACTAACTTTTGTTCTGCTGAAAGGTTAGGATTCTTCTTTTTCATAAAATTAAATTAGTTTAGCACATGAGCTATGTAAAAAAGAGTGTAATTCAACAAGTTTTTTGGGATCATTATTATAACCACCCCCAAGAACACCACAAAGTGGAATATTTTTAGAAAAAAAATTTTGTGTTACTAGTTCATCTCTTTTCTTAATACCTTCATCTGAAATCTTTAATCTACCTAGCCGATCATTAAAATGGATGTCAACTCCTGCAATATAAAAAACAAAATCAAAATTTTCTTGATTTAATTTATTTAAATGTGATTTTAATATTTCTAGATATTCTTTATCCTCAAGATCATTTTCAAGCTCCACATCACAGTCACTAATTGATTTTTTTGCAGGATAATTAGATTTTGAATGCATGCTAAAAGTAAAAACATTCCTGTTATCTTTAAATATTTCAGAATTTCCATTACCCTGATGAACATCTAAGTCTAAAATTAAAATTTTTCCAATTAATCCTTTTTCCAATAAATATTTTGACGCCACGGCTACATCATTGAAAACACAATAACCTGCTCCACCATTATAATTTGCATGATGACTGCCTCCAGCAGTATTGCAAGCTATACCATTACTAATTGCCAACTTAGAGGCCAACACTGTGCCACCGGTTGCAACATAAGACCTTTTAATAACACTGTCTACTAATGGAAAGCCTATTTTTTTTACTCCATTCTTATCCAAAGTTTTATTTCTAATATCCTTGATATATTTTTCAGAATGTGCTCTCAGCAAGGTTTCTTGAGAGCACGGATAGGGCTCATAAAATTTTTTTACTATTTTTTTTTCAATCAAATAATTTGCTAAATCACCAAATTTGTTTATTGGAAATTTATGGTCATCACCAATCTTTGCAAAATAATCCTTATGATTGACAACTGGTAGTTCCATAATTATTCAATAACACGAATTGGTTTTCCGTTTACACACGCCTCAAGAGACTCAATCATTTGACTATAATAAATGTGATAATTTTCAGCCGTGACATATCCGATGTGAGGCGTCAATAATACATTAGGCAAAAATCTTAATTTATTATTTTCAGGTAAAGGTTCTTTTTCATAAACATCTAATCCAGCTCCAGCAATTTCATTAGTTGATAATGCAATAATCAAATCATCTTCACTAACTATTGTGCCTCTAGAGGTGTTGATAAGAAATGCTGTTTTTTTCATTTTATCCATTTCCTTCAATGTAATACAATTTTTATATCTCTCGCCACCTTGAACGTGAATAGAAATGAAGTCAGAGTTTTTTACTAAATCTTCTTTACTAGAAGGTAAAACATTTAATTCTTTACATGTGTCCAAATTTAAATTTTCACTCCATGCCATCACTTGCATGCCAAACGCTTTACCAATTTTTGCAACTTGAGATCCAACTTTACCAAGACCAATTAAACCAAGAATTTTACCTTTAAGCTCCACTCCAACAGTAGTTTGCCAATACCCTTGGTACATATTATCTATTTCTTCTTTAAGGTTTCTAGCCAATCCAAGTATTAAAGCCCAAGTTAATTCAGGCGTTGGATTAAGATTGCTATCGGTACCACTTATAATTATCTTTTTTTTTTTTGCAGTTTCAAGATCAATTGATTTGTTTCTTAATCCGCTAGTAATTATAAATTTTAACTTAGTCAAATTTTCTAATAAATTTTTTGTAATTGGAGTTCTTTCTCTCATGATCAATAAAGCCTCAAAGTCAGCTAGTTTATCAAGAGCATCAGCTTCATCTTCAAATGGCTCACTAAATATTTTAATTTCGTATTTCCCTGCTAGTTTTTCAAGATCAACGAATTGTTGAGAAACATTTTGATAATCGTCTAGAATTGCAACTTTAAGCATTTTTTATTTCCTTATTTGATAAAAATAAACCTAATATAATTAAAATTGCACCAATCAAGTGAAAAAATTGAAATTGTTCATTATAAAAGAATATTGCCATTATTGTGCTGAATAATGGAATTAAAGATAAAAATATACCCGCTCTATTTGCTCCAATGATAGAAACGGCCCCAGCCCAACAATAATAAGATCCAATACTTGGAAATATTGCGAAATAAACCAAAATATAAAAAAGATTACCACTTATCTCAATGACTTTTCCCTGTGCTATATCTAAAATAAATAGTGGCAAAAGAAAAATTAACCCAAATGAACAAATTATGTGGACAAGAGTAAGTAAAGAGATTTTAAAAGTTCTTTTTTTCAAATACGCTGAATATATTCCCCAAGCAATTATTGCTCCAACCATAAATAAATCTCCTTTATTAAAATTTAAGGTAAGCAAAATATTAAGATCAAGTCTCGTAATAATAGCTAGAATTCCAAACACTGAGATTAATAATCCAGATATTTGAAAAATATTTGTTTTCTCAATTTTTAATAAAAAACAAACTAAAATTATTGTTACAGGTATTGCAGTATTAAAAAGTGATGCATTGATTACCTGAGTATAATTTAAAGCATTGTAAGTGAATGAAGTAAATATACACACACTAGTAGAGCCCAGAATAAAGAATAATGATGAATTACTTGTAATTTGATTCTTTAGTTTTAAAATTTCTTTGTAGGTGAAAGGAAATAATATTATCCATACTAGGCACCATCTTAAAAATGCAAGTGAGTTTGGAGGTATATTTTCTAAATAAGCAAACTTTCCTAAAGTAAAGTTTCCTGCCCAAAATAATGTAGCAAATACCAGCATTAAATATGCTTTGGTATTTTGCATAAATCAATTAAATCTAGCTGAGCTATAAGGATCTAGGTTTAAATTTGTATTTTCTTTAGCTATCATTCCAGAAACAATTTTCCCAGATATTGGGCCTAATGTCCATCCCAAATGATGGTGCCCAAAACAATAAAAAACATTTTTATGATTTTTTGATGGACCCATTACTGGTAAAAAATCTGGTAAAGTTGGTCTAAATCCTAACCACTCATCTTCATGATCAGGTAGATCTCCGAGCATATATTTAGCATTATTAATTAAATTATTTATACGAGATTTTGAAAGAGGGTTCTTCAAGCCACCAAATTCTACTGTTCCAACTACTCTTAGTCCCTGTTCCATTGGGGTAATTCCAAAACCTCTATTGGAAAAAATTACTGGTCTTTGTAAAAGGTGATCACAGTTTTTAAAATGCACATGATAACCACGTTCAGTATCTAAAGGAATTTTTTCATTTAAATTATCAGTTAATTTTTTCGAAAATGCTCCGCAAGCTATAACTACTTTATCAAATATAAATTTTTCTGTTTCAGACTTTAATATTGGTTGTTGTTCCTTAAATTCTATATTCTGAATATCAAGTTTTTGAAACTTTCCACCTTTTTTTAAAAATAATTCAAAAAATTTCAAGAGTATCTTTTTCGGGTTCCTAGCATGTCTAGCGTGTGGATAATATACACCTGCGTGATAAAAGGGTTTCAAATTAGGTTCAAGATCATGAATTTCTTTTTTATTTACAAGCTGTTGATGAACTCCTAATTCATTCCTTACATTTATTTCTAATTCTCTGCTCTTTAAGTCTTTATCAGTCCAAACATAAAGTATACCTTTGTTTTCTACTAAGCCATCAAGATCAATTTCATCAAATAATTCGTCGTATGCAGGTAATGCTAAGTCTAAGATTTGGTGCATATTTTTTGCGGTATGCATCATTTTATTTTTAGATGTATTTAATATAAATTTTATGAACCAAGGAATCATTTTTGGAATATAATTCCATTTGAGTGCTAGTGGTCCTGTTGAGCTTAATAACATAGATGGCACATCTGTTAAAACATCAGTTCTATTCAAAGACAATGAAGCGTAAGGCGAGAAATGACCAGCATTTCCATATGATGCTGCTGGGCTACCAGGATTATCTTTATCAAAAATGGTTACTTCAAAACCTTTTTTTTGTAAAAATAATGCATTAGAAATACCCTGAATACCAGCTCCTACTATTCCAACTTTAGATTTGTTATTCATAAACTAATTATATAATGAATTTTCAAATCTAATTAAGCGACAAATTATACTTATGCGATAGATTGTTGACTATGGGTTTTAGCGCTCATCACAATTCCAAACCCAATCATCGTTGCCAACATTGATGAACCACCATAAGACATTATAGGTAGGGGTGAGCCAACAATAGGAACTAAACCAAGAACCATGCTCATATTTATTACTATATATAAAAAAATTGATGTCCCAAAACTATAACAGAACAATTTTGCGAAATAACTTCTAGAAAGCGCTCCAATTCTTATGACTCGGTATATAATTATTGCATAGATTAAAAGTAATATAACCGAACCAATAAAACCAAACTCCTCTGAGAATAATGTAAATATAAAATCTGTATGTTTCTCTGGAAGAAATTCTAGATAACTTTGTGTTCCTTTAAGAAAACCTTTACCTGTGAAACCTCCTGATCCAACTGCAATTTTAGATTGGATTATCTGATAACCAGCCCCTAAAGGATCTCTATCTGGATTTAGAAAAGTTAATACTCTAAGTTTTTGATAAGGTTTTAGAAAAGAAATAATAATTGGCAATGAAATGATTGATAGTAAACAAGAATAAAAAAAATATTTGTGATTTAATCCAGCAAACCACAAAACAACAATACCACTAAGTGCAATAAGTAATGAGGTACCCAAATCTGGTTGTATAATTACCAAACTCATTGGAACAAAAATAATTATTAAAGAAAAACAAATACTATAAAAAGAGTTAACGTGTTGCGCTTTCATTCTATGGAAATATTTTGCAAGACATAAAATAATAAAAATTTTCATTAATTCAGATGGCTGAATATTTAAAAAATATAAATCAATCCATCTTTTAGATCCTGATGCAGTAATACCAAAATTTATGGTCCAAATTAACATTCCTAAAGTAATTGCGTAAGATAAATAACCAAGAGAAAACCAAAATTTTATGTTGATAAATGATATTACAAGCATCATTGAGAAGAAAATTACAAATTTTATAAAATGACTTCTTGTATGAAATAAAACTTCACCCCCGTCAGTGGAGTACATTGTTGTAAGACTAATAAAGCCAAGAATAAGAAGACACGATAAAAGCACATAGTCTAAATTTCCAAATTTTTGGAAAAAACCATTTTTATTATTAAATCTTCTGTACTGGTACATTAGATATCCAAATATTTTTTGTTGTCATAATTTTTTCTTATTTCATGTCTATTAACAATCATTTTAAATAATTCTTTAGCTAATGGAGCTGCAACAGTTCCGCCAGAACCACCATGTTCTATAATTATACTAAGTGCATATCTTGGATTTTTGTAAGGCCCAAATGCAACATATAAAGCATGATCCCTCTCTTCATAAGGAATTTCAAATGTTTTAAGATCTAACTCACGATCTCGTTCAGTTATTTTCTTCACCTGTGAGGTTCCAGTTTTTCCAGCAAATCGGTATTTTGGATCATCTAATCGAGACCTGTAAGAAGTTCCTCTTACTTCATTAGTTGAACTAAACATGGCATCTTGAATAATTTTAATGTTTCGAGACTTTTTAAATAATGGCGTAAACTTATCTGCATATAGGTTGTTATCATTTACCACTATTTTAGGATATACTTTATATCCACCATTAGCTATTTGAGCAGTCATCAAACATAATTGTATTGGAGTTGTTTGAATAAATCCTTGGCCAATACCAGTAATTATTGTTTCACCAAGTACCCAATTTCTTCCTAATGCATTTTTTTTCCATTCTGTATTAGGAACTAAACCCTTCTTCTCATTATCAAATATATCTTTAAAAACTTTCTGCCCCAATCCAAATTTTTTTGCAGTAACACTTAATCGATCTACACCTAATCGCCTTGCGACTTCATAAAAATATGTATCACAAGATTGTTTCATCGCTTCTCTTAAGTTTACAAATCCATGTCCCTCTTTCTTCCAACAATGATAAGTTTGCCCATACAATTCCAATGGATTTTTGTGTCCCTTACATTGAACTGTAAAATCTGGTCCAATAATTTCATTTTCTAATGCGGATAAGGCAACTATAGGTTTTATGGTTGATCCTGGTGAGTAATTTCCTGATAATGATTTATTTACTAGAGGTTTCATTGGATTATTTCTTATCAGTTGCCACTCATCTTGACTTATTCCAAAGACAAAAGGGTTAGGATCAAAGGACGGAGAAGAATGCATTGCAATAATTGCTCCTGTATAAATATCCATTACGCATATAGATCCTGCTTTTTCTTTTAGTAACTCATTACTTAATTTTTGAATTTTTGTATCTATTGTAAGTTTGATTATTTCTCCCTTATCTCCTTTTTGAAATGCTAATTGACTAATTCTTCTACCATACGCATTAACCTCATACCGCTCTACAGAATTTGATCCAATTAATTTTTGTTCAAATGATTTTTCTAAACCTGTTTTTCCAACTTTTAATCCAGGTACAAATTTTTCTTTTATATTTTCATTTGTTAAAAGGTCATTTTCATTAGCCTGGCTAACATATCCCAAAACATGAGTGAAATTTTCTTTATACGGGTAATCTCTTGATATTGAAATTACTGGTTTAACACCATTAAGATCATAAAGGTGATTATTAATTTTAGAAAATTTTTCCCAACTTAAATTATCTGCTACAATTAATGTTTCCCAAGGTTTTATTTCATTCTTTTTTTTTACAATTTTTTTAAATTGTTTTTCGCTTAATTCCAATAATTCTTTCACACGATAAATTACATATCTAAAATCCTCCACCTCCTCTGGTATTATATGAAGTTGGTAAGCCTCAAAGTTTCCGGCAATTGTGTTTCCAAAATAGTCTTGAAATTCTCCTCTGATAGGTGGTAATTTCCATTCTCGAATTCTATTTTTATCAGATAGTGTTAAGTATTTTTTATTCTCTTTAACTTGTAAAAAAAATAATCTACTAACTATTCCACCTAGAATAATAATTTTAGCTGTCGCAAGAATAAACATTCTTCGATTTAATGAATTTAACTTAGTTGCACTGTCACTTATATTAATCATCTAAGCTTTTTAAATACCTCTTAAAAAAAATTGAAAATATTATATAAAATAAAAACGTAAAAAAATTATTTACAATGAAAAGTGTAATATCCAATTCATAAGAAAAAAACAAAAATAAAACTGAAAAATTGATTGAATTTATCAAACTAATGATAAACAAAAAATAGAACCAATCTTTTATTAAATTTGGACTAATTGTTATATTTCTAAGGTAAGTGGCAAATATACAAATTAACATATATGACATAGAACTTATGCCTAAGGGTAAACCAACAACAGTATCATTAAATAACCCTGCTAAAAAAACTAAAAAGTAATCAAATCGCTGGTATGCTTTTAAAGAAAAATAAAAAATTAATATAAATGGAAAATTAAATGAAAAGTAATCAATGTTTAAATAATTAAAATCAAATTCATTAAACACAGATATGAATAAAGCAAGAATTGGTAACCAAGTATATAATTTATAAAATAAATTTTTCTTTTGAAATCTAATCACTTTTCTTTCCTTTTCGCATTATACATTCTTTATATTTTTCGGTGCCTACTTTAAAACCAGTGCTAAAGAGTTTTTTAGATTGACATTTTGAGCTATAGATTAAGTTTAATCTTAAAAATTCTAGCTCCTCTTGATCTAAATTATGCTGTTGAATAACACTTTTTTGAAGCTCATTTTCTGACTTTAATATCTCAATTTGTTTAGTTAAATCGTTAGTTAAAGTATTTAATTCTTTATTTTCCTCTAAAAATTTGGTGTTACTATCTTCTAAAATTTGCAATTCATCACTTATTAAGTCTAATTTTATTTGCTCAGTATTTGAAGAGACTTGTGTTTGATCATTTTCCTCAGTTGCAACAGATGTGGGGATTAAATCATCAATCTCTGCAAAAACATATTTTAATTGACTAAAATCACTATAAAAGTTGATCAAAATTTTTTCATTTTCATCTTTTAAATCAATTGTTCCAACAGGAATTCCACTTTTGAAAATTGAGCCAGTTCCTGAAGTATATGCAATTCCTTGATCATCGATTTTGTTTATAAGATCATTTTTAATATATTTAATTTCACCTTTTTTATCTCCATTACCAACAACAATTGCTTGAACATTTCCGGGTGTAATAGAAACAGGAATATTTGAATTTAAATCAGTTAATAACAATACTCTTGAATTTGTATAATTTACTTCGATAACCCGTCCTACAAGATAGTTTCGATCATAAATATTTGTTCCAATCTTTATTTTTTCCTTACTGCCTTTATTGATAATAATTGATCTTAAAAAAGGACTCTCGTGATCAACAATTACCTTTGCTAAAATCTTATTAGAAGTAATGGTATAACCATCAATAAGACTTTTGAGTTCATTATTTTCACTTTTAATAATTTTTGTTGAAATATTTTCAGATTTTAATTGATCTAATTCCTCTTTGGTTTGTTTATATTTTTTATAAAATGATGTGTATTCATTCAAATTAAAATAAGAAGATTTGATAAAATTTTCTGGAATCGAAACTATAAATGAAGATCGATAGACAATTTCTTTTATTACTGACTTTGTTAAAATTATCGCCTTGAAATTAAAACTAGATAAAACAATGATAACAATTGAAAAAAAAACTAAAGTTAATAAAGAAAATTTTTGTTTTGTACTTTTATTTAAAAATGCAGATCTAATTGCTATTATAAAGTCATCTCTGCTTTCGGCCATCTTTCTTAATATTCAGTCAGCATCGTAGAGAATGTTTGTTCTTGATCCAAAGCTTTACCAGTTCCAATAGCAACACATGATAATGGGTCCTCAGCAATGTGTACTGGTAATCCTGTTTCTTTAGAAAATCTTCTATCTATGTTTTTTAATAAAGCTCCACCTCCTGTCAAAGTAAGACCCATATCAACTAGGTCAGCTGATAATTCTGGTGGCGTAGCCTCAAGGGCATCTTTAATACCATTGACCATCTCTCTTAAAATACCATCTAATGCTTCTGCTGTATCTTCTTCGGTAATATTGACTTCTTTCGGAGTTCCTGACCTTAAATCTCTACCTTTTACAGCGTAAGTATTATTGTTTGATGGAATAGCGGTACCAATTTCTTTTTTGATTTTTTCAGCTGTGCTATCCCCTATCATGAGGTTATATTCTTTTCTCATATAGTTAACTAAAGCTCCGTCCATAGCATCACCTGCAACTCTTAGGGATTTTGAATAAACTAAACCTCCTAATGACATAACGGCGATCTCACTTGTTCCACCTCCAATATCAACAACCATTGATCCTGTTGCTTCTGATATTGGTAAACCTGCACCAATGGCTGCAGCTATAGGCTCTTCGATTAATTGAACTCTTCTAGCACCTGCAGCCAAAGCACTATCTTGAATTGCTTTTCTTTCAACTGGAGTAGAGCCAGTGGGTACACAAATTAATATTCTTGGATTTGCAAATGTTCTGCCTTTATGAACTTTTTTAATGAAATGTTTGATCATTTCTTCAGTGACAATAAAATCAGCAATAACACCATCTCTTAAAGGTCTAATTGCACTAATATTTCCAGGTGTTCTTCCTAACATTGTTTTTGCCTCATCCCCTACAGCTAAAACTTGTTTTTTTCCTGTTTGCTCTACAATTGCTACAACAGATGGCTCATTTAAAACTACACCCTGTCCTTTAACTACAACTAATGTGTTGGCGGTTCCAAGATCGATAGCCATGTCTTGGCTCCATATTTTTTTAACACTATCAAATATTCCCATTATATACTCTCCTTCAATTTTTTTGGTTCTATGTTTTTATATAGAGATTTTTTCTCTCTCTTAATAAGCATTTTGTTTAAAGCATTTAAATAAGCATTTGCCGAAGCTACTAAAGTATCTGTGTCAGCTGACTGACCCACTGTAGTTCTATCATTCTCTTCTATCTTTACACTTACGGTAGCCTGTGCATCTGTTCCCTCTGTAACTGCATGAACTTGATAAAGAGATAATTTTACATCATGAGGATACAGTTCTTTGATACATTTGAATATGGCATCAACTGGACCATCACCAGTTTGAGAAGTATTCTTAACTTCTCCAAAAACATCTAAAGTCATGTCGGCCCTTTGTGGCTCACCAGTCCCTGCAAATACTTTTAATGATTTTAAGTTAATCGCATTTATCTTATTATCAATAATTAAACTATCATCGACTAATGCAACAATGTCTTCATCATAAATATGTTTCTTTTTATCCGCTAAAATTTTAAATTTTCCAAAAGCTGCTTGGACAACATCATCTGTTACATCTGCATATCCTAAATCGCTTAATTTATCCTTAAATGCATGACGTCCAGAATGCTTTCCCATTACTAAAGATGTTTTTTTAACTCCAACACTTTCTGGTGTCATTATTTCGTATGTTTCTCTATTTTTAAGCATTCCATCTTGATGTATTCCTGACTCATGAGCAAAAGCGTTTTTTCCAACTATAGCTTTATTAAATTGAACAGGAAAACCTGTGGCATTAGATACAATTTTTGATGCTTTACTTATTAATTCAGTTTTAATTCCTGTTTCATAAGGTAATAAGTCATCTCGTGTTTTTATAGCCATTACGATTTCCTCAAGTGCTGCATTACCCGCTCTTTCACCTATTCCATTTATAGTGCATTCAATTTGTCTAACTCCTGCTGATAAACCTGATAAAGCATTAGCAACCGCTAATCCTAAATCATTATGACAGTGCGCAGAAAGAATAGCTTTATCAATATTTGGCACATTGTTTTTTATTGATGAAATAGTTTTTGCAAATTCTTCAGGTATTGAATAACCAACCGTATCAGGAATATTAATTGTTGTTGCACCACATTTAATGGCAAGTTCTATTGTTTTGTACATAAATTCTAAATTTGTTCTTGTGCCATCCTCACATGACCACTCAACATCATCTGTAAATTTTTTAGCATAAGTAACACTTTCTTCAATAGCGCCTAAAACTTGTTCATCTGTCATATTAAGTTTATGTTTCATATGGACTGGACTTGTTGATATAAATGTGTGAATACGAAATCTTTTTGCAAATTTTAATGACTCATGACAAGCGTCTATATCTTTTTTAGTTGCTCTCGCTAAACCACAAGGGATTGAATTTTTAACACTTTTGCTAATTGCACTTACTGCTTCAAAATCCCCAGGAGATGATATAGGAAATCCAGCCTCAATAATATCAATTCCCATTTCATCAAATACTCTTGATATTTGAATTTTTTCTTCAACACTCATAGAAGCACCCGGCGATTGCTCACCATCTCTCATTGTTGTATCGAAAATAAATACTTTGTCTTTTTTAGGCATAAAATTTTAATGTTAAAATATACAACCTATCGTTTAGATTGCAAAATAAAATAGCAATTTAAACCCAATTTGGAACTAAATTTTACTTCTTATCACTATCTACTAATTTCTTTTTACCAATCCAAGGCATCATAGCTCTTAGTTTTGTACCAACTGTTTCAATTGAGTGTTTGGCTAGTTCCTCCCTAGTCTTTAGGAAATTCTTTTGACCATTTTTACACTCTTCCATCCATTGCTTAGTAAACTTTCCAGATTGAATGTCGGCAAGCACTTCTTTCATTTTTTTCTTAGTTTCCTCTTTATTAATAATTTTAGGTCCTGAAACATACTCACCATACTCTGCAGTATTTGAAATTGAGTAATTCATATTTGCAATTCCACCTTCATAGATAAGATCAACGATTAATTTTACCTCGTGTAAGCACTCAAAATATGCCATCTCTGGTTCATATCCACCCTCAACTAATGTCTCATAACCATTTTTAATTAGTTCTACAAGACCTCCACAAAGCACTGTTTGTTCACCAAATAAATCTGTTTCACATTCATCTTTAAAAGTGGTTTCAATAATTCCAGATCTTCCTCCTCCAATAGCTGATGCATAAGATAAAGCTAAATCTCTAGCTTTTCCTGTTCCATCTTGATGAACTGCCATTAAACAAGGGACCCCACCACCTTTTTCAAATTCACTTCTAACAAGATGTCCCGGACCCTTAGGTGCAACCATAAAAACATCCAAATCTTTTCTTGCTTTGATTAAGTCATAATGAATATTTAGACCATGTGCAAAAGCTAAACTTGTGCCTTCTTTTATTCTTTGTTCGATATGATTTTTATATATTGTTGCTTGAAGCTCATCTGGGGTTAAAATCATACAAACTTCAGCCCATTCAGCTGCATCTGATAAGTTCATTACCTTCAATCCCTTTGACTCAGCTTTTA
>QCAD01000009.1 GCA_003282055.1 Pelagibacteraceae bacterium AG-339-N18
ACTATTTTTGGAAAATTGTGCAGATTATAGAGAAAATAAATTTTGAAATTGTGGCCATCATCTATTACAAAGTCTAAATAATTTACTGCTTGAATAATCCATACAATCAAACCAATCGTAAATGTTATGGTCAAAGCTCGAAAGGATATGTCTGTAATTAGTTTTCTAAATATTAATTTTTCCATTGAAATATAATTGTTTTACTCATATATAGCATTATCTCTTATAGATTGTATTTAAATTTTATGAAAATTAGAATTAATTTTAAAAGCCAGGTTTTTAATAAATCATCAGGAAATTTAATATTATTTACTGATGAAAAATTCAATATTTCGTCTCTTAAAAAACATATTTCGAGCTCTGAATATATTTATATTTTAGATATTTTAAAAACGAAAGATCTCAAAAAAAAGATTATTACTTTTGAAATTAATTCTAAAAAAAGAATAATTTTAGTTTCTCTCAAGAAAAATCTAACGAATTTCGATGTACAAAATTTAGGAGCCGAGTGTTATCTTATATTGAGTGGGTCAAGAATTGTCGGGCATAACGTTAATTCAGAAACAATAAAAAACGAGTCAAAGAACTTAATTGGACATTTTTTACATGGCATGAGATTAAGATCTTATAAATTTGAAAAGTATAAAACTAAAAAAGATAAAAAAGATACTATAATTAATGTTAGTGGAAAAAATATACCTAATCAAAAAGATAGATTAAAGTTTAAGGCGATTGAGGAAGGAACTTTTTATACGAGAGACTTAGTATCAGAACCAGGAAATGTTTTACATCCTGATGAATATGCAAAAAGATTAAATTCTTTAAGAAAGATTGGTTTAAAAATAAATATCTACGACGAAAAAAAATTAAAAAGACTAGGTATGAATACTTTACTTGGAGTAGGTCAAGGCAGCATCAGAGGATCATATCTAGTTACTATAGAATGGAATGGATTAAAAAATAAATCTAAACCCTTAGCTTTTGTGGGTAAAGGAGTTTGTTTTGATACTGGTGGCATATCTTTAAAGCCTGCCAAATTTATGGAAGATATGACCTATGACATGGCTGGCTCTGCTGTAGTGGTTGGATTGATGAAAAATCTTGCATTGAGAAAAGCAAAAATTAATGCAGTCGGTGTAGTTGGTCTTGTTGAAAATATGCCTGGGGGCAATGCATTAAGACCAGGAGATATTTTAAGGTCTTACAGTGGACAAACAGTTGAAGTTTTGAACACAGATGCAGAAGGAAGACTGGTGCTCGCTGATGCACTTACTTACACTGAAGAAAAATTTAAACCAAAGTTCATCGTAGACTTAGCAACTTTAACAGGAGCAATAATTGTTGCGTTAGGTTCAGAATATGCTGGTTTATTTTCTAATGATGATAAGTTATCTAAACAATTAATTGATGCTGGAGAAAAGGTTAAAGAAAAAGTATGGAGAATGCCATTAAATAAAAATTTTGATAAATTGATTGATTCTAAGAATGCTGATATGCAAAATATAAATTATATTGGTGGAGCAGGATCAACCACTGCAGCACAATTTTTGCAGAGATTTATTTTAAATAAAACACCTTGGGCTCATTTGGATATAGCTGGAATGGCATTTTCTAAGTATGGAGGTGCCTTAAATTCTGGAGGAGCAACTGGTTATGGTGTTAGACTATTAAATAGATTAATTGAAGATAATTATGAACATGATTGAACAAACACTATCCATCATAAAACCTGATGCAGTAGAGAGAAAGCTTGATAATGAAATAAAAGAATTGTTTAAAAGTAAAGGTTTCTCTATTTTAAAAGAAAAAAAAATACAAATTGAAAAGTCTGAGGCTGAGAAATTCTATAAAGTTCACGAAACAAAGCCTTTTTATAACGATTTATGCGAGTATCTTTCCTCTGGACCGATAATAGTAATGGTTCTTGAAAAAGAAAATGCAGTCCTAGGAAATAGAGAGCTAATGGGTGCCACGAACCCATTAGATGCTAAAGAGGGAACAATCAGAAAAAAATACGGTATTTCTATTGACAAAAACTCAGTCCATGGATCTGATAGTTTTGATAACGCTAAAAGTGAAATAGATTTTTTCTTTAAAGATTAAGTATTTTTAGTATTGCTTTGGGGTAAAGTTTGTGCTCTTGAATCAGAACTTTTTTTGCAAGAGATAATTTAGTTTCATTTTTTAAAATTTTTATTTTTTTTTGGATAATTATTTTACCAGAATCTAACTTTGAATTAACAAAATGTACAGTGCAACCTGAATATTTTTCTTTATTGTCCAAAACTCTTTGGTGAGTATTTAGTCCTTTATATTTAGGAAGTAATGAGGGATGTATATTTAAAATTGTACCCTTAAATTTTTTGATAAAATTTTTACCTAAAATTTTCATAAATCCAGCAAGGCAAATCATATCAATTTGATTTTTTTTTAAAGTAGAAAGCAGTTTTTTTTCAATAAAACTTCTATTATTAAACTTGAATATTTTTCTTTTAATGTTAAATATCTTTCCATAATTTAAGCCGCTTGCTTTTGAATTATTTGAGATTATAAGATCAATAGATATTGGTGACTTTTTTTTTTTAGAAAATTGAATTAAAGATTTTAAATTAGTTCCTGAACCGGAAATAAATACAGCCGTTCTAACTTTATCTTTATCTTTATCTTTACCAGTTAATATTGCCATTGAGTTTAACTTTATTTTTTCCTCTGGAAATTTTACCTATAATATAAGGTTTATAACTTCGTGTAAAATATTTACTTATTTTATTTAAATTTTTGCGACTAATTATTAAACAAAATCCAACTCCACAATTAAAAGTTTTAAGCATTTCTTTATCACTTATGTTATTGTTTTTTAACCAAGTAAAAATTTTAAGTGGTTTTATTTTATCTAAATTTATATCAGCGCAAAGTTTATTTGGAACAATCCTGGAAATATTATCAACCAATCCACCACCCGTAATATTAGCACAACCATTTAATAGATCACGTTTCGTAAGATTTAAAATCTCTTTAACATAAATTTTAGTAGGTTTTATTAATTCTTTCTTTAAAAATATATTTTTGTTAATGTTTATTTTAACCATATTTGAGGAAATAACTTTTTTTAGTGATACAGACTCACATTTCTATTTACCATTTTTAGTGGCGGCTTTAGATGTTCCCTCAGCATTACTTGAAATATTTCCTTTTATAATCTTAATTACTACACAACTCTTTTTTTTAGAAATAATTAAAAAAAAAGAGAATGAATTAATTAAGATTAATCAATTAGATAATTTTTATTTAATTAAGATACTTACATTATGTGCTTTTGTTTTTGGAATATTTATAATATTAATTTACTACCCTTTTTCATCTAAACTCAAATTTATTTATTTTGATTTTAAAAATTCCTACTCTAAAGATGGTAAATACTTGAAACATTATGGAGAAAATGGATTATGGATCAAAGACGAAATAAATAATGAAACATATATTATTAGCGGAGATCTCAACAAATCAAACTATCTTGAAAATGTTTTTATATCAAAATTCGATACAAATTTTGATTTAATTGAAAACATTTCATCAAAAAAAGTAAATATTAGTACGAATCAGTGGATTATTGAAAAACCGTACTTATTTAAAAATAATTTTCAAACTAAATTAGAAAATGATTTAATGATTGAAAGTCATTTTAATATCAAAAAAATAAACAGCACATTCAGGAATTTATATTCATTTGGAGTTTTTCAACTAATCAATGCTAAAAAAGAAAACGAATTGTTGGGATACTCGTCACAAGATATTGATCTTCATCTATTAAAAATTAGTGTTATACCTGTTTATTTTAGTATTATGGTAATAATATCATCAATAATAATGTTAAATATTAAAAAAAATAAGCCATATATATTTCATTTGTTGTTAGGAATAACCTTATCTGTAATTATTTATTATATAAATAATATTTTTAGTATTTTTGGATTAAGTAATAAAATCCCAATTTATTTGTCAGTATTTTTTCCTATTATATTTTTAAGTATAGCTTCAATCATAGGTTTGGTTAGAGTAAATGAACAATAAATTAATTTTAGTCTTAATAATTTTTTTTCAATTTTTATTTATAAATAAAATCTTTTCAAAAGAGGTAGAATTTAATGCAGCCGAAATTGAAATTATTGATGAGGGAAATCAAACAATTGCTAAAAATGGCTCAGTATTAATTAAAGAAGATAATATTTTTGCGAAAGGTTTAATAATTAAATACTTTAAAAATGAGTCCTTATTGATTGTAAATGAAGGGAGAATAAAAAAAATTGATGACGATTTTGAGATTAATGCAAAAATAATTGAGTACAATATTAGTCAATCAAATCTAAATTTTAAAAACGAAGTTGAAGTAAACGACAACGCCAACGATATTAAAATAAGTTCTAATGAGATTAATTTAGACTTAGGTAAAAAAAAAATAACCAGCCAAAGTTCTTCTGAAATTAAAGATAATCTTGGAAATATTTATCAAGTCAGTCAATTCGAATATGACCTCAAAAAAAAGATTGTTAAGCTAATAGAATTAAAAGTTTTAGATATCAATAATAATACTTTTAAAATAGAAATGGCATTTCTAGATCTTGAAAAGAAGGAATTGGTTGCAAAAGATGTGACTTTGAATTTTAAGATTTCTGAAAACTCAGAAAATGAGCCTAGATTAAAAGGAAGAAGCCTCATCAGTAATAATGAAAATACAGAAGTAAAAAAAGGAACTTTTACTTTTTGTAAAAGAAGAGAAAAGTGTCCTCCATGGGAAATGACTGCAGAGGAAATTAAACACGATAAACAGAAAAAAACTATCTATTACAAAAATGCAAGTCTTAAAATTTACGATAGAAAAGTTTTCTATTTTCCAAAGTTTTTTCATCCTGACCCAACTGTAGATAGACAGTCTGGGTTTTTAGTTCCTAAGTTGCAGGATAATAGTACAACTGGCTCATCTTTTAATTTGCCATATTTTCTTGCTATAGCTGATAACAAAGACATTACATTAAGCCCAAGGTTTTTTGCTGAAGATAAGTTTTTGATCCAATCAGAATTTAGACAAAAAAATATAAACTCAAATCATATTGTTGATTTGAGTCAGTATAATTCAAGTGGTGAGAACGCAAAAAATCACTTGTTCTATAATTTTAATAAAGTTTATAACACCGATAATTTTGATGAAATCGAATTAAATGTAAAATTAGAGCAAGTTTCAGATGAAACATATTTGAAAGCTTATAAAATAGAAAGCCCTATTATTAATAATACATCAAATCTCACGAATTCATTAGGTTTAGATTTATACAATGAAAATACTTCAATAAGTACCAACTTAGATATTTACGAGGATTTAAGTAAGCTAGATAATGATAAATATGAATACGTACCAAACTTCAGTTTTTCAAAAATTTTAGGTGAAAATAGGATAATTAGCTCTAAGGGATACTATAAAAATTATAACACAAATATTACAGAAAAGGTTTTAATTAACAATTTTGAATTTAACTCGACTCCTAAATTTCTCAATAATGGTTTAATTAGTGAGAAAAAACTTTTAATAAAAAATGTAAATTCAAGTGCATCAAATTCAAATAAATTCAAAAATAAAAATTCTTTAGATTTAATGCCCACACTTCAAGCTAACTATTTGCTGCCTTTAATAAAAGAAAATAAGACATTTAATAGTACTTTAATACCAAAATTATCAATAAAATTAAGCACTCCTCATACAAAAGATATTCGAAAAACAGACAGAAAAATTAATTATAATAATATTTATGATTTAAATCGATTAGGTATAGATGAGAGCAATGAGGGTGGGGTTTCGTTTACTTACGGTTATGAATATTCTTTGATGGAAAAATTAAGTTCAGTGGAGAAAATAAAATTTGGTCTAGCTAATAACTTAAGATTTGATGAAAATAAAGATTTACCAGCTAATTCTAATTTAGGTGATAAAACTTCAGATTTTGTAGGAATATTTGAGTACAAACCAAATAAAAATTTTAAATTTGATTATGATTTTTCTATCAAAAATAACATGAATGATAAAAATTATGAGCTCTATGGATTTGAATTTTATTTGAAAAATTTGACAACAAAGTTTGAATATTTAAATGAAAATAATAGTAATTTGAAAACTTCTTTTTTAAAAAATGAAACTAGTTTTAGTTTTAATGAACGAAATAGTTTATCTTTTGAAACTATAGAAAATAAAGAAAAAAGTTTTACAGAATTTTATAACATTATTTATCAATATGAAATTGACTGTTTAATAGCGGCTATAGAATATAATAAAGAATATTATAATGACCAAGATTTAAAACCCTCTGAAAATCTATTTCTTAAATTGTCAATTATACCATTTGGTGGGATGAATAGTCCTAATCTAAAATGATTTTATTAAAGAAAATTTTTTTTTTTACAACAATATTCTTTTTGTCTATTAATTATTGCTCTTCAGACATCAATTTAAAGATCGTAATGAAAATTAATAATGAAATAATTACTACATACGATTTAGAACAGGAAAAAAATTACTTACTAGCCTTAAACCCAAATTTAAGAAAAATTGACGAAATCCAATTAACTAAAATTGCCAAGAAGTCTCTGACAAAAGAGACTATAAGGAAAATTGAAATATTAAAATATAAAGAATTAAAACTGGAAAACTCTCAAATTGAAAATGTTTTAATTAATCTCATTCAAAATCTAAATTTTTCTAACAAAGATGAATTTGAAAATTACCTTAAAAACTTTTCTATTTCTTTAATAGATCTAAAAAAAAAAATTGAAATTGAAAATGAATGGAAAAACATGATTTATAGTAAATATAAAAATAGTGTTAATATTAATAAAGAGGAAATTATTTCGAAAATTAACGATTTTAATAAAGATAATTTCACGTTTGAATATAATTTATCCGAAATTGTTTTCACAATAAAAAATAATGAAACGTATGAAAATGGGTTTCAAAAAATAAAAGATAGCATTAATATAAATGGCTTTGAAAATACTGCAAATTTATTTAGTATTTCTGATAGTTCAAAAGTAGGTGGAAAAATTGGTTGGGTAGCAAAAAAAAATTTATCGTCTGAAATAAACAACAAAATAGAGAATTTAAGTGAGAATGAATATAGTGCTCCAATTAAAATAGGTAACAACTTTTTAATTTTGAAAATAAACAATACCCGAAAGCAACTAAAAGAGATAGATAAAAAAGCTGAATTTGATAAAATGATATTTATTGAAACTACAAAACAATTAGAAAAGTTTTCAAATATTTTTTATAATAAAATAAAACTAAATGCAAAAATAAGTGAATTTTAAACCTATTTTGATTGTCCCTGGTGAACCTAAAAGTATTTTTTTTGAAATTCTTTTTAAATCATTAAAATCAGTTAAAATTAAAAGTCCATTAATTATAATTTGTAATAAAAAAATTCTACAAAATGAGATCAAAAGATTTAATTTTAGAAATAAAATAGAAGAACTTGATCCAAAAGTGGTGTTTGAAAAAAAAATTCATAACGAAAAAATTTATCTTATTAATATTTCAAATAATAATCCTAAAATTTATATACAAAAATGCTTTAAATATGCTTTTTCTTTATTGAAAAGGGGTTTAACAAATAAATTTATAAACGGACCAATAAATAAAACTAAAACCTTAAAAAAAAGATATCTTGGGGTGACTGAGTATATTTCTCACTCTTTTAATCAAAAAAAATTTGCAATGCTTATATACAACCAAAAACTATCTGTTTGTCCTATAACAACCCATTTGCCATTAAGTCAAATTTCAAAAAAAATAAACAGAAAATTAATTAAAGAAAAAATTGTTATTGTTAACGACTTTTACAAAAATTTTTTAGGTATAAAACCAAAGATAGCAGTTACAGGACTAAATCCACACTGTGAAAGTGTGCTTAATTTTAATGAAGATGAAAAAATAATCCTTCCTGCAATTAAATCTTTGAAAAAAAAAATTAATGTTCAGGGTCCTTTTCCAGCAGACACTATTTTTTTAAGCAACAACAGAAAAAAATATGACGTTATAATAGGAATGTACCATGATCAAGTTTTAGGACCCATCAAAACTCTTTTTGAATATGATGCAATTAATATAACTCTTGGTTTGCCTTTTTTGAGAATTACCCCCGACCATGGTCCAAATAAAAAAATGTTAGGAAAAAACAAATCAAATCCAATTAGCTTGATTAAATCATTAAACTTTTTAGACAAAAAATGATGAAGGCTAAAAAAAGCCTTGGTCAGAATTTTTTGGTTGACTCAAATATAATTGATAAAATAATAAATATTGTTGAAATCAAGAACAAAAATATTCTAGAGATAGGTCCTGGAACCGGTAACCTGACAAAAAAAATTATAAAAAAAAAACCAAATGAATTTTTAACCATTGAAAAAGATAATGATTTAGTAAAAGCGCTTAAAGAAAAATTTAATTCAAATGTCAAAATTATAAATGGAGATATCTTAAAGATTGATGAAAATTTTTTAAGTGATCAAGTATTAACTGTCTTTGGAAATTTACCGTATAACATATCTACAGAAATTTTAATAAAATGGATACTTAATTTGAATGAAAAAAAAATTTGGTTTAATTATCTTATTTTAATGTTTCAAAAAGAGGTTGCAGATAGAATTGTGTCAAACTATAACACCAAAAATTACGGTAGATTAACTATTTTAACGAATTGGAGACTAAAAGTTAAAAAAATTTGTGATGTTTCTCCTTCATGTTTTGTTCCTAAGCCAAAAATTGAAAGCACACTTTTGCTATTTGAACCAAAAATTAATTTTGTGAAATTTGTAAATCCAAAAAATTTAGAAAAAATAACTAGAATTTTTTTTATGCACAGAAGAAAAATGATCAAGAAGCCTTTTCTAAAATTATTTAATGGTGACAAAAATTTAGCCCTGAAAATGGGGCTTGATCTTGAATTAAGACCACAAAATCTTGATTTCAATGCCTACTTTAATTTGACTAAAAAGTACGAGTTTTTAAGAAGTTAATTTCTCAACATGATTTCTAATATACTCAGAGTCATAATCCTTAGAACCATTATTGATTTCAGCATTAATTAGATTTTTGATCTTCAAATAACAATTATTGAGATCATCATTTACGACTACATAATCATAATTTATCCAATGAAGCACATCTCTTTCGAATTGTTCCATTCTCTCCTTCACGATACGCTTTTCCTTTATGTGTCTATTTGATAATCTTTCAAGTAAGATCTCTTTACTTGGTGGAAGAATAAAAAAAGTAATCAATTTATAGTCTAATTTTTTATTTCTTATTTGATCAGCCCCCTGCCAATCAATATCAAATAGAATGTTCCTTCCCTTATTTAAAGAGTCGATTATTGGAGTTCTGGTAGTTCCATAATAATTTTTGAATACTTTCGCATACTCTAGAAACTCTTGATTATTTATTAAACGTTTAAATTCTTGATCATTCACAAAGAAATAATCTTTGTTTCTTATTTCACCGGCCCTAGGCTGTCTTGTTGTGTGGGAGATTGAAATTTCAAAGTTTTCGTTTTTTGATAATAGATTTACCAAAGTTGTTTTACCTGCTCCTGAAGGAGAAGATAGTATAACCATTATACCATCACTGGCTGAAGGCATTATATCTTTTAGTTAGCTTTGCCTTCAATAAATTTGACTGCATCACCAACGGTTAAAATTTTTTCTGCCTCACTATCAGAAATCTCTGAACCAAATTCCTCTTCAAAAGCCATTACTAATTCAACTGTGTCTAAACTATCTGCTCCTAAATCGTCTATAAAACTAGACTCCTCAGTGACTTTTGCCTCATCAATCCCTAAGTGATCTGCAACTATTTTTTTAACCTTGCTTGAAACATCTTCTGACATATTGATCCTTTGTTTATTATAAATCGTTAATAGTTTAATTACTTGGATTGTCAAGCCATATACATGCCTCCATTTACATGCAATGTTTCTCCATTTATATAATCTGACAGATTAGATGCAAAAAAAAGAACTGCATTAGCCACATCATCTGCATCTCCTAATCTAGCAGAAGGTATTCTAGAAATAATACTATCTTTATACTTTTCATCAATTTTGTCTGTCATAGCTGTTTTAATAAATCCCGGAGATATACAATTAATATTAATATTTTTTTTTGCATACTCGATTGCTAAACTTTTAGACATCGCAATAATTCCTGCTTTGGATGCAGTATAATTTGATTGACCCAAATTTCCTGTGTGACCTACTACAGAAGTAATGTTAATAATCTTTCCTTTTTTATTTTTAAGCATTTTTTTAATAGCAAACTTGCACATTAAAAATGTTGAAGTTAAATTTACATCTATCACCTTTTTCCATTCATCTAAATTCATTCTTATAGCTAAATTATCATTAGTAACTCCTGCATTATTTATTATACAGTCAAGATTACCTTCAAACTCTTTGGAGGCATTTTCCACAAAAGTTTCTATTTTATCACTGTGGGAAATATCAAACTTTAATGTTTTAACATTATTAAAATTTTTTTTTAATTCGTCTAATTTTTCAATCTTTGTACCTGATGCCAATATATTTGCCCCATACTCATTTAGTTTCTTGATAATAGAATTACCAATACCACCTGTAGCACCTGTTACAATGATATTTTTATTTTTTAAATCATTCATATCTTTAAACTTTCTATATCTGATTGATTATTAATTGAAGTAATTTTTACATTTTTATCTATTCTTTTTATCAGTCCAGATAAAACTTTTCCTGGGCCAATTTCAATGAAGTGATCTACACCATATTTAATCATATTAATTATACTTTCTCTCCATCTTACTCTTTTTTCTATTTGATTAATGAGTAAACTTTTTAAATCATCAGGTTGTAGAACTCTGTCAGCAGTAACATTTGAAATTAATATGTTGTTTGACTTTTTAAAACTTATCTTTTCAAATTCTTTTTTCATTTCTTCAGTTGCATTAGACATTAATTCACAATGAAAAGGTGCACTTACTGGAAGTTTGATATTTTTTATTTTTTCATTTTTTAGAAATATACTTATTAAATCTAAATCCTTAATTCTACCACTTAAGACAGTTTGTCCTTCAGAGTTATCGTTTGCAATTTGTGCTTCAAATTTCTTTTCATTATCTTTTAAAATTTTTTCAATTTTTTCAATTTTAGTTCCTAACACTGCTAACATTCCACCCTCCCCTTTCGGAACAGCGTTCTGCATAGCGTTACCTCTTGCTCTCAATAATTTTATAGTTTTATCGAATTCAAGATATCCAGCGCATGATAAAGCGGAATATTCACCCAATGAATGACCAGCAAAATATTTTCCATTGTTTAGATTTATATTAAATTCATTTTTAATAACTTGAAAGATGGAATAACTAATTAAAAAAATGGCAGGTTGAGTATTTTCAGTAAGATCTAAATCTTCTTTTGGGCCCTCTAGTATAATCTTTGAAATATTGAATCCTAAAACATCATTACCCTCTTTAAATAATTTTTTAACAATCTCATATTTATCAAAAAACTCTTTTCCCATTCCAATTAATTGCGAACCTTGACCGGGAAAAATTACTGAAAACATTTAAAAATAAATTAATTTTCTTTTTTTGCTATTGTAATTGAGAAATTATAATAGTATATCCTCACTTTTTATTAAAGAAATAATATGAATTTATACGAGCATACAATCATAGCTAGACAAGACACGTCTCCTTCGGAGATTAAACAATTAACAGAAAAATATTCAAAAATTGTAGAAAAAAATGATGGTGAAATAGTAAAAACAGAAAATTGGGGTTTATTGAATTTATCCTATTTAATAAAGAAAAATAAGAAAGGTAGTTACATACATTTTAAAATTAAAGGTAATGGTAAAGTAATTGAACAACTTGAAAAAAATGAGTCTATAGATAAAAAATTATTAAGACATTTAACTGTAAAAGTTAAAAAATTTGACTTAGATGCAAACTACTTTTCTAAAATTGATGAAATAGAAAAATTTGACAAAAAAATAAAGAATTAGTTATGCCAAAAAAACAAAGTGGAAGTAAAAGAAATAAGCAAAGTAACTTTGTTAAATTAAGTATCTTTCAACCAAACAAATATAAGTTTAAAAAAACTTGCCCACTTTCTGTGAAAGGTGCTCCAAAAGTAGATTATAAAAATATAAAACTTTTAAAGAGATATATTTCAGAGAATGGAAAAATTCTTCCCTCAAGAATTACAAATGTATCTCAAAAAAAACAAAGAGAGTTATCGGTATCAATTAAAAGAGCAAGAAATTTAGCTTTAATTTAATGAAGGTAATTTTATTAGAAAATTTAAAAAGAATAGGCTCTATAGGAGAAGTGATTGAAGTAAAAAGAGGTTTTGCTAGAAATTTTTTAATTGCAAATAAAAAAGCCCTTTATGCATCCAGGGAAAACATTAAACAAGTTGAGAAGATTAAATCTGAGCTTTCCAAAAAAGATAATGAAAAAAAACAAGAAGCAAAAAAAATTTCTGACAAAATTAATAAGAAAGAATACAGTGTTAAAAAATTAAGTACGGAAAATAATGAATTATATGGATCAGTCAAACCAACAGAGATATCAAAATTAATATTCGAGGAAGGCAAGATAGAAATAAAACCGTCAATGATACAGCCTATTAAAGAAATAAAATCACTGGGTAAGTTTAAAGTAAAGATTTCTCTGCACTCAGAAGTTGATGCTGAAATAACAATCAATGTGACATCTGCAGAAACTATTCAATAATTATACAATTTCATCCACAGCTTTATTTTAATTTTAAAATTTTGAAATTCTCTGTAAGATTATCCAATGGAAAATAATTTAAGTATTGTTAAAGAAAACTTTAAAGAACTACCAAACAATATTGAAGCTGAACAATCTGTTATAGGCTCAATTTTAGTAACTAATGAAATATTTGATGAGATAAATAATATAATTTCTAATGTGAACTTTTATGATCCTATGCACCAGAAAATTTTTAATGCTATTGAAAATATGATTTATAAAGGTTTGCTTGCAAATCCAATTACTCTAAAAAACTATTTCGAAAAAGAAAAAGATGAAATTAATATTCCTGAATATTTAGTAAAAATTACGAAATTTTCTACTTCAGTCAGACAAGCAATTGAGTATTCAAAAATAATATATGATATGTTTGTTAGAAGAGAATTAATCAAAATTTCAGATCAAATAATTGATGATGCAAAAGAAAATGATTTAGATATTACCGGTCAAAGTATTATTGAAAATTCTGAAAAACTTCTTTACGATTTGGCTGAAAAAGGAACATTTAACTCATCTTTAATAAAATTTGACGATGCCATGAAGCAAACTATCGAAATGGCCTCTGCGGCGTATAAAAATGAGGGTGGAATAGTTGGTGTTCCAACGGGACTTCGAGACTTAGATGACAAATTAGGAGGACTTCATCAATCTGATTTGGTAATTATTGCTGGTAGACCATCAATGGGTAAAACATCACTTGCAACAAATATTGCATTCAATGCTGCTCAAAATATTCAGGAGAGTGGTTCAAAATCATCTGTAGCTTTTTTTTCACTAGAGATGTCATCAGAACAACTCTCAACAAGAATTATTTCTGAACAAGCTAGAATAGGTTCTAATGATATTAGACGAGGAAGAATTTCAGATGAACAATTTGACCAGTTTTTAGAAACCTCAAAAAATATCTCTGAACTTCCATTATTTATAGACGAAACTCCAGCAATAAGCATTGCAGCGATGAGTAATAGAGCAAGAAGAATTAAAAGACTACATGGTCTAGATTTAGTTGTTGTTGATTATATTCAGTTAATGAAGGGTTCTTTAAATAATAAAGATGGAAGAGTTCAGGAAATTTCTCAAATTACACAAGGACTAAAAGCCATTGCTAAAGAATTAGGGGTGCCAGTCCTCGCATTATCACAACTCTCTAGACAAGTTGAGCAAAGAGAAGATCATAAACCCCAGCTTGCCGATTTAAGAGAATCAGGCTCAATAGAGCAAGATGCAGATGTTGTCATGTTTGTTTATAGGGAGGGATATTATCTTCAAAGGAAAGAGCCTAGAGAAGCAACAGTTGAACATGCAGAATGGCAAGCAAAAATGAATGAGGTTGCTCATTTAGCTGAAATTATAATAGGTAAACAGCGACATGGTCCCATAGGTAAAGTTACTCTTGAGTTTGAGGAAAGATTTACAAAATTTAAGGATACTCAAAATAATTAATTTACAATATAACAGGTTAAATGATTAATCATTTATACCATAATACAATCTTAAAAAATCCAAGATCCGTTTTAATCATATTGCTAATTGCTTTAATTGGTTTTGGATATTACTCAAAAGATTTTAGGCTTGATGCTTCATCTGAAACACTATTAATTGAAGGTGATCCTGATCTAGAGTACTTAAAAGAGGTAGCAAACAGATATGGTTCAAAGGATTTTTTAGTTTTAACTCATACACCCAATGATGGTATGGTAACCGAAAGTGCAATAAATAATCTCCTTAGTTTAAAATATAGACTTCAAAGCTTAGATTGGGTGCATAGTGTTGTTACTCTTTTAGATATACCTCTATTAGATAATTCTGATGAACCTCTCCAGCAAAGACTTATGAATTTCAAAACACTAAAAGATGAAGGTGTAGATAAAGAAAGAGGTTTTAGAGAAATTTTAGCAAGTCCTGTTTTCAGAAACTTTGTTATTAGCGAAGATGGTATGACGAGTGGAATAATTGTCAATATTAAAGAGAGTGAAAAATTAAATGATATTGAAAATAAATCTGACAAGGAAATACAAATATTTAAAGATCAAATTAAAAAAAAGAATCACAGGAATATTTTAGAAATTAGAGAGGTGATCAAAAGTTATGATGATTTAGGAAAGATTTATTTAGGTGGTATACCAATGATAGCTGATGATATGATGACTTTTATTAAAAGTGATATCATTGTTTTTGGTTTAGGTGTACTTGCATTTATTATTGCAACTTTATGGTTTGTTTTTAGAAATTTGATTTGGGTTGTGGTTCCAATAAGTAGTTGTTTTTTTTCAGTTATAATTATGATGGGTTTGCTGGGCCTCATCGGCTGGAAAGTTACTGTAATTTCCTCAAATTTTATTGCATTGATGTTAATTTTAACTATGGCGATGAATATTCATATGAGCACTAGATTTATACAATTGAGAAAATTTCATCCTAATATGAATAATCATGAAATAATCTCTTTAACTACAAAAAAAATGTTCTGGCCAATTCTTTACACTGCTTTAACAACTATTATAGCTTTTTTATCTTTGGTTTTTAGTGAAATTAAACCAGTCATAGATTTTGGATTGATGATGACTTTCGGATTAATAACATCTTTTATAATTACTTTTACCTTGCTACCAAGCTTATTAAGTTTTGTAAAAAATAATGACACTCTACTAAAGGACGACGTAGACTCCAAAATAACCGATACTTTAGGAAAAATTTCCATTAATTTTAAAAATCAGATTTTTATAATAACTGGGATTGTAATTGTTTTAAGTATAATCGGCATAAGCAAATTGGAAGTTGAGAATAGTTTTATTAATTATTTTAGCAAAAAAACTGAAATTTACAAAGGCATGAAATTAATCGACGAAAAATTGGGTGGAACAACACCACTAGAGGTAATTTTAAAATTTCCTAGTAAAAAGGAGGAAAAATTAGAGGGCGACGAAGAATTTGAAGATTGGGGTGAAGAAGAAAAAAGTAACGATAAGTATTGGTTTACAAAAGACAAAATTGAAACAATTTCCAAAATACATAATTATCTTGATAGCCTTCCTGAGATAGGAAAAGTTTTATCATTTTCATCAATAGTTGATGTTGCAACTCAATTAAATAATAACAAACCTCTTGGTACTCTAGAGATGGGTGTTTTGTATACTAAAATTCCTGAAAATATAAAAACTGAGATAATCGATCCTTATATCTCGATAGAAGATAATGAGGCTAGAATAAGCTTAAGAATAATTGACTCTCAAAAAGATCTTAAAAGAAATGAACTTATCAAAAAAATAAATAATGACCTAAAAAGTGAATTTGGATTAAGCGAAGATAGATTTAAATTAGCTGGAGTGATGATCTTATTTAACAATTTATTACAAAGTTTGTTTAAATCTCAAATTCTTACTTTGGGACTTGTAATAATGGGAATTTTTGCAATGTTTCTTATCTTATTCAAGAACATTAAATTATCTTTGATCGGAGTTGTCCCAAACTTTATTGCGGCATTTTTCATTTTAGGAATAATTGGCATGCTAGAGATACCTTTAGATATGATGACTATTACAATTGCAGCTATAACAATAGGTATAGCTGTTGATAACAGTATACACTATATTTATAGGTTTAAAGAAGAGTTTAATAAAATTAATGACTATAAAAAAACTTTGAAAATTTGTCATTCAACAGTAGGTGTTGCAATTTTAAACACTTCAATAACAATAATCTTTGGTTTTTCTATATTGGTTTTATCTAAATTTATTCCTACAATCTATTTTGGAATTTTCACAGGATTGGCAATGTTATTTGCAATGATTTCTGTTCTAACTTTACTTCCGTCTTTAATATTATTTATTAAGCCATTTGGAAAATAAGATTGTATGTTTGAAATAACTCTAGAATTTTTCAGAGATATTTTTTTTTCAATTTCATCTATTGACTTGATTTATATTTTGATAACTATTTTTTCATTAATCAAATGTTACAATAAAGGATTTGTATTGAGTATGCTTTCAATATCAAAATGGTTATTGGCGTATATTATAACATTAATAATATTTCCAAGATTAAAACCATATGTCAAAGATGTAATCGATAATGAATATGTGGTTGATATAGGACTTGGTATAACCATTTTCGTTGTGGTTATTTTTTTGGTATTATTAATTAATAAAGGAATTAGTAGAGCAATCAAATACACTGGGATGGGAAGTTTGGATACTGTGTTCGGATTCTTTTTTGGATTTATTCGAGCCTATATTATCTCCATATGTATATTTTCAGCGGTACATATCGTTTATAATTACGAAAAATGGCCAATAAATTTAGACAAATCATACACCTTTCCATATCTAGAAAAAGGTAGTAATTACTTATTAGAAGTTTTTCCAAATGAAAAAACGTATCGAGACTCAAAAGAAAAAATTGAAGATTTATAACCCAAAGTTGAATGAAGAATGTGGTGTATTCGGGATAAGCAATGTAAAAGACGCATCAGCTTTGACTGCTCTTGGATTACATTCGCTCCAACATCGAGGACAAGAAGGTTGTGGAATAGTAACATTTGATGGAAAAAGATATTATTCCGAAAAAAGGTTTGGATTAGTTGGTGATAACTTTAATAAAGAAAAAGTTCTAGATAATCTCAAAGGAAATTTTGCTATTGGTCATAATCGATATAGTACCACTGGAAACAACACATTAAGAAATATCCAGCCTTTCTTTGCAGATACTAATGCAGGTGGAATTGGGGTCGCTCACAACGGAAACTTAACAAACTCAATTTATTTAAGAAATAAACTTGTTGAAGAAGGAGCAATCTTTTACACAACTTCTGATACTGAAACTATAGTTCAATTAATTGCAAAATCAAAAAGATTAAAAACTATTGATAAAATAATAGACGCAATATTTCAAATTCAAGGTGGTTATGCTCTGGTAATGTTGACTCAAAATTTACTTGTAGGAGTAAGGGATCCCTATGGAATAAGACCCCTAGTAATAGGTAAATTGAAAAATAGTTATGTTCTTGCATCTGAAACATGTGCTTTAGATATTATAGGTGCGAAATTTGTTAGAGAAGTTGATAATGGAGAAATTGTTTTAATTGAAAACGACAAACTTGATAGTATTAAACCTTTCCCATCAAAAAAAATAAGACCGTGTGTTTTTGAATATATTTATTTTGCTAGGCCAGACAGTATTCTTAGCGGAAAAACTGCTTACGAACATCGTAAAAACTTAGGTAAAGAATTAGCAAAGGAAAATGACATTGATGCAGATATTATCGTGCCGGTTCCAGACTCTGGGAATGCTGCTGCTTTAGGTTTTGCGCAACACTTAAGCAAGAATTATGAGCATGGACTAATTAGAAATCACTATGTTGGAAGAACTTTTATTGAGCCGAGTCAAAAAATAAGAAGTTTGGGAGTTAAACTAAAACTAAACGCAAATCAAACAACTATAGAAAACAAAAAAATTATTCTTATTGATGACTCATTAGTAAGAGGAACTACTTCTCATAAAATTGTTAAAATGCTTTATGATGCAGGCGCAAAAGAAGTTCATGTGAGAATTGCATGTCCAGAAATTAGATACCCTGATTTTTATGGAGTTGATACACCAACTAAAAAAGAACTATTAGCTGCAAATAAAAATAATGATGAAATTTGTGAATACATTGGAGCTAAGTCTTTAAAATTTTTATCTGTTCAGGGCATGTATAAAGCTGTCGGATTTAATAAAAGAAATGAAAATTATCCTCAATTAACTGATCATTATTTCACTGGAGATTATCCTGTAAAACCTATAGATGAATTAGGTGATAGCAAGATAACGCAACTTTCTTTATTAAGCACTGCATCAAACAATTAATTTATGAAAAAAGTAAGTTTTACAGAAATGAAAAATGGAACTAAAGATGATTATCTTTTTCTTGATAAACATGAAAAAGATTTTGCAAGCAAAACAGCAGATAGAATATTGAAATTTATGTCCGGGCTCACTGAAACTTTAGATGGTTACCAAGTTTCAAGATTAGAACATTCACTTCAAAGTGCAACTAGAGCTTATAGAAATGGTGAAAGTGATGAAATTGTTGTTGCTGCATTATTACACGATATTGGCGACGAGCTAGCCCCAATGAATCATTCAGAATATGCTGCTGCTGTACTTAAACCATATGTATCGGAAAAAACTCATTGGATTGT
>QCAD01000010.1 GCA_003282055.1 Pelagibacteraceae bacterium AG-339-N18
TGCAAATTTTTATAAAAATTTAGGTTGTTGTTGGATTATGAGTCAAAAAGACTTTAATGTTGTTAATTTAGAAAAGTTTTTAGATCACGTAATTATGAATAAGTTTGAGTACAATTTAAAAAAAAATAATTTAGAAAAACATAATTTTCAAAACTCATGGAATGATATAAATAAAAAAATATTGGACACTGTTAATGAAAATTGAATTAGCTAAAAAAGAGACTATTCATTTTATAGGCATTGGTGGAATAGGCATGAGTGGTCTTGCACTGATTATGAAAGCGAAAGGTTTCCAAATTCAGGGAAGTGATATTAATAAAAACAAAAATATCGAAAAATTAAAAAAAGAGAGTGTTAGAATTTTTATTGGTCAAAAAAAACGAAATATAAAAGATGTTACAATTGTAGTGACTTCCTCTGCAATTAAAAAAAATAATCCAGAATTACTTGAAGCTAAAAGAAAAAAATTACCAATAATTAAAAGAGGGAAGATGTTAGCAAATCTTGTTTCTTTAATGAAAAATATTGTAGTGGTTGGCTCTCATGGTAAAACAACCACGACATCTCTGGTGAGTTCTATTTTTGAAAACACTAAGTTAGATCCTACGATAATAAATGGAGGTATAATAAATTCAATTAAGAGTACTGCAAAATTAGGTAAAAGTGAATGGTCTATATTAGAAGCAGATGAGTCAGATGGAAGCTTTACTCACATTTCTCCTACATACTCAATTATTACAAATATAGATAGAGAACACATGGATTTTTATAAATCTATGAACGATTTAAAAAATCATTTTTTACACTTTATAAAAAAAGTTCCATCATTTGGAAAATCTTTTATTTGTATTGATGATAAAGTAAACAATGAATTAATAAAAGATATCAAAAATAAAAATTTCTATACTTATGGAATTAAATCTAACGCTAATTTTCTTGTTAAAAATATTATTCAAAACAAGCTCCTCTCTAAATTTGATTTATCTATAAGTTTACCAAATAAAAAAAAAAGAATTATAAAAAACTTTCAGATTCCATTATTAGGCATTCATAATATAAGAAACTCTGCAGCTGCAATCGCAGTTGCTATTACAGTTGGTATTCCAGTTTCTAATATTAAAAGAGGTTTGAAAAACTTTAAAGGTGTTCAGCGAAGATTTAATAAGATATTTACATTTAATGGAGTTGATTTCTATGATGATTATGCTCATCATCCAACAGAGATCAAATCTGTTTTAGAGGGAGTAAAAAAAGTTTTTGATAAGTGTGAAAGAGTGTGTATTTTCCAACCTCATAGAATATCGAGATTAAAAGATTTAAGAAATGAATTTGCCCATTGTTTCAAAAATGCTGACATAGTTATTTTATGTCCTATTTATACAGCTGGAGAAAAAATTAAACTTGGTTTTAATTATAATAATTTTGCAAAGGAAATAATAAAAAATTCAAAAGTAAGACTATTCATGATTAAAAATAACATTGAATTAGCTAAATTTCTAAAACAAAATATTTATGGAAATAAAATCGTTATAGGAATGGGCGCCGGTTCAATTACAAATTGGATGAAAAAATTACCTGAATTAATGTAATGCTTATACATCAACTCAAAAATTTACTAAAAGATTTTGATAAAAATATAATTTATGATCAAGACTTAAAGAAAAAAAATTGGTTTAATATTGGAGGAAAGTCTAAAGTTTTTTATAAAGCAGAAAATTTGAAGGATTTAGTAAAATTTCTCAAATTGCTAAATAATAGGGAAAAAATTTTTATTATAGGTGCAGGTTCTAACACTTTAATTCCTGATAATATTTTTGATGGAGTAGTGATAAAGCTCAGTAAAAATTTTAATAGAATATCCTTATTAAGAGATGATGTAATTATTTCTGGTAGTGCTGTTTTAGATAAAAGTTTGTCTGATTTTGCAT
Source organism: Pelagibacteraceae bacterium AG-339-N18 (assembly GCA_003282055.1). The sequence continues at coordinate 1,929 of QCAD01000010.1, forward strand.
CTGAAAATCACTTGAGTGGGTTTGAATTTTTATCTTGTATACCAGGATCTATAGGTGGGGGTATTAAAATGAATGCTGGATGTTTTGGGAAAGAATTTAGAGATATTCTTCTTTCAATTCAAGCCATAGACCAAAAAGGGAATTTAATTACAATTCCATCAAAAAAAATTAATTTTGATTATAGAAGCAACGATTTATCTGAAGATTTAATTTTTTTAAGCGCCTCATTCAAAGGGGTGAAAAGTGATTTTAAAAAAGTAAACAGTGAAGTAAGAAAAATGAAATCTCTGAAGGAAAAAAATCAACCAATGAAAATTAAAACTGGCGGAAGCACTTTTAAAAACCCAATAAATCAAACAGATAAAAAAGTTTGGGAGTTGATAAGAGAATCAGTTCCTATGGACACTAAATTTGGTGATGCATATATTTCAGAAAAACATTCAAATTTTTTTGTAAATAAAGGTAATGCAACATTTAATGATATGAAAAAATTAATTGATTTTGTCTCGAAAAGGGTTTTGAAAAAAACTGGTATAAAATTAGATAAAGAAATTAAAATATTGGAATAATTTGATAAAAAAAATTTTGATAATTTCAGGTGGTATTTCTAAAGAAAGAATTATCAGCTTAGAGACTGGGAAGCAGGTCGCTAAAGAATTAAAAAAAAATAATTATATAGTCAAAACATGCGAACCCGATAAAGATTTGTTATCTGTAATAAGAAATTTCAAACCACATTGTATTTTTAATGCCTTACATGGGCAGTTTGGTGAAGATGGATATATACAAACAATCCTAGAGACAATAGGTATACCTTACACTCATTCAGGTGTGATAGCCTCTGCCAAGGCAATGGATAAAGAAATTTCTAAAAAAATATTTTTAAAAAATAAAATTTTGACACCTAAATATTTCATTTATTATTTTAATAAAACTAACAAAGAACTTATAAGTCTTGTAAAAAAAAAGTTAGACTTTCCAGTTGTAATTAAACCAATCAACGAGGGCTCTAGTGTAAATGTTCATATTTGCACCAAAAATAATTTATTAAAAAACTTAAAATTATTAAAATATTACAGAAAAATAATGATAGAACAATTTATCCCTGGAAGAGAAATTCAATCAGCTATTATTGGAAAAAAGAAACTTGGAGCAATCGAGCTTAAACCAAAGAGAAAATTTTATGATTATCAGGCAAAATATAATTCTAATGCCAAAACAGAGCATATCATTCCAGTGGACTTACCCAAAAAAAAATTCAAAGTTCTCATGAATACAAGTTTTAAAGCACATAATTTGATAGGGTGTAGAGGGGTCACAAGATCAGATTTTAAATATTTTAAAGGAAAATTTTATCTTTTAGAAATCAATACGCAACCTGGTATGACAAAACTATCTTTAGTACCTGAGATATCAGCTTATGTTGGAATTAATTTCATGAATCTAATAAAGTTAATTTTAAAAGATGCATCTATTAATAAGTAAAAAAATTATAATTTACTTATTATTGTTTTGTTTCCTAGTAACAATAAACAATGTTTCATTAATGAATATTAGTTTTCCAAAAATAAATAATATAGAGATTACTGGTTTAAATATTAATGAGAGAAAAAAAATTGAAAGAATAATTTATGATGCTGATTATAAAAATATTTTTAACATAGATAAGCAATATTTAAAAAAAAAAATTAATTCAATTAATATTATTGAGCAATTTGAAATATTCAAAAGTTATCCTTCAACCTTAAAACTATTTATAAAGGAAACAAAAATACTTGCACAAACCAAAAGAAACGGTTACGATTATTTAATAGGTTCAAATGGAAAACTAATTCAAAACGATTATTCAGCTTCTGATCTACCATTTGTATTTGGAGATTTAGATCTTAATGAATTTTTAAATTTTAAAAGTGAAATTGATAAATCAAATTTTGAATTTAAAAACATAACAAAATTATATTACTTTAAATCAAAAAGGTGGGATATTGAAACTTCCAAAGGATATTTGATAAAGCTGTCAAAAGATAACGTTAAAAAAAATCTAAATTTGTTTGTCCGTCTATCTGATGAAAATAAAATTAAGAATAAGTCAGAAATTGATTTTCGTCAAAAAAATCAAATAATATTATATGATAAGTAATTTAGGATATAAAATATTTCTTTTTTTAAGTTTACATAAATTTATAATAGTAGTGCTCAATTCTAATGATGAATTTGTTTATAAAAAAGAAACTTTAACTAATAACAAAAGTAATCAATTCGACTTTAATTTCTTAGATAATTTTTTAGGTGAAAATATTTTTAAAATTGAAAAAAAACTTAATGAATTTGTTAAAAATATTTTTTTGATTATTGAACATCAAAATATCTTTCCAATTTATTTATCTGTTAAAAATAAATTTGGTAATATTGTTATAAATTCAAATTCTATAAATAAATTACTATCAGAGGCAAAAAATTGCTGCAAGATTACATTAGAAAATTTAGATATTCTTCATATGAAGATTGATCGGTTTTATATTGATGGAACTTATTTTCAAACTTTACCAGAAAAAAAAAATTGTAAAAATCTCTCTATTGAAATTAGTTATATATGTTTACCTAAAAAGATTTCAAAAAATATCGAAGATGTTCTTGGCAAATATCAAATATCTTTAGATAGAATGTTGAGCTCTGATTATCTAGGTAGTTTTTTAGATAGTAAAAATGATAATCTGTTTACAACTGCACAAAAAATCTTAAATGGGTTTAATGAGAATGAGGTGCATATCACTGATAAAAAACCTAAAAAATTAAGTTTTTTTGAGAAATTCTTTAATTTTTTTAATTAACTCGTATTTTCTCGTAATATTTCTTGTTTTTTGTTTAAAGTTTTGAGGGATTAAAAGTTCTATGTGACTTTATTAAACCAAAAAACTATTAAAAAAGCTGTTACACTTTCTGGGGTAGGACTTCATAGTGGAAAACAGGTAAATATTTGTATTAAACCCTCTACACCTGATACAGGAATTGTCTTTAAAAGAATTGACTTAAAAGGTGACAATCTCATCTACCCAAATTTTTTAAATGTCAGTAATACTGCCTTGAACACAACCATAAGTAATATCTCAGGAGCTAAGGTCTCGACTATAGAGCATTTAATGGGGGCACTATTTGGAATTGGAATTGATAATGTTTTAGTGGAGATTGATAATGAAGAAGTGCCAATTTTAGATGGTTCTTCAAAATTATTTATTGAAAAAATATTATCTTCAGGACTGGAGTCTTCTAATAAACCAATTAAGATTATAAAGATAAATAAAATGATAGAATTTAGAAAAGGGGAAAAATTTATTTCGATCGAGCCTTCAAAACTAAGTTTGGATATTGATTTCCAACTAAAATATCAAAACCAAATTATTGGAGATCAAAGAAATAAAATCAATGTTTATGAAGACGATCTTTCAGAAATTTTTAATTCAAGAACTTTTTGTTTGTATGAAGATATTGAACTAATAAAAAAAAATGGATTAGCAAAAGGAGGAAGTTTAGATAATGCTGTTGTTGTTAAAGGTGAAGATGTTTTAAATCCAGAAGGCCTAAGAAATAATAAAGAATTTGTTAATCATAAAATACTTGATTGTATTGGTGATCTTTTTACAAGTGGATATAGAATGATTGCAAGTGTTAAATGTTCACAAGGTGGCCATTACTTGACTAATAATTTATTAAAAAAAGTATTTAAAAATAAAGACAATTTTTCAATAATCGAAATTCAAGAGAGAACACTTCCCCATACATTAATAAATAGAAGTTTACTCAAATCTATAGCTTAATTTAATATTCATCTTTATAAATATTTTTTAAGTATATATAATTGGAAATATGTCCAAATATAAATTAGTAATAATTTTTTTTTCTTTATTCATCTTAATTGGGTGTAGTAAGGAAAAAGAAAATATCCAACTGATTAGAGAAACTAATCAAAAAGTTGAGATGATTTCAGCTTACAATAAAGGGATGAGCTTAATAGAAGTTAATGACTATTTTGCAGCAGGTAAAAAATTTTTAGAAGCTGAAATTTTATTTCCACAATCACAATGGGCTTCAAAGTCAGTTTTGATGGCATCTTATTCTTATTATATGCAAGACTATTATTCTTTAGCTATATCTAATTTAGAAAGATATTTTAGCACTTATCCTAAAGATAAAAATAAAGCTTATGGTCATTATCTTCTAGCGATGTGTTATTATGAAACTATAGAGGGAGAAAAAAAAGATTTGGCTCCGATCCTTTTATCTAAAAAAGAACTAAATTATATTATCAAGAATTATCCCGAAACAGATTATGCTTATGATGCAAGATTTAAAATTGATTTAATTAATGACGTTTTAGCTGCAAAAGAAGTTTATATAGGGAGGCATTACATCAAAAAAAGTAAATGGATTCCCGCTTTGAATAGATTTAAAAATGTATTAGAGAATTATGAGACAACTGTTCACGTTGAGGAAGCAATACATAGGCTGGTTGAGATTTATTATAAATTAGGAATGGAGGAAGAGTCTCTTAAATATGCATCTTTATTAGGATATAATTACAATTCAGGGGAGTGGTATGAGGAAACATATAAAATTTTTAATAAAAAATATAGAGTCTCTATTCCAAAAAATAAAAAGAAAAAAAGCAAAATTTTAGGTAAAATTAAGAGTCTTTTTTAATATGATTGATGAAAAAATTAATCAAAAATATATTGAAAAAATCGGATTATATCAAAAATATAACAAATATTATTATAATTTTAATAAACCTCTAGTTAATGACTCTGAGTTTGATAAATTAAAGTTAGAAATAATTAATCTAGAAAAAAAGCATCATTTTTTAAACCACAAAGATTCCCCATCAAACTCGGTTGGTTTTAAGCCATCTAAAATTTTTAAAAAAGCAATACACAAAACTGCCATGCTGTCTTTAGGCAATGCATTTAGCGAGGAAGATCTTATAAATTTCGAAAAAAAAATTCTAAATTTTCTCAATAATGAACCTGGATTAAATATCGAGTATAGTGCTGAGCCTAAAATTGATGGAATATCAGCATCTTTATTATTTAGAGATGGAAAATTTGTAACTGGTTTATCTAGAGGCGACGGAAAAGAAGGTGAAGATATAACAGAAAATTTGAAAACAATTAAAGATATACCACATGAAGTTAAATCAAAAAGTTTTCCTAAGGAAATTGATATAAGGGGAGAGGTATTTATTCAAAATAGCGACTTTAAAGATTTAAAAAACAAGTTTGCGAATCCAAGAAATGCTGCTTCCGGTTCTTTGAGACAGAAAGATCCTAAAGAAACTCTAAAAATTCCGTTAAAATTTATTGCTTACACTTTTGGTTATGAGAAAGGCTTGGAAGTGTCGTCTCAAGAAGAATATTTAAAAAAATTAAAGGAATGGGGATTTAAAACAAATCCCTTAAACAAAACAATTAAAACAGTAAAAGATTTAATGAAAAATTATAATGAAGTTGAAAAAAAAAGAGGCCAAATTAATTTTGATATTGATGGAATTGTTTATAAGATTAATGATTTTGGATTACAAAAAAGATTGGGGAATGTTGCTAACGCTCCAAGATGGGCGATTGCTCATAAATTTTCAGCTAATAGTGGTATCTCGAAAATAAAGAATATAGAGATTCAAATAGGCCGAACAGGTGCCTTGACACCTGTAGCAAAAATAAAACCAGTTAATATCGGAGGTGTTGTTGTTTCGAATGCAACTTTACATAACGAAGAAGAGATAAACCGGAAAGATATTAGGATTGGAGATACAGTTTTAATTGAAAGAGCTGGAGATGTGATACCTCATGTAATTTCTGTTGATTTGAAGTTGAGAGATAAAAAATCACAAAAATTTAATTTTCCAAAAAAATGTCCATCTTGTGGATCAAAAACTGTAAAAGATTTCAATCTAACTACCAAAAAAGAAGATGCTGTCAGAAGATGCTCAAGTGAAGGTTATGAATGTGAAAAAATGGCTGTAGAAAAAATAAAACATTTTGTGTCAAAAGAGGCTTTCAATATTGATGGTTTTGGAAAAAAAATTGTTGAAAACTTTTGGAATTTAAATTTAATAAAATTTCCGCAAGATATATTTAAACTTGACTATGTAAAAATAGAAAGTTTAGATGGATGGGGAAAACAATCTGTAGCAAATTTAAAATACTCAATTAACCAAAAAAAAACAATTTCTTTTGAAAAATTTATTTATGCACTAGGAATAAGACATATTGGTTTAGAGAATGCCAAGATTATATCAAAAAATTTAAAATCGTTAAAAAACTTTGTTTCTTTATCAAAAAAAAATAATTTTGATAATTTAATAAATATTGATGGGATAGGTGAGACCCAAATTAATTCAATAAGAAATTTTTTTAAAAATAGTACAAATATAGATGTATTAAAAAATCTAGAAAAATTTCTTATAGTAAAAAATACTGAAAATCAAAAAACTGATGGTATATTAAATAATAAAACATTTATGTTTACTGGTAAACTCTCAAACATGAGCAGGTCTGAGGCAAAATCCTTAATAGAGCAAAATTCAGGTTCAATAGTAAGCAATGTTACAAAAAAACTTGATTATTTAATAGTCGGGGAAAAACCTACAAACAGAAAAGTCGAAGCTGCAAAAAGTTTAAAAGTAAAAATTTTAGACCAGTCCTCTTGGCTCAAAATGCTCAAATAAAACTAGCTAACCATTTTTTCTCTTTTTTATTAAGGAAGGGGGATAGCTTGGAATAAACTTCAAAATGATAATTAAAAATATAGTCTCTTTCACTTTTTGTTAATAATTTAAAGTTAATCAAATCTTTTTCTATTGGTGCTAAAGTCAAATTTTTGAAAATTAACTTATTTCCAACTTTATTTGCATAAATTAAATTCTCAATCCTAATTCCAAACTTACCCTTTTTGTAATAACCAGGTTCATTACTTAACACCATTCCATTTTGAATTTTAATTGAATTTTGCCTAGAAATAGCTTGCGGACCTTCATGAACATTCAGGAAAAAGCCGACACCATGTCCAGTGCCATGGTTATAATCTAGACCACTTTTTTTCAGAAATCTTCTAGCCTCAATATCTATTAATTTTCCTGTTTTTTTTATATTAAGATTTGTCTTAACGACAGCTATGTGTCCTTTCAAAACATGTGTAAAAATATCTTTTATTTTTTTATTCTGATTTTTGAAACAGATAGTTCTTGTAACATCCGTCGTACCAAATTTATATTGTCCACCAGAGTCGCACAAGAATATTTCATTTTTTTTTAAAAGTTTTGTATTATTTCTTGTTGCTCTATAATGTACTATCGCCCCATTTTTACCACTCCCAGCTATTGTTTCAAAACTTGGGAATAAATATTTTGGATTTTGTTTCCTAAAATACTCCAGTTTATTTTGGGCATCTACTTCAGTAATATCTAATTTTTTTTTGTTCTTTAACCAGAAAATAAATTTTGTAAGTGCAACACCATCAATTATATGTGCGTTAATTGTATTATCTATCTCAACTTTATTTTTTATTGATTTCAGAAAATATATTGGGTCTTCTTTTTTTATAACTTTGAGTTTTTTTTCTAAGATTTTTTCAAAATAAATGGAACATGTTTTTCTATCTATTAAAATTTTTTTTCCTTTTAATTTTCCAAAAAAATTTGTTGTCTCTTTTAAATCAATAACTTGATTTTTTTTAAATTTCTTTTCTTTTAAAAGAATCTGTGATTTTTTTGGTTCAACGATCAGATAAATCTCTCTTTTTTTACTTATTACCAAATGACAATTTGGTATTGGACTTGTTGGACTGTCGTACCCTCTGATATTTAATAACCATGCCACATTTTCTGGGGCAGAGACAAATATGTAATCTAATCTCTCTTTTCTTAAAAATGTGAAAATTTTTTTTATTTTTTGGGTATGATTTTCACCAGTAACTTTTTTATCAAGGGAGTAAAAAGGATTAAGTTTGTTTTTTTTAGTTTTAAAAATGTTATCAACTAGATTCTCATTTACAATTGTTACTCTGTTATTTTTTAAGAAAAATTTTTTAATCTGATCTGATGTAAATAATTTTGGATCTATTCCTAAATTCAGGTCTTTAAATATTTTTGTATTAAGAATTTCTTTATAATCAATAATTTTAAAATTTTTACCACTCTCGATTTTTGCTTGAATTGAATATCTTCCATCAACAAAAAGATAATTTTCATTTTTTAAAATCACCGCATATCCTGCAGAACCTTTAAAATTTGAAATAAAACTTAATCTGTCTTTGTTTGAATATTCAGAAAAAAATTCATCGTTTTTTGGAACTATATAGCCATCTAAGTTATATTTTTTAAATTGGTCTTTCACCTTCTTTAGTCTTATTTTTATCATTTAATTCTTTTTTGATACCTTATCCAACCTGGACTTCTTTTCTGATCATCATCTTGATCAATATCTTGATTAAAATCAAATTCATCAAATGTGTCTGGATTTTCATCAGAAAAAGAATTTTTTTCTAAATTATCCTCTGGAAGCTCCTCGATAAATCTAGATGCCATACTATCTATCCAGTCTCCCTGATAGAATCTATTCATTGAAAATGAGATTATTGCATTTTTTTTAGCTCTAGTTATTCCTACGTAGGCTAATCTTCTTTCTTCCTCTAGGCCATCATGTCCTTTTTCCTCTATTGATTTCTGATGTGGAAACAATCCCTCTTCCCAACCAGGTAAGAAAACAACATCAAATTCTAGACCTTTTGCACCATGCATAGTCATCATATTAATTTTTTCACCTTCCCAATCTTGATCGATTGATGTAGCTAAGGAAACATGATCTAAAAAACTTTCTAGATTATCAAATTCTTTCATAGCACTTAATAATTCTTTAATGTTTTCTAAACGATTTTCGTTTTCAATATCTTTTTTATTTTTTAGCATTAAAGAATATCCGGACTCATCAAGAACAATTTGTAATAATTTTACATGATTTAATTTTTTTATTTTAAGATTATTTCTCCATTTAGAGATTAAATCTAAAAATAAATTTAAACCAATCTTTGCTTTAGGTTTGATTAAATTTTCTCCAAGCATTCTCCTTGCTGAGTTTTCTAAACTTAGTTTAGCAAAAAAGATTAAATCTATGTATTTTTAATCTAGTTTAAACTCTTTGTTGCAATCTTTTTTCGAATTCATTTTTCGATTATTTGAACTATCTTTTTAGTTAATATCTCAACTGTTTCTTTATTATAATGAGAATGCATTCTAAAATATAAAGTTGATAAGGGATCTTGTAAGTCTTTAAAGTGCAAATCCCACAAGTCAATTATATTAATGTTTAAGTTTTCTATTATTTCCAAAATCTCATTTCTATAAAAATCATTTCTTTTTAAATGATTATTAAACGTACTAACATATCTTGTTGTTGCAGGTAAATAGACGAAGTAAAATTCACCTCCAAAATCTTCTGTAATTTCTTTAGCTTCACTTATAACTTTTTTGAAATTACCTAAATTTTCTTCAGAATTATTTACTTTTAAATAATCTATTAAATTACTAAATAACATGTCTCTGAGCTTAGATAATTTTATATAAGACAAGTAATTATTTTCTAGATCATTGTCATTTGAAAAAGCCTCATTTTCATTGGTCAAATCTTTTTCTTTAACTTTTTGATTAACAAAAATTTTATAATTTTTCTCAACTAAATTTTGCTTAATCATCAAGTTTTGGGTAAAATCTCTCTTAAGATATTGAGATAACATCCGAGACTTCATTTCTTCAACTAATTCAACTAAATCATTGTCTTCGCAGTAGATCCATATAACAAATTCAGGTTTTAATTTTTGAGCATATTCTTTAAGTGTGGCTAATTCTAATAAAGGTCCGTTGTTACCGATGCCCAAACTCAAAGTAGATTTATTTGTTATCTTTTTTAATTTCCCTGCCCAACTATTTTCCCATTTTGTGCTTGTTGAATGTACGTTTGAGTCCCCAATAACTACAATTTTAACTTTATTATCCCATTCTTCATCTGGATTATAAAATCCATATCTGTCAGACTTGTAAACAATATATTTACCTGACTCCGCACCTCCGACTGTTAAAGTTTTGGATAAACCCGAAAGAGGATAAAATCTTTTAGGTTCTTCATTACTTTCTTTGGAAGAAAAATTTTTTATACCCTCAGACTGTATCATTCTAAAAGGCGTTATTAGAAGAGAAAGATCTGTACCCTTTTTTTTTTGGTCTTTTTGGAATTCTAATTTTGATCTTGTGTCTACATTTATATCGTATTTTTCAAGTATTACCTTTGCTCTATCTAATCTTCGTTTCTTGTTGATTTCTATATCGCTTAGACTTTTATTAAAAGTAAAAATTAGAATGCCTTCAATTACATATGCTAGAATTATAAATGAAGACAATGTAAGTAAAACGTTTTCTTTAACTGATTTTTTTAAAAATAATAAGATACAAAAAAATAAAATTCCTAACGATAAAATAATATAATAAATTAAATAATGACTTCTTCTTTTTGAATCAAATACTATTTCTGACTTATAATATGTGTAAATTAATAGTGTAATTGAAGCCAATAACAAAAAAGTAATTATAATATTAATTAAATTTTTTTTCACCTTATATGATGCTAAACTGATTTAATCTTAATATCAAACGCTTCCATTAACTCATTCCACTCTCTATTAGATAAACCAGAATCAGTTAAAGAAACTTTTTCTCCTTCGATAAGTTTTTGAATTACCGCTTTACCTTTTGAAGAAACTTCCGTACCACCAACTCTGTAATCCATAAACGCATCATAAGTGATTGGGACCCATTTTTTTAAAGTATCGAGCATTATATCTGCATAAACTCTTATTTCATATTGAGCGTGATGATCAGCTCTTAATCTTAGAAAATTCATAAGATTTAATAAATCCGTTTTCCAATACCATTGTGTGTATGTATTTAATGTTAGATTCATTCTTGCAAGCTCTCTTGCTAGACCTTTTTTATTTTCATCGATTTTAGATCCATCAAATCTCTCATTAAGCATTGTCTCATAATTAGAATAAGTTCTTTCAGCATCATTTTTTAAAAGTTCTAAAACTTCTTTGGCTTGGGCGCCCTCTAAAACATCTCCTCTTCCCTGTCTATTACTTGTAGATTGTGCTGCTAAATTTTCATCTGTTGGTAGATAAAACTCTTTATCTAAAATAGAATATCTTGCAGAATATTCATTAACATTAGCGGTTCTATGTCTAATCCACTGACGGGCAATAAATATAGGTAACTTGATATGATATTTTATTTCACACATTTCAAATGGAGTGCTATGCCAATGCCTCATTAAATATCTTATTAAACCAGCATCGGTCGATACTTGTTTGGTTCCTTTTCCATATGAGACTCTTGCTGACTGAACAATTGAAGTATCATCGCCCATATAATCAATTACTCTGATAAATCCATGATCCAGTGCTGGCATTGCTTCGTATAAAATTTTCTCAAGCTCTGGAGCTGTAACTCTTTTCGTTTGATTTTGTTGAGACTGTTGATTTTTTATATCTTCTTGTTGTTCTTTAGTTAATTTCATGAATGTTATTGAATCTCTTGCATTTCCTTTTATATTAATAAAGTTGGATTTCCAACTATGACGATAAACGAATTTCGTAATAACCATTACGGACGTGGGGGCAGTACCCACCACCTCCACCATTTACAACTTATGGGGGTGAACTAGATTCGACGGATGACTAAAAGCTATTCTTTCGTTCGGAATTGTTCCTCCGAAAAGGGCTATTTTATAATTGCTAACGAAAGTTACGCACTTGCTGCTTAATTAACTTTATTAATTAAGTAGACGGGGTCTGGGGCACCTGGCAACAGAACGCCCCCTTTATTTAATTTACTTTAGGTATTTTTTTAAATTTGGCTTGAAGTAATTTGGTCCTTTCATTACTTTTCCAAATTCATTATAAATAGGTTTTCCTTTTTCATCTAATTTACTCATATTTGAATTTTGAACTTCATCGAAACATTTATCTAGATTAATACCAAAAGCATGTCCTGAACCATAAGTCACGTAAAGAATATCAGTTAATGCGTCTGCAATTTCAATTATATCTTTTTTATTTATGGCCTCTTTTAATTCATCCAATTCCTCTTTAATAAGACTTAATCTTAAATTATTTATTTTATCAGTGCTTAGAGATGGTCTCAATTTTACCTCTTGACCAAAAGTTTTCATAAAAGCGCCAACTTTCTCAAAATTTGTCATTTTGCTCCTGTAAGTTATTGAATTTTTAATATATATATATTTATTATTTATCAATGAAATTTCGTAAAGAATTCGATAGTATTGGACCAATAAATGTACCAAAAGATAAATATTGGGGTGCATCAACTCAAAGATCAAGAAAATATTTTGATATAGGAGAATTCTTAGTAAGACCCATATTGATTAAATCTATTGCTATTATTAAAAAGGCTGCTGCAAAAATTCATTTAAAGGATAAACAAATATCACCTAAAATTTCGAGAGCTATAATTACTGCATCAAATGAGATAATTTCAGGTAAACTAGATGATCATTTTCCATTAAAGGTTTGGCAAACAGGGTCCGGTACACAAACAAATATGAATGTGAATGAAGTTATTGCAAACAGAGCTATAGAAATTTTAAAAGGAAAAAAAGGATCAAAAAAACCAGTTCATCCAAATGATCATGTGAATAAGTCCCAGTCTACTAATGATGTATTTCCAACTGCAATGCATATTGCCATAGCGATTGAAACAAATAGTAAATTACTTCCATCTTTAAAGTTGCTAAATAAAGAACTTAAAAAAAAAGTTTCAGAGTTTAAAAATATTATTAAAGTTGGAAGAACACATCTTCAAGACGCGACTCCACTTTCTCTGGGCCAAGAGTTCTCTGGTTATCAATCTCAAATTGAAGATAGCATTCATAGAGTTAGTAGAGCATTAGATGAAATTTATTTACTAGCTCAAGGAGGTACAGCTGTTGGAACTGGTATTAATACTAAAAAAAATTTTGATAAAAAGGTGATTAATGAGATAAAACAAATTACTAAATTACCATTTAAACCAACAAAGAATAAATTTGCAGCTCTTGCCGCACACGACGAAATAGTAAATTTTTCTGGAACATTAAATACAACTGCAGTAAGCTTAATGAAAATTGCAAACGATATAAGGTTTTTGGGTTCGGGACCAAGAGCGGGTTATGGAGAACTTATTTTACCATCCAATGAACCTGGATCATCTATTATGCCCGGTAAAGTGAATCCAACTCAATCTGAAGCAGTTACTATGGTTTGTGTTAAAGTAATTGGAAATCACAATGGAATAACTATGGCCGGTTCTCATGGACACTTTGAATTGAATGTATTTAAACCTTTAATTGCCCACAATATTCTTCAATCCATTGATTTGTTGGCTGATAGCATTAAAAATTTCACCCTTTTTTGTGTTAAAGGAATAAAAGCAGATAAATTAAAAATTAAAGAATACTTGGATAATTCTTTAATGCTTGTAACTGCGTTAGCTCCTTTTATTGGATATGATAATTCTGCTAAAATTGCTAAATTAGCACTTAAAAATAAAACAACCTTAAAACATGAGGCACTAAAGTCCAAACTCATTAATGAAAAAGATTATGATAGAATTGTAAATCCAAAAAAAATGATTTACCCGGCGTAGACTTTAAAAAAATCTTTCACAAAATTTCTAAAAGTAACTTTGTTAAATAAATTTTTTTTTTTTTTATTATATTCCTCTATAAACAAGTTAACTTTTTTATTAGATTTATTATCAACTTCAATATTATTTATAAAGATTTTACCTTCATTAAAATCATATACAAAATCAGCTTTTATTTGGTTAAAAACATTCCTATAATTTCTTTTAATTTGAAAATACCTGAAAAATTTTTCAACATCATTAAAATCAAATTTTATTTCTCCAATTAATTTTTTTTCATTTCTCTCATTTAAAAATTCAATATCTTGAGATCTAAGCGAAACTGATTCATTCCATTTTACATCAAAATTATTTGCTATTATTCTTCTATCTCCAAAAGCAATTCTTAAGTTCAAATCTTTGAAATATTCAAACTTTTCAATTTTATTTATATTAACATTGAAAACGGCATTTAAATTTGGATTATATAGTAAATCTGTATTTAAAAGTTCTAAAATTAAAGATTCATTATTAAATACTTTTTTTTGGCTTACATAATCAAAATTTAAATCTGATGAGAAATAAAAAGGTTTAAAATTTAATAAACCATTAAAATTTTTATCTTTTGATAAAAAATATAATTTTTCATTTTCAATCTTGTAATTGAATAAATTTTTTTTGTTAAAAAATGTTATTTCAAAAAAACCTTTTATTTTTTCTTCATTATGTTCAACAGATGTTTCTGTATTTAACCTGATTTTTCTTGAACTAAGTTTTATTAATTTTTTTTTTTCATTATAATTTCTACTGACTTTTAAATTGAACGGAACATTGAATATTTCAAGTTCTGAATTTAATTTTTGAAGTTGATTTGTATTATCATAAAAATAATCAATCTTTTTCAATTTTGATAAGAACAATAAGTCTTGGTCCATATCTCTAAAAAATAATTTATTTTTTATAAATACAACTTTATTTTGTGTTTTTAGTTTTTTTAAAGTTTTATTAAAAAAATTGAGATTATTTATATTTGTATTAAATTCATTATTTTGAAATACCAGATCTTTGACTTCTAATTTCCTAGGTAAAAAAAAATTATTATAAGAAATATGAAACTTTGTATATCCAGATTTACCTAGAACTTTATCGTCAACTATAATATTAAGGTTTTTTGTATAGAAAAAAGGTTTAGGAAATAAACCATATTTGATTTTTTCATTAAATTTTATTTTGATATCATATTTATTTGATATCTGATTTATTAAAGACTTCTGAATTTCATTTTTATTATAAAAAGCTGGGATAAAGAAATAAGAAAAAAACAAAAATACCACAGTGGTAATTAAAACTCCTATTTTCTTATTTAAGTAATATGGTTTTTTCTTGCTCTGATTGAATTTTCCAAAATTTTTAAATTTATCAAAAAAACTTTCAATTATATTATCTAAATGAATTATTCTTTTTTTAATTGAAGTTTTTTTATTAGATTGAAATTTAGATCTATTTAACTCAGCAAAAAAACTTTCTAAAATTTTATTTATTGATAATAATATTTTTTTAAATTTTTTTTTATTAAAAATTAAATTAAACATAAATTTTTGAAACTTATAATTAAATTATTCAAATGGTAAACTCTGATTATCTAAAAAATCTTAATGATGGCCAAAAACAAGCTGTATCATCACTTGAAGGACCATTATTGATAGTTGCTGGTGCAGGATCAGGAAAAACGAAGGTCTTAACAAGTAGAATTGCACACATTATTAAAACCAAAAAAGCTTTTCCAAACCAAATTCTTGCTGTCACATTTACAAATAAAGCTGCAAAGGAAATGCACAATAGGGTAAGTAAAATTTTAGGTTCATCAGCAATTGGTCTTTCTTGGTTGGGTACTTTTCACTCTATCTGTGCAAAATTATTAAGAAAACATGCTCCAGCAGTTAATTTAAAATCAAATTTTACAATTATAGATACTGATGACCAAATCAGACTTATAAAAAATATTTGTAAAGCTGAAAATATTGATGTTAAACAACTTGCTCCAAGATACATAATTGCAATTATTGATAAATGGAAGAATAAGGGTTTATACCCTGATGAGGTCAAAGTAAAAATTAAAGATATGTATGAAAAAAATATCTTACCAGTTTATAAAATCTACCAACAAAAATTAATTGATTTAAATGCCTGTGATTTTGGTGATCTTATTCTTCATTCAGTTAAAATTTTGGAAAAGGAAAAAGATATCAGAGAAATCTATAGTAAAAATTTTAAATTTATACTTGTAGATGAGTATCAAGATACAAATTACATTCAAAGTAAGTGGCTAAATTTATTAGCGGAAAAAAACAAAAATATATGTTGTGTTGGAGATGATGATCAGTCGATTTATAGTTGGAGAGGTGCAGAAATTAAAAATTTTTTGGATTTCGATAAAATTTATCAGAATACAAAAATAATTAGACTTGAAAAAAATTATAGATCAACAGAAAATATTTTGACAGTGGCATCCTCTTTGATTTCTAATAATCAAAATAGGGTTGGTAAAACATTAAAATCAACTATGGAAGAGGGTGAATTAATTAAACTAAATTGTTTTAAAAATGGAAAAGATGAGGCAATCGGTGTTTCAGATGAGATAGAGAAAATTAAAAAAAAATTTTCACTTAACAATATTGCAATTTTAGTTAGGGCAATTTTTCAAACAAGAGAGTTTGAGGAAAGATTTTTAAAAATAGGTTTACCGTATAGAATTCTTGGAGGAATAAAATTTTATGAAAGGGCAGAAATAAAAGACTGTGTTGCTTACTTAAGATTAATCTACCAAGATAAGGATGACTTAGCTTTTGAAAGAATTGTAAATAATCCAAAAAGATCTATAGGTGAAAGCACCATCAAAATAATACACGAGTTCTCAAAGATAAATAAACTAAGTTTAGAAAACTCAGCAAGGAGAATGCTTGGAGAAAATTTAATCAAACCTAAAGCAAA
>QCAD01000011.1 GCA_003282055.1 Pelagibacteraceae bacterium AG-339-N18
TCATCGGCCAACATGAAGTGAGGGAAGAAACCCGCACCCATTTTGTTACTGATCCAGAATACTGGCAATAAGTAAGCTATGATTAGTACGATATATTGAGCTACCTGTGTCCAAGTTACTCCTCTCATACCGCCAAGCATTGAACAAAGTAAGATACTTATTAGTCCAACGTATACAGCGTATTGAAATGGAATATCCAGTGCAACAGATGCAATAGTACCTGTGGCGTTAATTTGTGCAGTCACATAAGTAAATGAAGCAACGGTTAAAACCACTACTGCCATGAATCTACTTAAATTACCACCGTATCTTGTACCAATAAAATCTGGAACTGTGTAACAGCCAAATTTTCTTAAGTAAGGTGCTAATAGTGATGCAACTAATACATATCCACCAGTCCAACCTACGAGTAGTGCCATATATCCGTAACCTTTGAAGTAAATACCACCAGCCATTGCAACGAATGAAGCACCAGACATCCAGTCTGCTGCTGTCGCCATTCCGTTGAACACGGTTGGTACTTGTCTTCCAGCTACGTAATACGCATCTGCTTGCGCTGTACGTGATAGATAACCAATTATTGCATAGATGGCTACAGTAAAGGCAACGAAACAAATTCCGATTGCTTTAGCTGACATACCCATCTGCTCACCAATTGACATAATGATTATGAAACCTAAAAATCCTCCTGTATAGATTCCATAAACCTTAGGTAAATTGTCTATAAAATTACCTTTTAGCATTAGTCATCTCCTCTCTCACTAAAGCCGAACTCTTCATCAATTTTTTCTTGTCTATTCGCAAACCAGAAAATCAGTATTACGAAAATTCCAAGAGAACCTTGACAAGTGAACCAATAAGTCAACGGATAACCAAATGGTCCCGTAACCTCGTTCATTTCAGCCCCGAATAAGAAGATGCCAATTGAGAAAACAAACCAAATTGCTAAAGTCATCATTAGCAAACCCTTGGATTTTTCCCAGTGTTGTTCTTGTTTTGACATTTATACCTCTCTCTTTTTAGTTATAACTGGCGAAAACCATAACCATTATAAAATAGATTTAAAGTGTTAAAATTGGTAAATTTACTAGCCTTTTTTAGTTATAAGTGTCAAAAATAGGGCTTTTTATGGGTAAATACAAATTAACTTGGAGAGACTTAACCTTCCATGATTTTAAGACTTATCTATTTGCCATGTTTAAAGCTTTCATTCCTAAAGGGAAAATTAGTAACCTAGATCAACTTGAAGCTTTTATTCAAACAAAATCCGCTTGGGTGAGCCAAGTCACTCTTTATGGGTATCTTAAAACAAGGATGGGAACTAGATATGTACTTCATTTTGAGAATGATACTTTCATGGACTCAGTTAACCTTGCTAAGTGGAATATTTATTCAGTTGCTCTTCAAGATCTTACATTCTTTACATTTTCAAAGCTTAAAGCAAATTTTAATTATCAAGATACTGAAAAGGCAAAAGAAATCTTTTTAAAAATTTTAGATGACGAAACTACAAACAAAATGCCGACAGATATTATAGAAAATGCGAAAAAAAGTTTTGATGAAAGACTGCAGAATATCAATTGGGATAATTATCATAATGATTTACCGTTCAATCCTAGTGCTTTATCATTATACAAGTGGGCACCGATAGCTGATGATTTAAAGACGTTAGATCGTAAAATTGTTCTTAATTCAGTTATTTTAAAATGGGATGTTGTAAAAAAAGAATTTAATGAAAGAATAAAATTTTAAATATTTTTTCTATTGTCTACTAAACTATCAACAACAGTTGGATCAGCAAGAGTAGTTGTATCACCTAGTTGTCCATGTTCATTTGCTGCAATTTTTCTTAAAATTCTTCTCATAATTTTTCCAGACCTTGTTTTCGGAAGTCCTGGGGTAAAATGAATTAGATCTGGTGTTGCTAAAGGTCCAATTTGTTTTCGCACCCAAAGTTTTAGTTCTCTATCTAAGTCACCAGTCTCACTCTCCCCTGCATTAAGTGTAACATAACAGTACAATCCATTTCCTTTTATATCATGAGGATATCCGACTACTGCAGCCTCAGCTACTTTTGGGTGTGCAACAAAAGCGCTCTCAATCTCAGCTGTGCCTAAATTATGGCCTGAAACAATAATCACATCATCAACTCTACCAGTGATCCAGTAGTAACCATCTTTATCTCTTTTACATCCATCTCCAGTAAAATATTTCCCGTCAAACTGAGAAAAATATGTATCAATAAACCTTTGATGATCACCATATACGGTTCTCATTTGACCAGGCCAAGATTGAGCTATACAAAGTTTTCCTTCGCCCTCACCTTTTATTTCTTCACCATTTTTATTCACTAACACAGGTTTAATTCCATAAAAAGGTTTTGTTGCTGATCCAGGTTTCAGTGGAATAGCTCCTGTTTGTGGTGCAATAAGAATTCCCCCTGTTTCTGTCTGCCACCATGTATCGACAATTGGACATTTGGAATTTCCGACAGTTTTATAATACCACATCCATGCCTCTGGATTTATCGGTTCACCAACAGTTCCTAATAATTTTAGGGATTTTCTGGAAGTTTTATTAACTGGGCCATCACCCTCTCGCATCAATGCTCTTATAGCTGTTGGGGCAGTATAGAATGTGTTAACTTTAAATTTATCAACAATTTGCCACCATCTTGAGCTATCAGGATAATTTGGAACACCTTCAAACATTATAGTGGTTGCTCCATTTGCGAGAGGCCCGTAGATAATATAACTATGTCCGGTAACCCATCCAATATCTGCGGTGCACCAATAAATATCATTAGGTTTGTAGTTGAAAATATATTGATGAGTCATTGACGCATAAACCATATACCCGCCAGTAGTATGCAAAACTCCTTTTGGTTTTCCAGTTGATCCTGACGTATAAAGAATAAATAATGGATCTTCAGCATTCATTTCCTCAGGCTCATAATGATTTGGAACATCTTTTATTAAATCATGATACCAAACATCTCGATCTTCATTCCAGAATACATAGTTACCGGTTCTCTTTACTACAATACATTTTTTGACATCTGGGCAATTAGATAAAGCTTCATCTGTTGTTGCTTTTAAAGGAATAGTCTTTCCTCCTCTCACTCCCTCATCGGCGGTAATTATATACTCAGATTTACAATCATTTACTCTTCCTGAAATTGATTCTGAAGAAAAACCACCAAAAATTATTGAGTGTACCGCACCTATTCTTGCACAAGCCAACATTAGGATTGCTAATTCAGGAATCATTGTCAAATAAATAGTGACACGGTCGCCTTTTTGTATCCCTAGTTTTTTTAGACCATTAGCAGCTTTTGAAACTTTTTGATGTAATTGTTTATAAGAAATTTTTTGCGTATCTTTTGGATCATCACCGACCCAAATAATTGCAGTCTTATCCTTTTTATCTTTTAAATGACGATCAATACAATTCGCTGATGCATTTAGAGTTCCATCTTCAAACCATTTAATTTTAACTTCGTTTTTACTATATTTGACGTCTTTTATTTTTTTGTAAGGTTTTATCCAGGTAATTCTTTTTCCTTCTTTCTTCCAAAATAAGTTATTGTTCTTAATAGATTCAGAATATTTTTTTTGATACTGAGATTTATTTGCTAGACTTCTTTTTACCCACTCAGGTCTAGTTTTAATTATTTGTTCTTTAGTGGATGCCTCAATTTTTTTAACCTTAGTTTTTTTTGTATAAGTTTTTTTAGCCTTCGATATTTTTCTTATTTTTCTCTTCTTCTTTGAATATTTTTTCTTTGCTTTTTTCTTTTTTGATTTTTTTTTCTTTGGCATATATTTAAAATTTACCCATCTTATTTAAAATCTTCCAGCTTTTAGAGTCAATAGGCATTACAGATAATCTGCTTTGTTTAATTAAAGATAAATGGCTTAAATCCTTGCTTTTTTTAATATTCTCTAAAGTTATTGGATTATCCAATTTTTTTAAAAATTTAACAGTTACTGCTACAAACTTTCCAGATTTGTCTGTTTTGTCAATATAATGTTCTTTCACTACCTCTACGATTCCCACAATTTCCTTCCCAATGTTTGAATGGTAAAAAAAACATTGGTCTCCTTTTCTCATATTTTTAAGATTTTTGGCTGCTTGATAATTTCTTACACCATCCCAAGGCGCACCTTTTACACCAGCTTTTTTTTGTTGATCAATTGACCACACATCAGGTTCTGATTTCATTAACCAATATTGCATTATAATTTTACTCCAGCTCCTTTTAAAAAACTTGCTTTTACATCTAATGACCATCTTGGTTTTGCTGGATAATCTAGATCATTAAACTGTTTTAACTTAAATTTTTCTAAACCTACCACTCCAATCATTGCAGCATTATCACCACAAAGGTCAATTGGAGGAAATATACTTTCATAATTTTTTTCTTCACATAAATTAATTAGCATTGATCTAATTTTTTTATTTGCTGCAACACCACCAGCTATTACAAAAACTTTTTTTTTAAGAGTTTTATTTTTTTCAAACTGTTTAAAAGCAATTTTAGTTTTTTTAGATAATATTTCTTCGATGGTCTTTTGAAACGATGCTGCTAAATCAAATTTTTCTTGTTCCGTTTTGATTGTTTTATTTATTTTTAAAACAGCTGTTTTTAGTCCAGCAAAAGATAAATTGCATCCACCTTTATTGAAAATTGGTTTTGGCAAATCATATTTTTCTGGATCACCTTTTTTAGCTAAAATTTCGATTTGTGGTCCACCTGGAAATTCGACCCCTAAAAGTTTAGCTGTTTTATCAAATGCTTCACCTAGAGCGTCATCAATAGTTGTTCCCAACCTTTTATATTCGCCTAAACTTTGAACATCAAGATACTGTGAATGTCCTCCAGATATTAAAAGAAGCAAATATGGATAATCCAACAATGAATTTATTTTGGGACTTAGTGCATGCCCCTCAAGATGATTTACAGCAATAAAAGGCTTGTTTGTTATCGAAGCAAAAGTTTTTGCAAAATTTAAACCAACTGATAAACACACAATAAGCCCAGGGCCTGCTGTACAGGCTATTGCATCAATTTCCTCTATTTTTTTCCCACTTTCACTTATTGCTTTTTGAACAATTAAATCTATTTTTTCTATATGGGATCTAGCTGCTAATTCGGGAACAACCCCACCAAAATCTCTGTGAACTTCAACCTGACTTGATATAATATTTGATAATATAACAGGTAATCCTTGTTCATTTTCAGATATCAAAGAGGCCGCCGTTTCATCACAACTAGTCTCTATTCCAAGAATTAATGGTTTTTTACTCATTCAAATAGTTTTTAATAATTGTACAATCCCAATACAAGTAAGAAATAAATTTATTTATGAGAAAAAAAATTATTATTGGATCAAGAGGCAGCAAGTTAGCTTTGATATATGCACAAAAAGTGAGAGATAAAATTATAAATAATACTGATTTTACAGAGCGAGATATTGATATAAAAAAAATAACCACCAAAGGTGATGAGTTTAAAGATGTGAGATTGTCAGAGTTTGGGGGTAAAGGATTATTTTCAAGTAACATTGAAAAGGAGCTTAAGCATAAAAATATTGATATAGCTGTTCATGCTCTTAAAGATATGCCTGCTTTAGAGACAGAGGGCCTTACTACAGATGCATTTTTAAAAAGAAATGATCCAAGAGAAATCCTTATTACACTAAATAAAAAAAAATTAAGCGAATTAAAAATCAATTCTATTATTGGCACTTCTTCTTTTCGAAGAGAGTATCAAATAAAAAAAATTAGATCAGATATTCAATGTAAACTAATTAGAGGTAATGTTGACACAAGATTAAAAAAATTAAAAGATGGATTATATGATGCAATAATTTTATCTTACGCAGGAATTAAATCTTTAGAGTTTGATAATGAAATTTCAGAAGTATTTCCACCTGAAAAAATAATTCCTAGTGCTGGACAAGGTATAATAGCACTTCAATGCAGAGAACAAGATGAAAAAATAACCTCAATTTTGAAAACCATAAATCATAATGAAACATTTATGAGGGCGCAAAGCGAAAGAAATGTCTTGAAAGTTTTAGAAGGTGATTGCGAAACAGCTGTTGGAGCTTATTCACAAATAGAGGGGAGTAAAATCACTTTAGAAGCTGAACTTTTTTCACTCGGCGGTTCAGAAAGATTTTATGAAAAAAAAACTGGTAAAGTAGAAGATTATAGCGAAATTGGCAAAGAAGTTGGTGAAATTTTAAAATCAAAATCTAATAATTCTTATAAAAGATAATATGCATATTTTATTAACAAGACCTTTAGAAGATTGTTCTGAAATAATTATTAAATTTCAATCACTGGGTCATCAGGTTTCTCATCTCCCGTTATTAAGTTTAGAGAAAATAGTTTATGAAGAAATTGATTTTACAGATTATGATGGGATCATCTTTACCAGTGCTAATGCTGTAAAATTTTTGAATCTAAATGAAATTAATAAAAAAATTAAATGTTTTTGTGTTGGAGAAGCTACCGAGAAAAGAGCAAGGAGCTTAGGTTTTCAAAATACATTTGCAGCAGGAGGAAATGTCTCAAATTTAAAAGAATTAATTATCCAAAACTATAATTCATCAACTGGAAAGTTACTTTATGTTAGTGGAGAAAAAATATCAGTTAATCTAGATCAACAACTATCTAATGAAGGTTATAGAATAAAAAGAATTATAAATTATAAAGTTACTCATAATAAAAATTTTGATGAAAAGTTTGTAAATGAATTAAAAAAAAATATGCCAAATCTCGTTTATATTTACTCTCAAAACAGCGCAAATAGTTTTTTAAATTTTATCAAATTTCATCAATTAGAAGCTCTATGTATGGACACGAATTTAATGTGTATTGGCGAAAAAGCCTCGTCAATATTGAATGAAATTAAATGGAAAAAGATATTTCTTTTTAATCCTGGAGAAGAGGAATTTTTGTTATATAAAATTTAATAATGGAACTAATAAATAATTTTTCTGAAATATTCACATCAGTTTGGAGCAGAGGAATATTTGGGGTAGATATTTTTCAAATATTAATTGGTATTCTTATATTTCTAGTATTTCTGATTTTCAGAGGATTGATAAGTAAACTAGTTATTAAAAAATTAGAAATTATATCAAAGAAAACTACGAATAAATTAGATGATACTTTTGTTC
The DNA here is from genome assembly GCA_003282055.1 of Pelagibacteraceae bacterium AG-339-N18. Next base: position 7,194 of record QCAD01000011.1, read on the forward strand.
GATCTTTAGAGGGTCCTGCAAGATTCTTACCGATTGTTCTCGGTTTTTTTATAGCAAGCTATTACATGACCTTTACTTCTGAAGGCAGAGACGTTGTGGACACTATTAATAGAACATTGATAACCATATTGATATTTTGGGTTATCCATCAAATAATTGAACCAATATCTTACATATTAAGTGGATTAGATAAACTTTTAACAAGAGAACTAATTGGATGGATAATTAAATCATTAAAAATTTTAATTTTTATATTGGGTTTGGCTGCAGTTCTTGAATTATGGGGAATAAAAATTGGACCAATTATTGCAGGGCTAGGTTTATTTGGTGTTGCTGTTGCTTTAGGTGCACAAGATTTGTTCAAAAATTTGATATCAGGAATTTTAGTTTTGGTAGAAAAAAGATTTAAAATTGGAGATTGGATACAGGTAGAAGGAATTATTGAAGGTATAGTTGAAAAAATTGGATTTAGGTCCACAACAATAAGAAAGTTTGACAAATCTCTTGCAATTATACCGAATTTCCAATTTGCAGAAAATGCTGTCATTAATAATAGTGCTAAAAATAATTGGGCAATTAGTTGGATCATAACTCTTCAATATGACTCGACTGTTGACCAATTAAAAACTATTAGGGATGAGATTGAAGCTTACATTAATAATAGTGAGGATTACGATACTAAAGTTGGTGTAGCAGTAAGGGTGGATAAATTTTCGGATAGCTCAATTGATATGTATGTTCGTTGTTTTACAAAGTCAAATAGTTGGAATGAGTGGCTGTCAGTAAAAGAGAGATTAGCGATTGAAATAAAAAACATAGTAGAGAGGAATAAAGCATCCTTTGCATTTCCAAGTTCATCAGTTTACATTGAAAAAAAATGATAGCTATTTTTTATTTAGCTTTACAAATCTTAAAGCTTTATTCTTATGTGGTTATTGCCAATGTAATTATAAGTTGGTTAATTGCTTTTAATATATTGAATACTCAAAATAGATTTGTTTATTCTATATTAGAGTTAACTTATCGCTTAACCGACCCTTTTTTAATTAGAATAAGACGTTTTTTACCAAATTTAGGATCTTTAGATATCTCACCCATAATATTACTCCTATTGATTTGGTTTATAGAAATGTGTATGAAGCTCTACATCGCACCCATGATATTTTAAACTTATGATTTTAATAGATGGAAAAAAAGCAGCAGCTGAATTAAGGGAAGAGCTTAGAAAAGAAGTAATTGAATTAAAAAATAAATATAACAAAGTTCCAGGATTAACAGTTATATTGATTGGAGATCTTACGCCAAGTCAAATATATGTAAGAAATAAAGAGAAATCAGCAAAAGAAGTAGGATTAAAGTCAGAGGTAGTTAAATATCCTGACACTGTTGAGGAAAAAGTTATCTTAGATAAAATTGATGATTTAAACAAAGAAGATAGCGTCTCAGGTATTTTGGTTCAGTTACCTTTGCCAAAACATATAGACAAACAAAAGATTATAGAGGCAATTGACCCAGCTAAAGATGTTGACGGGTTTCATCCAATGAATGTAGGAAATCTTTCATCAGGTTATGAAAGTTCTGTTCCGTGTACTCCGTTAGGATGTTATTTGTTAATTAAAAAAATTGATCCAAAATTAAGTGGAAAAAAAGCTGTGATAGTAGGCAGATCAAATTTGAATGGAAAACCAATGACACAATTACTTTTGAAAGAAAACTGTACAGTGACAATCACTCACTCAAAAACAAAAGATCTCAAAGCTGAATGTTTGGAAGCGGATATCCTTGTTGCGGCCGTTGGTATACCAGAGCTTGTTAGAGGAGACTGGATAAAAAAAAATGCAATAGTAATTGATGTTGGAATCAACAAAACAGACAAGGGTATTGTTGGTGATGTTGCCTTTGATGAAGTTTCAAAAAGTGCTAGAGCTTTAACACCAGTTCCAGGTGGTGTAGGCCCAATGACAATTGCATGTTTATTAAAAAATACCGTAGAGTGTTTCAAAAGATCGCAACTTTAAAGTTACAACTTATTAATTTTTTGATACTTTATGGTGTGAAGAAACCTAAATATCCCTATAGAATTGCAATAGTATTCTTAATTTTAACAGTTCCAACTATTGGAGCAACCCAATTGGGGTGGTACTTATATGACCAACAAACGGGTTTTGATTATGGTATGATTGTTGGAACATTTTCAGTTATATATGCTGCTTGGTTAATGTATGAAAAAAATTGGCGAGAAGAGGAAGAGGATGATGATTAGATTATGGAAAAATTAATTTTTTTTGGATTAGTAATTCCAATTTTCCTTTTTGTTTTATATTTGGGTGGCACAGCAATTATGAGCGGTTTTAGCGCTAAAGAAGCTAATCGAAAAGTAAAGGACGATAATGAAGACAACATCTCCTATGATCAACCTAGTGATGAGCAGTCTTTAAGTGATGAGCTAGAAAAACTTAACAAACTAAAAGATTCTGGAGTTTTGACTCAAGAAGAATTTGAAAAGGCTAAAAATAAATTACTAAATAATTAAATTACTTTGTTAGTAGTAATAAAGTTGCTCCAGAAATAAATATTATAATACCCATAATTTCGATAAAAGTTATTTTTTCTTTAAAAAGATATTTTGACGACACGTAGCTAAAAAGTATTTCGATTTGACCAACTGCTCTTACAAAAGAAGCTTGAATTAAAGTAAAAGCAAAAAACCATGATAATGTTGCTAAAAAACCAGCTAATCCTGTGAAACAAATTTCAACTTTATTATGATAAAATTTTTTAAATTCTGATTTTTCAAAAATCAAAAGATAAGTCGTTACTACTGCAGTTTGGATGAACAAACCAAAAAATAAAGTTGTAATTGCCTTATCAAAATTTGAGGAAAGGTTTTCAAGTGATAATGCTGCAGCTCGGAAATAAACAACACTTAAACCTAAAATCAAACCTGTTGTTAATCCAATAAGAGTAACTTTTGAAAAAAAATTTCTGAAAAATAATTTTACATCTTTAATTGTTATAACGATTACTCCTATAGTTGCGACAACTATTCCAATAATTCCAAATAAATTTAATTTATCTTTAAGTATAATATATTCGAATATAGCTATTTGTATTACCTCTGTTTTACTTAAGGACGTTCCCACAACAAAATTTGAAAATTTGAAGAGATACAACAAAAGTAATGTGAATATGACCTGAAAAATTGCTCCTAGGAAAGTGTAGTAAATAAAATTATTTTGATCTAAAATTATTGGAACAATATCTAAACTACGAAAATTGAGTAAAAATACTATTAATGCAAATGGCAAAGCAAAAGCAAACCTTACATATGCTGAGGCAACTAATGATAGACTCTTGTTTAATCTTTTCTGTAACGACGTTCTTAAATTTTGAAAAAAAGCTGCTAAAACTGTAAAGATAACCCAATTCATAAATTTATTTAGACCAAAGTTTTAATAGAATTAATTACTTAGTTGTATCTAAAAAAACTACTTTTTCTCCATTAACCAAAGAGCATCTGCACCTAAAAAGTAAATTTTCCCATTACTTGGATGTACTTGAATATCTCTTATTCTTCCAATTTTATCCTTAAAAATTATATCTTCCTTCACGTTTGAAGCGTCATCAAATATTAATTTTCTCAAAGACTTATCTTTTAGTGAAGTGATCAAAGCATGTCCATTCCACTCATTAAATTCTTTACCTTTGTAAATTGTTATCGCACTTGTTGCGATAGATGGTACCCAATAATGTATTGCTTTTGTAAATCCCGGTTTCCATTTAGGCCCGATTGGAATGCCTGAATAGTTTGTCCCACCCCATCCTAAAATCTTCCATCCGTAATTTTCACCTTTTTTGGCTTCACCAAACCAATCACCCCCTCGTGCTCCATGATTACTCATATAAATTTTTCCATCAAACGGAGATAAGGTTAAACCTTGAGGATTTCTAATTCCGATTTGATAAATTTCTGGTAGCCAATCTGATTTACCTTGAAATTTTGGATTATCTTTTGGAATACTACCATCAACATTAATTTTAATAATACTGCCAGGATGTTTAGTAGGATCTTGCGCAATCATTCCCTGACCTCTCTCTCCAGCAGATATAAATAGAAAATTATCTTTTATCGCAAGTCGGGATCCAAAGTGATATCCAGAGTCGATCGGTGGATTTGCTTGAAAAATATTTTTAAATAAAAGATTTTGTCTATTAAACTTAGCTTTTGCTACCGAAGTACTGGTTTTTCCATTACCTCTATTCTCTGTGTAAGAAATATATATAAAATTATCCTTAAAGAGGATGTCTAACAAACCTCCTTGACCATGTTGTAAGTAATTGAGATTATGTTTAATTTCATAAATTTTCTTTTTATTGAGATCAACAAATTTAATCTTTCCACCCTTTTCTGAAATAATTAATTTATTATTGTCAATAAAAGATGATCCCCAAGGGCCATTTAAATCGATTAATTTTTGAAATTTTAAGTTTTCAGATTGTGAAGCCGAAATATTGATAATAAAAAAAAAAATTATTTTAATTACAGTTTTCAGTTTTACTCCACTCTTCCTTGAATATAATATTCATTGTTATTATTTTTTTTTACTTTATCTTTGGTATTAAACCAACTATTTCCGAACACACTTATATCTCCTTTTACATGGAGTGTGTCATCTTCAAGTTTTGTATCACAATATACATTGTCTCCCATTAGAGTTCCTTCAATTGATCTTTTTTTATATTCTAAAACTTTTTCTGTATTTTTAAATGTTGTATTAATCGCACATGGACCAATTTCTGTCATACCCCAATTTACCATGAAGTTACAACCTCTTTCGACAAAATTAATTATTAAATCCCATTCCACAGGCTCACTACCACATGTCACCCAAATACCATTTAGATCTAAACTTTTGAACGCTTTAGTAAGAGATATGGCTTTGCCATGATCAGGAGTAATGTGTGTATGTGTAAAGTTTCCTATTCTTTTACAAAAATTAAAAGCATTAAACTTTTCAATTTTTATCTTTGCTCCAACCTCAAAAGCAGGAAGTGTTTGTGCTAGTAGGCCACCCGCATGTTCCATCTTACAAATAGTATAAATTTTACTTTTGGAAGAAATTTCTTGGCATTCTCGTGCAATTTTATTTGCACTTTTTAATTTTTCTGGTGACTGATAAATCTTTTTTTGTGGTCCAGTTGTTCCACTAGATTTTAATTCAATTCCGTTTCTTATTATCTGAGCCAAACTGTTTTTCTGTTCCATCAACTATTTTTTTTGCAAGTTTGTAAGGTGTGAAAACAAAGATCCACGGAAAAATACTGTGTATTACACCAGTAATAAAAATTAAAAGAGCTAAAAAATTAAAATAGCTCGCATATAAAAAATGTTTTAACCATGAAGAATTAATTTTCTTAAGATGTTTAAAATCTAAATCCATTCTAAGAAAGTTTGGATCTACCACCATCGACAGCAATTATTTGACCGGTAACCCATGAGCTATCATCGGTAATTAGAAATTTTGCAAGAGCAGCTGAGTCTTTTCCTTCACCTAATCTTTTTAAAGGATGAGCTTTCGCTATACCATCTGCCAAAGCTTTATTTTTTAACATTGGTTCTGCAATTTTTGAATTTGTTAAGCTTGGAGCAATACAGTTTACTCTTATATTTGGTGCAAACTCTGCAGCTAATGAAACTGTCAATCCCTCAACAGCCGCTTTAGTAGAAGCTATTATTGCGTGATTAGTAAATCCTCTTTGAGCAGCTACAGTTGAAAATAGAACTACTGATCCTTTATTTTTTTTTAAACTTTCTTGATAACCTTTAATGACCTCAACTGCTGAATAGAGATTTAATTTCATACATTTATCAAAATCTTCTTCTGTTACCATTCTTAAAGGTTTTAGGTCTATAGAACCTACACAGTAAGCAACACCTTTAACTTCTGTAATGTGATTTTTAACTCTTTCAATAAACCCGTTTTCTAAAACATTGGCTATTGTAAAAGTACAACCTAATTTCTCAGAAATATCCTTTGTTTCAGTTTCGCTTCTTCCGACCAAATGAATATTAAATCCCGAATTTACCATTTGTTCGGCCAAGCTAGATCCGATTGAACCTGTCGCACCAAAAATTAGATATTTTTCTGACATAAAAAATTTTATTAGTTATATTTAGCTATGAATTTATTCTTTATACTGGGAAACCAATTATTTCCATCAAAATACTTAGATCGCTTCAAAAAAGACCATCTATTTTTCATGGCTGAAGACTACGGATTGTGTACTTATGAAAAACATCATAAACAAAAGATACTTCTTTTCTTATCTTCTATGCGATCACATGCAGAAAGTCTCAAAAAAGATAAATTTAAATTAGAATATATTAAAATCGAAGATAAAGAATTTAAAGATGATTATTTAAAGAAATTAAAGAGTGTTATAATTTCAAAAAAAATAAAAGAAATTTCAAGTTTTGAAGTTGAAGATAAATTTTTTGAAAAAAAAGTAAATCAATTTATTAAAAAAGAAAAACTAAAGTGGAATGTTATACAAACTCCAATGTTTTTAAATTCGAGAGAAGAATTTAAACAATATTTATCTAAATCAAAAAAACCTTTTATGGCAACTTTTTATAAGGATGTCAGAAAAAAATCAGGAATATTAATGGGCTCAGATGGAAACCCAATAGGAGGCAAATGGAGCTTTGATGAGGAAAATAGAAATAAATTACCCAAAAATATTTCTATTCCAAGATTTCCAAAAATTAACGAAACAAACCACACAAAAAAATTAAAACCAATTATTGAAAAATTATTCAATGATCATCCTGGCACAACAGATAATTTTTGGCATGCAACAGAATATAATGATGTCATTAAGCTTTTAAATTTTTTTATTAAGGAAAAATCAAATTTATTCGGCGATTATGAGGATTCAGTTGATCAAAAGGATAATATCTTATTTCATAGTGCTTTAAGTCCTTATATAAATTTAGGCCTGATCACGCCTGAGTTGATTATCAAAAAAGTACTCGATTTTCATAAAAGTAAAAAAATTAAATTAAATTCTTTAGAGGGTTACATACGTCAAGTAATCGGTTGGAGAGAATTTATGAGAGGAATTTACCAGAGTTACTCTAATGAAATGGAAACTGGAAATTTTTTTAAACAAAATAGAAAAATGAAAAAATCTTGGTATGATGGAACAACTGGTTTACCACCACTAGATTATGCAATTAAAAATGCTATTGATCATGGCTGGTCTCATCACATTGAAAGGTTAATGATCTTATCCAACATCATGAATCTATGTGAGATAAAACCAACTGTTGTTTATAAGTGGTTTATGGAGATGTTTGTAGATTCCTCTGATTGGGTAATGGTGCCAAATGTTTACGGAATGGGGCTGTTTAGTGATGGAGGAATATTTGCAACCAAACCTTATATCTGTGGATCTGCTTATTTTATGAAAATGATGGATTTTAAAAAAGGAGAGTGGTGCAACATAATGGATGGGTTGTATTGGAGATTTATTGATCGAAATAGAAAATTTTTTTTGAAAAATCCTAGACTATCGATGATGGTTAGAATTTTTGATAAAATGAAAACTGATAGAAAAAAACTAATTCTTCCAGCTGCAGAAAAATTTATTAAACAAAATACAATTTAGTGAGAAAAGCAAATCTTCCTTTTAAAATCTGTACTATTTGTAAAAAACCTTTTACATGGAGAAAAAAATGGAAGTTAAATTGGGAAAGAGTTAAGTATTGCTCAAAGAGATGTTCTAGCAAAAAAATATGAACTTAGAAAAATACAAATGGAAAACTAGAGTCTTACTTGTTTCTACGCCAAATTATAAGGATAGAACCTATCTAGAGGTGAAAAAAATTTATCAAGCTAAAATAAAAGATTTTCATAAAAGATATGTAAAATTAATTTGCAAAATTAATAAGAAGGAAAAATCTTCTATTAATTTAATTGGTTTTGATGGAAAATCTAAAAAGAAGATGGATAACCTTGACTACAAAGTAGCTTTTAAAATCATAGATAAAATGACACTAAGTAAAAAATTTAGACCCATAAATTTATCGCTTTATTCAGATTACAATCCAAAAACCACTACCCAAGGTTTGGGCTTTAAAAACAGGGAAAAAGCTCTTTACACAATTAAAACTATTAAAAATCGTTCAATTAAGTATCAGGTAAATGTCATCGCAACTATGCTAGGTAGAGCAAAGAACCATCCTAACAAAACTAGGGATATGGAGGACGCTATTAAAATATTTGGTGATTGGATGAAAAAATATAAAAGTAAAAAAAATGAAAATTAAAATAAATAAATATTTAAAAAAAATAGCAGTTTTATTTTTTCTATTAATCCCAAATAGTCTATATGCTGATTTTTTTGAGGATATTACAAACCAAATTACTGATAATCCAAAAAGACTTAGTTATGGAGTTTCTGTAACGGACGTAAACCAAGATGGAAATTTTGACTTTGTAGTCACTGGATTTGGTTATTTGAATTTAGCTTTATCATATGAGAATGGAAAATTAGTCAATATTGTTAATCAAAAAAAATTTTCTGATGAGTTTAGAAGAACTATTGGGATCGCTGCATGCGATATTGATAAAGATGGATTTGAAGAAATATATTTTCTTAACACTGATACATATAGTGGCACAAAAAAATATTCAGATAGACTTATCGATTTAAAAAAAGATAAGTATGTAGATTTATTTGAAATTGAAAAAAATCAAAGAGATCTTAATTTAACTGCTGGTAGATCAGTTGTCTGTGTCGATAGAAAAGGCGATGGAAATTATGGTGTTTATGTTGCTAATTATGGAGGACCAACAAGGTTTTATGAATATAGCGATGAGATAATAGTTGATAAATCTGTTCAATTGAATCTTGCAAAGGTCACTGGCGGTCGAGCTGTTGTAGCTGGACATATTATTTCTGATAAAATTGATGTGTTTGCAGCTAATGAAAGAGGAGCAAATTTTTTATATAAAAACGATGAGGGTAAATTTTTAGACGTTGCAAACGAGTATAGAGTTGAAGATTTTCTTCAAAATGGGAGAGGAACTGCTTTGTCTGATATTTATTATAGAGGACGATTGGACATTTTAAATGGAAACTGGGGAGGATTTCACAGAGCCTATGTGTTAAAGGATAATATCTTTCAAGATATAGCCAAGCCACCTTTTGATGAGCCATCAAGAATAAGAACCGTTATTTCAGCTGATTTAGATAATGATGGTTATGATGAAGTCTTCATGAACAACATTGGTGAACCTAATAAACTTTTTAAAATATTAGATAATGGTGTAATTGAGCAAATACCATTAGATGTTGGTTTAGAGCCAAATGGATATGGAACTGGAGCAGCAGTTGCTGATATAGATAATGACGGTGTTCTAGAGTTATTAGTTTCACACGGGGAAAGTTTTGATCAGCCATTGTCTTTGTATAAAGCAAAAGTAAATCCTCAAAATAAATATTTAAGAATAAAACCTTTAAATAAATACGGTGCGCCTGCAAGAGGAGCAACAGTGACATTAATTTCAAATTTAAGAAAACATTCTAAAACAATTGACTCTGGATCTGGTTATCTTTGCCAAATGGAGCCGGTGGCTCACTACGGAATTCGAGAAAATGAAAAAAATATAAAAATTCAGGTTAAGTGGACAAATGGTGAAACCGAAACGATTTCTATCAAAAAATTAAATGAAACAATTACTTTAAATCAAAAATAACTAATTTAAAGGTTGCAGAACTCTATTTATAAAATGGATTACACCATTCGGAGCTTCAATGTCAGCCGTTACAACTTCAGCCTCATTTATATAAACAATTCCATTAACTTTTTTAATCGTTATTTCTTCACCGTTAATTGCCTTAATCTTTAATTCACCGTTTATTTCTGAAGAATTTATTTTTTTTGAAAAAACATGTCTTCCTAAGATGTTTATTAGTTTTTCTTTATTCTCTTCTCTTAAGAGGCCATAATATGTTTGCGCACTAATTGCAGAAAATGCATCGTCTAATGGTGCAAAAATTGTAAATGGTCCATCGCCCTCCAGATTTTTATCTAAACCCGACTTAGTTAGTGTTTCATTTAATTTAGTAAATTTGCCAGTCTCATTAAGTTGATTAATTATATTTGCAAATGTAATCGTTGGTACGAAAATCAATACTAGTAAACAGATAATTAAACTAATTTTTTTCATTTGTTTTTAATATATAAAAATTAATAATTTAAAAGGTTAATTTAGTGCGACAAATGTTTAAACAAAAAATACATATTGTTTATATTTAACACTAGAAAGTTACAACAATTAATCTAGACTGAATTCTAACCATAAATTTTAATCTAAATAAATGAGATTTTTAAAAAATATAGTTAAGACATCGGTCATTATTGCTCTAGTTTTGTCTTTTTCAAATATCTCAAATTCATCAGAAAAAAACTATTACAAAGATTTGATTAATGACTGGTCAAGAATATTTCCAGATAAAAATAGAAATGCTGCAGGCCCAAAATTCTTTAAATATATAATTGATAAAGATGTTACTTATAAAGATTTTATTGAGTACAACAAATTATATTGCGCTGTATCTGGCTCATTAATTGATCCTAACAGTCAGCCAGATTTTATTTTTGTTAACGAAAGAAAAACTAAAACTAAGATTTGCGGTAGCTATTATAAATGCTGCATTCCATGTTCATGTGATATTATGAAATACTCTGAGGTTCAAAAAATGAAATATAAATTTAGTGACGGTGTAAAAGAGTTTTTTGTGTTTACAATTAAAAATCCCTGCAAAAAAGAGGACTTTCCAAGCAGAGTTAATAAAGATTATTTTTGTGATGGTGATAAGATTAATAATAAACAAGTTTACAGTATCAACGATCGAATAGTAATAGGTTTACTACATAATGGTAAAAAATGTCAAAAGGACGAGATAGATTTCGTAAAAAGTCATCAGATAACCGGAAGATTTTGTGAATTTAGAAATAATACACCTTTAGAAAATTTAGAGGCTGGCATGGGTGATATTTTTATCAAGCTTGCAAGATAACTTTTTATGGGAAAGAAAATCAAAAAAAGAAAAAAAATTAAAAAAAAGAATCCAATAGCAAAATTGTTAAGTTCACCAATGTTAAGAAATAAAATAGTAAAAAACAAAAAAAAAATTTATAATAGAAAAAAATTTAAATTGGAGAATGAATAAAATTTAACCTTAATTAAAGGTTGAAATTATTCTTGGAATATAGTTCTTAAAATTAAAAAAACCTTTATTACAATATTGCCAAGAATATTGATCTAGTTTTCTATACAGAAAATCAAATTTTAAACTATTCGAATTTAAGAAATCCAGGCTTTCGCCAACAT
>QCAD01000012.1 GCA_003282055.1 Pelagibacteraceae bacterium AG-339-N18
ATAAAATTGATAATAAAGAAATCTATATTCTTGGAAAATCATTTAAGCCAGAAACAAACATAATTACTGGAAGTCCCTCAGTTCTCTTAGATAATCTTTTAAAAGAGAGTGGAATAAATGCAATTATTTATGACCCTTATGTAGATAATGAAAAACCAAACTTTAAAGAAGGTTTGTATTTTATAGGTACTAAACATGATATATTCGAAAAGTTTGATTTTCCAAAAGGTTCAATAGTAATAGATCCATTCAGAATGATAAATAAAGATTTTGATGGTATTAAGGTAATAAGAATTGGGGAAAATAATGATCTTCAATTATAGAAAATTAAATTAGCCTAACAAAATTTCATTATATAAGTATTAAAAGATAATAATTTATTAATAAATTTAATTAATAGGTTTATTACTATTTACTATTATTTCATCTTTTTTTAAATCTAATATTTGATCACAAATTTCAAATATTTTTTTATTGTGGGAAATTAAAATAATTGTTTTAGTTTTTTTAAGTTTAAGAATATTTCTTAAAATCTGGTTTTCTGTTTCTTCATCTAGAGCATTTGTAGCCTCATCAAAAATAAGAACTTCTCTATCTTGATATAAAGCTCTAGAAATAGATAGTCTTTGAGCTTGTCCTCCAGATAAGAGTTTCCCGCTTGGTCCAACAATAGTATCTAATCCTTTAGGCAGATCTTTAACAATTTTATCAAGATTACAAAATTTTAAAATTTCATTAATCTTATTCAAATCCCATTTTTTTCTTCTTTATTGAAAATTATATTTTCTAAAATTGTATCATCTAACAAATAATAATTCTGCGGCACATAACTAATTTTTTGTTGCCATTTATCCTTTAATGATTCCAAGTGAGTATCATCAATAATAATTTTCCCATTTGATGGTTTTAGTAAATTCATGACTAATTTTATTAGGGTACTTTTACCCGATCCAGTTTCACCCTTAAGACCTGTTATTGTATTTTTATAAATAGTAAAATTTAAATTTTTTAAAATATTAGATCTATCTGGATAATTAAAACTTACATTTTTAAATGAAATTGATTTAGAAAAAACAAATTTTGAATTATTAATAATTTTTTCGTCAATTTCTAATTTGCTATTTTTAAACTCATTTGAAAGCTTTGAAATTGAAATTTTGCCGTTAATTAATGCCATATTTTGCATTAGTATAGAGTTGATAGATGGGAAAGCTCTCAATATAGCTACAAAATATAATGTTAATAATGCTATCATAGCTTGTATATCGTAGCCCAAGTTTACAGAAACTAATAATGTAATACATATTAAAGATACTATAAGTAATTCAATAAAAATTCTTGGGACTTTATTTATTATATCAAGAAACATATTAGTTCTAAATTCTTTTTGAATGGATTTTGTGAATTTTTGCACTAAATAATTTTGGACAGCATAAATTTTAACTTCAATTATTGAATTTAAAATTTGATTTACAATTTTACTTTTAAAACCTCTTTCATGAAATGAAATTTCAGACTTACTTTTAAGCTTTACACCAAAAATTTTAATATAAATAAAACTTATAATTATCAATATCAAAAAAATTAGAATTGTAATTTTTGGATTAGCAAATAATATTAATAAAAAAATCAAACTTAATTGAATGAATTCTTTAATAATTAGTAAAAAGGATCTTATATGCAAGACGGATATATTTACTTCTGATGTAATATTTCTCATTAAATTCATTGGGTTGTTTGCTGAGTGAAAAATATAATTTTTTTTTAAGTAAATTTTTAACATTCGAGAACTTAAACTGACTTTTAAATTATTAATCATCTTTGCATCAAAAAAGAAAAATAAAAAAATTATGAAAGATTTAAAAAGAAAAAAAATAATTGTTCCAATGCAAAGATAAAAAAGAAAACTTGGACTATCTAGCAAAAAAATTAAGTAATTTTGGAAATCAGGATTAAATTCAAGCTTGTTAATTAAAATATTTTGGTCAATTAAAACAGCGAAAAAAACTGGAATTATACCTAAGCCGATAATTTCTAAAAAACCAATTAATATAGAAAAAAAGAAATAGATATATAAATTAAAAATTTCTTTTTTGTTTAAAATTTGATTAATATAACCAATGTTTTTCAACAACATATTTTTTTATTTTATTAAAAAATTATTAAGTAAATATTGTAATAAATCTTATTATTTAGTTTTAAATTAACTCATATATAATATTTCATAATGAATAGAACTAATATTTTTAATTTTTGGCAAAATTAAGTTAAATCTTTAAAATATGAAAAAGAGGAAAAAAATAAGTAAACTAAGGAACAACAGAGCAAAAAAATTAGCTAGACCTGCTGTTTTTTTAGACAGAGATGGAGTGATCAATAAAGACATTGGTTATGTTTTCAAAAAGAAAAATTTTATCTGGCGAAAAGACATTTTTAAATTTATCAAGAAATACAACAAAAAAAAATATTATGTATTTATAATTACAAATCAATCTGGTATTGGCAGAGGATATTATTCTGAGAAAGATTTAAATAAATTACATATTTGGATGATAAATAAGCTTAGAGCTAAAGGGTGTAAAATCAATGGTATATATTTTTCTCCATATTATAAATATTCAAAAATTAAAAAATATAGAACTGGTCTCAGAATGAGAAAACCGAATATTGGCATGATCCTAAAGGCAAAAAAAGATTTTAATGTTAATATTGAAAAATCTTTTTTGATCGGTGATAGAGTATCTGATAAATTAACAGCTATTAAGTCAGGAATGAAATATAAAATTTTACAATTTAATTCAAAATTAATATAAAGATATTGCAAAAAATGGAAAATTTAATTAAACAACACATCGTCAGTCATTCAAAAATTATTGATAATAATTTTGTAGAGATTTCATCATGTATAAAAATAATCGCGGGTGAAATTAAAAAAACCTTTAAAAATAACAAGACAATTTTTTTTGTAGGCAACGGTGGGAGTGCAGCTGATTGTGAGCATTTAGCTGGTGAATTAGTTGGAAGATATAAAAAAAAACGTAAGCCTTATAAAGCAATATCTTTAACAACTGATACTTCTGTATTAACATGCATTGCTAATGATTTTGGGTATGATAAAATTTTTGAAAGGCAATTACAAGGATTAGGTCAAAAAGGAGATTTACTTATTGCTTTTTCAACTTCAGGAAAAAGTAAAAATATAATAAATGTTTTGAAAATGGCAAAAATATTAAAGATTAAATCAATTTGTTTGCTTGGAAATAATGGTGGTCAATGTAAAAAGTTAAGTGACTATAATTTTATTGTACCCTCAAAATCAACAGCAAATATACAAGAAATTCATCATTTAATCGGTCATATATTTTGTAGTTTGGTAGATTAGGAGAGTAATAAATTTTAAAAATAAATATTTCTTGTCAACTTTCGCCATATTTTATAATTAAAATTACTAATGATTAATTTAAAAGATCAAAAAATTTTTTACGATCCATATCCTCATGCACTTTTTAAAAATGTTTTCGACGATGAATTTTATAACGAGCTTTGCAACGATTTCCCAGAGGATATGAAATTTGATAGATTTGATTTTGATAAAGAAAATATATTGAAACAAAAAAAATTTTCTGTGAATGATGAAAATAGTAATTTTAAAGATATTATTAATAATAAAAAGAGTATTAAAAAGCTTTATGATTTTTTAAGTAGCAAACAATTTAAATTGAACATCATTGAAGTATTAGAAAAAAACTCAATTAAATTGCAAAAAAATTTTTCTCAAAGTATTTTAAGAAAAATATATGATCTGATTTATAGCAAAAAGAAGTTTGGTTTTGAATTTTCTATGATTTCCAGTGATGGAGGATTTATAAAACCACATACAGATGGTGCAGATAAGTTAATAAGCTTTGTAATGCCAATTATTGAAGACTCTAAAATTAGCAAGATTCTAGAATCAGGCACTAAAATATTAAAAGCGACAGATAACAAATTTAAGTATAATATTTTAAATTCTACAGTACCATTTGAATTCACGGAAACTGTTAGAGAAATTCCATTTGATAGAAATCAATTATTTTTATTTGTAAAAACACACAATTCATTACATTCAGTTGGTCCAATGCAAGGCTCGGATAATAAAAACTTAATGAGAAAAAGTATTAATTTTTTTATTTATAAATAGATAAAATGAAGCTAAATCTTGAGAAGAAAGTAATTTTATTAACAGGAGCCGGAAAAGGTATTGGTAAAGAAATTTTAAGTCTTTTAATATACGAAAAAGCTATAATATATGCAGTTACAAGGAATAAAAAAGATTTTAGAGGGATCAAAAAAAATAAAAACATATATTTAATAAATGGGGATATAAAAAATCAGAGCGTAATTAATAAAATTTTCTCGAAGGCAAAAAAAAATAAGCATAATTTTAATTGTTTAGTTAATAACGCTGGCATAAGACAAAGAAAAAAATTTTCTAAGATAACAAAATCTGAATTAAATTTAATTTTTGAAAATAATTTTTTTTCAATTTTTAAAATTTCCCAACATTTTTCAAAACAATTCAAATTTAAAAATATCATGGGGTCAATTGTAAATATAAGTTCGATAGTTGGAAATATTGGTTTTAAAGAACTTAGCGGATATGCCTCTACTAAATCGGCAATAGATGGACTTACAAAATCTTTATCGGCAGAAATTTCAGAAAAAAAAATAAGAGTAAATTCAATTGCACCTGGCTTTATAAAGTCATCTTATTATGAAAAATTCAAAAAAAATAAATCAAAATTATATAAATGGACTTTGAGTAGAATACCAATTAATAAATGGGGAGAAAATTCAGATGTCGCCTATTTAACTTTATTTTTGTTGTCTGAAAATTCTAAATACATAAATGGGCAAGTTATAAAAATAGATGGAGGTTGGACTTCAACATAATGAAAGTTCTTGGATTAATACCAACTAGATTAGGATCAACACGATTACCCTCAAAACCTTTATTGGAAATTAATGGAATTCCTTTAGTAATACATACTTATAAAAGAGCAAAGTTATCTAAAAAATTTGATGAGTTAATAATTTGTTGTGACGATAAAAAAATATTAGATGTTGCAAAAAAATTTAATGCCAAATGTATATTAACCTCAAAGCATCACAACAACGGCACTGAAAGAATTACCGAAGCAGCGTTAAAGCAAAAAATTTCATATGATTTAATTGTTGATATACAAGGTGATGAGCCATTAATTAGCCCAGAACACATAGATAAAGTTATTGAATTTCATAAGAAAAATATATCTGCAGATATTATTCTTCCAACATTAAAAATAAAATTGGCTGATAATCAGAATTTAATTAAAGTAGTTACTGATAGCAAAAAAAATGTTCTATACTTATCTAGAGCCAAAATCCCTCTTGAATTTAAAAAAAAAAGTTCCTTTTTTAAAAAGCATCTATCAATAATTTCTTTCAAGAAAAACTCATTAATAAAATATTCTTCAGCAAAAAAAGGAAACTTAGAAAAAATTGAAGATATAGAATTATTAAGAGCACTTGAAATTGGTCTTAAAATTAAAACACTTGATTTAGTTGGTGATAGCTTTTCAGTAGATGTAATGGAAGATTATATTAAAGCAAAAGAAAAATTCAAAACTGATAAGATTATAAAAAAATATTCTTAAAAATGAAAAGTCAAAACAGAATAGAATATAAAGTAAATGATAATCTTCACGATATAATTTATACTAAAAATATATTAAGTTCTTTAAACGAAAAAATAACTCAACTTAGTAGTGATAAAAAAATCGTATTTATATATGATGAGAATATATCTAATAAAATTATTAAAGATATTTCTCTAGGTTTGAAATTAACTGGTTGTAAAATTTTATCGAAAAAAATAAAAAGTTTAAAAAAAAATAAAAGTATTCAAAACGTACTAAATTTAATTAAATTATTTTCAGACCTTTCACTAACAAAAAAATCTATTGTCATGGTATGTGGCGGTGGAGTAATTGGAGATTTAGTTGCATTAGCTTCATGCCTTTATAGAAGAGGTTTAATTTACATAAATATCCCATCCTCAATGACAGCTTTGGTTGACTCATGCGTTGGAGGTAAAACAGGAGTAAATTTCCAAAATCAAATTAATTTAATAGGAACTTATTTTCATCCAAAAACTGTGTTTATTTATGATAAAATTATTAAAACAATACCAGATAGAGATTATGTAAGTGGATTAGCAGAGGTTGTTAAGTGCTATATATTATCAAAAAATAATCTGAAATTTTTAAATTTAAAAAAAAAACAAATTCTTAAAAGGGATCCAAAAATTACCAAAACATTAATTTTAGATTCTTTGAAAACTAAAGTGAAACATTTTGAAAATGATATTTATGAAAATGATTATCGTTTATTATTAAATTTTGGACACACATTCGGACACGCTTATGAAATGGCTAGTGACGAAGTGATTAAAAAAGATTATTTTAGACACGGAGAGGCTGTATCATTGGGAATGATTTCTGAAATTGTTATGTCATATTTAGAGACAAATTCATTTATAAAAAAGAGAGATATCTTAAAAAATTTGTATGAAATAATAAAAGTATTGAGAGAATTAAATTTACCAACAAAACTTGAATTGCCTTCAAAAATTGACAAGTCTGAATTTCAAAAAAAAGTTTATTTTTATGTCTTTAAAGATAAAAAAAAAATATCTGAACGACCAAGATATGTAAATTTTATAAAATCAAAAAATTTAAAAATTAAAGAAATTCAGAATTTCGACAACATTAATAAAGTTATTTATTATTTAATAAACGATATAGATATCAAAAACTTTTAAAAATTTAACTTACTTACTATGTTTTCTATAGCATTAAAAAAATTTGAATATTTAAGAAAAACATCATTTAAATCAAAAGAATATGATCAAAGTGCATCAGATTTATTTGAGCTAATTTTAAGTAAAAAAATTAAAAAAAACCAAAAATTTTTTTTTGAGTTTCCCACAAATTTAATTTTGTTGATACTAAGCCTTTTGTCAGTCTTAAAAGTAAAAATTATGGGGGTAAAGAATGTGAATTATTTTATAGTTTTTAATGAAAAATTATATGATCCAAGAACAAATACGTATGTTTCAAAAATTAATCAAAAAAACTATTTAAATATAATTCGATCAAGCAATTTTATATTCGCGCTTAAAGCATTTTTTAAATATAAAAATGTATTCTTCCATCAAAGTGTAGTTTATTTTTCAAGATTATTTTTTTTTGAAAAAGAATTTTCTTTAAAAAAAAAATTTCTATTTATTCACAAATGCAATTTAAGAAAACAAATGATATATTTTAAATTATTTAAGTTTTTGAAAATTAAAAAACTTTTAATGATTGATGATTATAGAGAAATGCAGCATTTTATATCTATATGTAAAAAGCTTAAAATTTACTCAGTTGGCTTTATGCACTCAAGATTCTCAAAATTTAGAGTTTCCTTAAAATATGAGTGCTTTGACAAATATATTGTTTGGACAGATTATTTTAAGAGTAAATTGTTAAAGATTAACCCTAAGTATAAAAAAAAAATTTTAATTAATAATTTTAGAAATTTTAAGAGAATAAAAAAATATAAATTATCAAATAAATTAATAATTTTGTTTTTTTCAGATTCCATGATGGACTATAAGTCTGTTATTAAATATTTAGATAAACTAAAAAATAAAGATATTGAAATCATAGTAAAACTTAAAAATAATCAATCAGAGAACATTAATTTTTTAAGATATATAAACAACAATCAACTTCTGAATGTATCGAATTTAAGTATTGATAGTATAATTAAGATTTACAAACCAAATTTTTTTGTAGCAACAAATTCCAATGTTTTATTGGAAGCAACTTTATATGATTGTTATCCAATATTATTAAAAACAAGGAATGATTATTCATTTGATTTAATTGAAGATAATGTTGTAATTGAATATTCAGATAAAAATGATCCCAATTATTTTTTACAAAATATTAAAAAAAATAAATTTATAAAAAATAGAATTTTTAACAAGGTATGGAAAACAAACAAAAAATTTACTAATCTTGGAAAGATCTTATTATAAAAAAATGGGTATTTATAACTATTTTGAAACAAGGTTTTCAATCCTAAGATATAATTTTTCTAGTTATAGAAGATACTCAAATATTCTAAAAATTATTTTAAATATCAAACCATCTAAAATTATAGAAATTGGAGTATATAAAGGAAAGAGATCAATAGAAATGATAAAAGCCGCTAAATCATTCAACTCGAAAATAAGTTTTTATGGATTTGATTTATTTGAAATGTTTTATGAAAAAAAAGATATGATAGGAAAAGAGTTTAGCAAGTATCCAAGTAATAAAATTATTATAAAAGAAATTTTAAAAAAACATGCTGATGTTAATTTAATTAAAGGTAATACTCTGAAAACATTGCCAAAATTTAAAAAAAAAAATAAATTTGATTTTATTTTTATAGACGGTGGTCATTCATTAAAGACTATTAAAAATGATTGGAAATATATGAAAAAATTCATGCATAAAAATAGTGTTGTAGTTTTTGATGATTATTATCTTGGAGACAAAAATATTATTAAAAAATTCGGCTGCAATAAATTGATTGAAAATTTATCAAAAGATTATCAAGTTAGTTTTTTAGAGCCTAAAGATTATATACCTAGTTCAAAAATATATGTTCAATTGGTAAAGGTTGAGTTAAGAAAATGATACTTGTTTGTGGTGACATTATTTTAGATGAAACCAGAGAATATAAATCTATGAGACTCTCTCAAGAAGCACCTTTACCAATTTTAAATCTGTATAAAAAAAAATTTTTTTTAGGTGGAGCCTCAAATGTAGCAAATAATATAAAAAAACTATCTTCTAAAGTTTTCTTACTAGGGGTTGTTGGTAAGGACCAGAAAGGTTTTGAAATAAAAAGACTGCTTAAAAAGAACAAGATCGAAAACAAACTAATTGTTGATAAAAGATATAAAACTTCACATAAAAAAAGAGGTTACTTAGATAATAAAATGATTTTTAGAATAGATAATGATAATTCACAAAAAATTTTCACTTCTCATGGCCAATTACTCCTTAAATTTGTAAAA
This sequence comes from Pelagibacteraceae bacterium AG-339-N18, assembly GCA_003282055.1. Next base: position 9,137 of record QCAD01000012.1, read on the forward strand.
AAGAATATTAAAAATTTTCAATTATTAGTGATTTCAGATTACGACAAGGGTTTTTTTAATCGAGAGTTTATAAAAAAAATATCTACAATATTTAGAAAAAATAGAAAATTGATTATAACAAATCCCAAGAAAAGAGATGTAACTTTTTATAATCATTCAAATATCTTAGTACCCAATGAAAAAGAATTTAATAACTTTTTTGAAAAGAAACTCAATTTGAGTAAAAAATTACAGATTGTATTTAATAAAACAAAAGATATAGAGCATTTAATTGTAACTAGAGGATATAAAAATGTTCTTTATGCAAATAAAAACAAGAAATTAAAATATTTAAAAGTAAACAAAACTCAAAGTATAGATGTTACTGGAGCTAGTGATACTTTTATAGCTACACTTTCAGTATATATAAATAATAGAAAAAATATTTATTTCGCAACTAAAAAAGCAATTATTGCATCAAAAAAAGTTATTAAAAAAAAATATACCTCATTTGTGAGTCTTCGAGAGATCGAAAAATAAAAAGTTGTGAACGATATTACAAAAATAAAAAATCAAAAAAAAAGAAATAAAATTGGAGTTACTAATGGGTGCTTTGATTTATTGCACAGAGGTCATATATTTTCATTAAAACAATGTAAAAATTATTGTAATAAATTAATTGTTCTCTTGAATTCTGATAAATCAGTAAGAAGAATTAAAGGAAAAGGAAGACCAATTCAAAATGAAAAATTAAGAAAAAAAAATTTATTAAAGTCAAAATTTGTTGATAAGGTAATTATTTTCAATCAATCAACTCCATTTAAAGTTATTAAAAAATTAAAACCTGATTATCTTTTTAAAGGAAGTGATTATAGAAATAAAAAGATAATTGGAAAAAAACATGTTAAATCATATGGAGGTGAAGTAATAATCCTGAAAAATTTAAAAGGAATTAGCACTACAAAAATGATTAAAAAATTCGATTATTAAAGTTAAATTTTTTGAAACAGAAATGATTTATAGAAATCTAAAAAAAATACTAAAGCATTTATTTAAAAATAAACTTAATAATTTTTTGGCAAAAAAAAATATGATTGTGATTTTCAGAAATGGCTCAGCTATTGGAGATCATGTTTATATGTCAAGTATACTAAAAAAAATAGCAAATAGAGGGATTAAGATAATACTATTCTCAAATTATTATGAACTTTTTTTAAATAACAATAGAGTTTATAGGCTTTATCAAATTAATTCCAGAAATATCATTTGGTTCTTTTTGAACATTTTTAAAGGAAAAAATATTTTAGAATTCAGAAGTGATAAAGATCAAAATAATGAAAAACACTTTTTGTTTTTTCATCAAGATAAAAAAGTTCATATTGCAGAAGCAAGCTCTCAACATTTTAATTTAGATTTAGATACTAATCCTTTAAAAAATGAATTTTTTTTTGATGAAGAAGAGCTTGAGAATTACAGCAAAACTATAAAGCTTCCAAATAAATTTGCCCTGATACAATCAACTTCAAAAAAAACTTTTACTTCAAATAAAGAATGGGATTTTAATGGTATGCAAGCAATAGTGAATCATTTTACTAATATAAATTGGATACAAGTTGGTCGAACCGACGAACCTATCTTACAAAATTGTTCTCAATTATTTGATCTAAACTTAAGAAAATTAGCTTATATAATTTCTAAATCACAATTTTTAGTTACGTATGAAGGTTTGTTTAATCATTTTGCATCTTGCTTTGATAAAAAAATTTTTGTTATTCATACAGGATTTTTACCGGTAGAATCTTTCAAATATGTTAATAGTATAATTATAGAAAATAATAAAAATTATCCATGTTTTCCATGCTATGACCTTAATTGTAAAAAACATCAAGATCTAACAAAAAAAAATATTAAAGTAGAAGATGTTCTCCACAAAATTGAAAAAAACATTTTATGAACTATAAATCATAATCTTTATGAAAAAAAATAAGATAAATAAAAAAATTATCCCATCAATAATAGGTTTAGGGTATGTAGGACTACCGATATTTTTAAGATTAAACAAAAAATTTAAAACAATTGGATTTGATATAGATAAATCAAGAATAGAACAACTCTCTAAAAAAAGAGATACGAATAAAGAGTTTAATAAAAATAAATTGGCTCTTTATAATAAATCTTTATACTCTTCTGAAATTAAAGATCTAAAAAAATCAAACTTTTACATAGTGACAGTGCCTACACCAATCTTTAAAAATAATACTCCAGATTTAAGAAATTTAGTAAACGTTTCAAATACATTAAAAAAAATTGTGAAAAAAGAAGATATAATTTTCTTTGAATCAACAGTTTACCCAGGTGTTACAGAAAAAATTTGTGTCCCAATCATAGAAAGTGGATCAAATCTAAAAAATAACAAAGATTTTTTTGTGGGTTATTCGCCAGAAAGAATAAATCCTGGCGATCAAAATCATAGCATTGAAAAAATTAATAAAATTGTAGCTATTAAAAAAGATAAATTAGATAAAGCTAAATTGGTTTATAAATATTTAGCTAAAAAATTAATATTGACAGATAAGGTTCAAGAGGCAGAGGCTTCAAAAGTTATAGAAAATATTCAAAGAGATTTAAATATTGGACTTATGAATGAAATCTATCAAGTATGCTTAAAATCAAATATAAACTTTAAAAATGTCATTAAATTAGCAGGCTCAAAATGGAATTTTATAAAATATAATCCAGGATTGGTTGGGGGGCATTGTTTACCTGTAGATCCTTACTATTTCTCATGGTTTGCAAAGAAATTAAAATTAGATACAAAAATTATTCTTGCTGGAAGAAAAACGAATAATGATATGATTAAATTTTCAAAAAAAATAATCATTCAAAAATTAAAACAGTACGGTCTTAATCCAAAAAAGATTAGAGTTTTAATTTTAGGACTTACATATAAACAAAATGTTGCAGATTTAAGAAACTCATTGTCAATTAAAGTATTTGAGTCTCTCAAAAATAATTTTAGAAAATTGTCCTCATATGATCCAATGATTGATAAAAAATTTAGTAAAAAATATTCGTTAATTAATAGAAATGAAATTAAAAATTTTGATGCTTATATTGTTTTAACTAAACACAATTCTTTTAAATCAATATATAAATTGATGAGTAAAAAAATTCTTATTGATATATTTTCTTAAGATGAAAATATTTTATATTGCAGATTTTATTTTACCTACAAATAGAGCGTATGCTATTCACGTATTTAAAATGTTAGATGGGTTTTGCAGCCATGGTTATAAATCATGTCTATTTATTCCTTTTTTTGATAAAAAAAAATTAAATAAAACATTGAATTTTTTTGATTTAAAAAATAAAAATTCTATATCAGTAAAAAGAGTTTTTAAAAAGATAGTTGTAATTAACTTTATATATAGAATATTTTTTGGTTTTAAAGTAGCTAAGGAAATAAAAAATTTTCAAGAAAAAAACTTAGTGATTACGAGAAGTTTAATAGCAAGTATTTTTTTAAGCTTATTTAAAGTCAAACATTTTTTAGAAATCCATCAGGAATTAAAGGGCTTAACAAAATATCTTCTAATCAATATGAACTTTATTAATTCAAGGTACATAATCAAAAATATATTTATTTCAAAATCTTTGGCAAATTTTTATAGAAAAAAAACTTTAAGATATAAAGTTCTTCATGATGCAGTTGATATATCCAAATTTAAAAAAAAAAAGATTAAGAAAGTGAAAAAGATATCCTATGTTGGAAGCTTTTACAAAGGAAGGGGGATAGATTTAATTTTTAAAATAGCAAATGATTTAAAAAATTTTAATTTTTATTTATATGGAAAAAGAAATGAAAAATTTAAAGATATTCCACAAAATGTTTTTTTAAAAAATTTTGTAAATCAATCAAAAATACCAACTATTCTTCAAAATTCAGATTTACTTTTACTACCTTATTCCACAAAGGTTTATATTTCGTCAGATAAAAAAAGCTCTGATAATTCTCGATTTATGTCTCCGTTAAAATTATTCGAGTCTCTTGCTAGCGGAACTCCAATTATTTGTTCTAATATTAAGGTTTTAAGAGAAATCTTAAAAGATAACTATAATTCAATTTTGGTAAAAAATTTTGAGGATAAAAATAATTGGATTAGTAAAATAAAAAAAATTCAAAAAAATACTAAAAAATTAAAATTTTTATCCAATAATGCTTTAATAACCTCTAAGAATTATACTTGGTCAAAAAGAACAAGAACTTTTTTGGATATGTACAAATAATTAATTATCTTTTATTAAAAGTCTGGTGCCGTAATCAATACGATGTAGAAATTGGAAATTATTTTTCAAATCAAAATATTCATCAACAGCTTTTTGAGAACCTTTCCAATGACCATAGTCATCAATAATCAATATCCCACCTTTAGAAAGTCTAGGATATAAAATTTCAAGTTCTTTTTTTGTCGACTCGTAAAAATCTGTATCAAGTCTTAATAAAGATATCTTTTGTGGAAGGTTATTAATATTATCTAATGTGTCTTCTACCTTTCCTTTGATAAATGAAAAATTGTTCAAAAAATTTTTATCAAATTTCCCAATATTTTTTTTTACTTCTTCTAAACTTCCGTAACACCACTTTTCATTACTTTTTTTGTAATCTGAAAAAGTTTTATCTGCTGAAACATCTTTTAAATCCATGTCAAATTCTGTAGGTTCTGACATTCCATCAAATGTATCATATGCAAAGATTTTCTTATGCAGATTTAGTTTTTGCATAATATGATTCATGAGTATTAAGTTGCCACCTTTGAATACCCCACATTCTACGAAATCTCCCTCAATTTTCTTTTTGGAAATATAATTAATAGATTGAATTATTGACCAATGCGCTGCAGGAGGACACATAGAATAACCTTCTAAACCTTTAATGAAATTCAATTCATCCTTACTTACTTCCGGAATAAGATTTACTTGACGTTCATACCAATCATTTTTATGAACAATTCTAAAATTAGTAAATTTAAAGATACTTTGAATAATTTTTTTTATCATATCATTTAAACATTAATTATCTGAACAACACATTGAGGATTTCCATTGTTTGAAAATGCTCGATATTTTATTGAGTAGAAATTTCGTTATATTTTTCATTACTTGTTTAATTATTTATATTTTATTATTATATATCCATAGTCTCTTAAAAAAATATCCATAAACGTGTGCTTATTATTTGTAAAATATAACAAACAAGTATTTAAAAATCTAATAGGATGCTTTATAAAAAGAAATAAGTTTTTTTTAAATGAGTAACTGTCGGAACTAAATGTCCTAAAGCCATGTTCTAAAATCTGCATATTCAATTCTTTACTAATGTATTTTAAAGTATCTATACTATATAAAGCATAATGTTGATCATACCATAATTTCCAATTAAAACCTTGATCTTTAAAACTGATCCCAGTGTACAAAGGAACTTCAATATAAAAAGCTATTTTTTTATTATAGAAAGTAATATCACTAATCAATTTAATTGGATTTGGATTATGCTCCAGAACATGATTAAGAGAATAAAAAATATTTATATTTTTTTTTAAAAAAGGTTGAATTTTCTTATAATCAAATTCCGAATTATAAACTTCAATTTGATGTTCTTTATAATAATCATTTAATTCTTTACTAGGTTCAAATCCTATAGAATGATTAAAAAATTTTTTTCCAACAATTATCATTTCTCCAGATCCGGTTCCAACATCAACAAAAGTCTGGTATTTATCTGAATATTTTTTGATTATATCAAATCTTAATTTACAATTTTCTAATCTTGCATCGTGTTTTTTTTTATCAGGTATGTTTTGTCCACCTTTATTTGCATAATCATAATTACTTACTTTTAAATTTATCAAACATTTACAATTACTACATAGGACACTCACATCGTCTGTACAATTATTCGTTTTAAAACAAATCGGACAATTAATTTTTTTCATCATATAATTTCAATTAATAGATATCTGAAAAACCCATATTTATATCAAAATTTTGTTTGTCTAACTTTAATTTTCCAAAATAAACAATTTTCTTATTTTCTGGAAATTTTTTAATAAAATTGGTTTTCCTCATTAGATTGTTATCTGAAGACCATTGACTTATTTTAAAAATATTCTTATTTAAAAAAAAATTATTCGCAAACGATATAATCTCTTTTTTGAATTTAGGAATTGAAATTAACTGACATATATGACCTATTTTTTCTTCATCTGATAAATATTCTTTTAAAACAGTAAATCCAATTAATTTATTCTGGTAAAAAAACTCATAAATATAATAATTAGATCTTGGATTTTTGATATATCTCCAATTAAGATATTTAGATGTCCAAAAAATATCAATTTTCTTGCTTAAGTTATTTAAAAAAATTAGTTCGTGCCTAATACTAAATTTCTTTATTTTTTTAAATTTTAAATTGAAAGATTTTTTTTCAGATAATTTTTTTTCAAAAATAGGAAAATTAGATAAATCTTTCCAAAAATTTCTTTTCCAGTATGGAAATGCAATATGATTAGCAAAACCTAGATTAATCTCAGATTTTTTTTTAAGGTAATCATTTAATCTTATTATTAAATTTTCAAATATTCCTTTTTTATTTTTTGACATAAAATTTTTGTTATTTCTAATCAAGGTTTTAATTATTTTAGTGTCTGTAACTACATCCTGAATACGATATCCAATAAATTTTTTGTCTTGATTGATATAAATTTGCTTAAAACAAACAATCATTCCTACAATTAAACTATCGTATTTTGCTATAAAGAATTTAGATTTACCAAAAGGATTTGTAAAATAATCCCAATTAATATTTTTTAACTTATAATTTTTATTTTTTTTAAATTTAACAACTAAATTTTTAATCTCTTTAACTTTTAAATTAGGTTTAACAGAAAATTTTAACCTATCCATTTATAATTTAAAATTTAAATCTCAATTTTTTTTGCAACAACAAAAGCTTCTGCGTAATCTACACCGATTACTTCTCCTCTGAATTTTGCTCTTCCAACTATCGATTCAAAGTATTTACTATAATTATTTTTTTTATTTTCAAAAACTGACTTATAACATTTAATTGCCTCTATTTTTTTCTCAATATATTTTGAAATATTAACAAAATATTGAGGATTGAAGGCATATGTATTTATTCCCCCGGGTAGCATCACTTCATACATATTAAATGAAATATTATTTTTTCTCGTAACAGAGAATAAAATTTGTGCCAACTTTTTATGGTCCTGATGTGTGTCATGCTCCCAGCAAGAGAATATAGTATCAGGTTTATAAAAATTTATTTTTTCATCAAAAATTTTAATAAATTTTCTACTATAATCGAACTCATAAGGATCTAAGTTCATCACGTCTAAATTTGCACCCAAAACAGCTGCAGCATTCCTCTGTTCATTTAATCGATTATCAGTCATAAATTTATCAACCTTACCCTTTGAGTCCTCTTGAGGAATAATTGCTGTAACAATCGTAACATTATGACCTTCATCTACATATCTAGCAATTGTTCCACCCATTGCAATTTCAACATCATCTGCATGAGGTGCAATCGCAAGAATATTTTTCTTTTTCATAATGCTTATATTTTATTAAAGACCTTCATGTATTTATTGTAATTACTATCAACTGTATATTTATTTATATGCTTTCTAGCAAATTTTAATTTTTTTTTTAAATTTATTTGATTGTCCATAAATCTTTGGATTTTTGACGCTAATAACTTGTGATTATTTACAGGAAATAGATCTCCACCTTTACCATTAATGAGAATTTCTTTGGTACCACCTTTACAATTTGAGGCAATTACAGGTAAATTAAAATTTAACGCCTCAACAATTGAGTTTGGAAAACCCTCTTGATGAGAAGCGTGAATAAAAAGGTCGGACTCTCTATATAATTTTTCTACATTCTTGCACCATCCGATAAGACGAACTTTATTTGTAAGTTTTAATTTTTTAATTAATTTTTTTAAACTTTTTTTCTCATCACCAACTCCAGCTACTGTAAATATAAAGTTTTTAGTTTTTAATAAACTTAATGACTTAATCATTGTATCAATACCTTTGCCTTTAACCAAACTACCGACGGTTAATATATTAATTTTTTTATTATTTTTTACTGTTGTTTTAATTTTTCTAAGTTTAATTAAAGAAGGTGGACTTATATTAATAACTTTTATTTTTGTAATTCTTTCAATATCCTTTTTGGCACTTTTTGAGTTAGAAATTATACTATCTGCATATTT
>QCAD01000013.1 GCA_003282055.1 Pelagibacteraceae bacterium AG-339-N18
ACGAGGAAGTAATAAAGGATAAAATTAAAGAACAACTTAAGAAAAAGTTTAAAAAATTATTAAAATGAATAAAGGTTTTACATTAATTGAACTTTTAGTAGTAGTAGCGATTTTGGGCATTATAACAACTATAGGTATCTTTGCTTATAATGGATATATTAATAGTGCAAAAAGAAGCGTTACACTTTCACAACATAGTAAAGCGGTAGAATTTATTAAAAGCTCGTTAGCTTTATGTACGGCGCAAGGCGGAGGAACTCTTAAGTTAAGTAATACAAGATCAATTAATTGTGATATTGAAAATACTGCTGGAAATATAAACTCGTTGAATAATGTATTTATAAATCATTTTCTAGATTTAGGCTGGGAAAACCCTTACGGTGAAAGTGATCCAGTTGTTTATACTGGAACAAATAGCTCACAGGATAGAAATGGAAGGATGAGATTTGATGAAACTGAGTGCTCGAGTGGATCTCAAAGAAAACAAATAGCACTATGGGTAAAAACGCATGTAGATGATGATTATAATCCAAAACTTATTGCGAAAAGTGGTTGGTGCTTTTAAGTTTGTGATTATTTATATTGATTGAAAATTAATTTATATCTAAAATAAACTTATGGTTGAAACTGTAGTTGCACTACTGCTTTTTTTAAATGGAAACATGGTTGAGCATGTTTACAAAGATAACCTTAAAGTCTGTAACGAGTCTAAGAAAATTGCTGAACAAGTAGTTAATCCACTAAATGTTACTTTTGTGTGTAAAGAAGTTAAGGCGAAAACTGAGATAGATAGTGGTTCAAAACAAAAAAAAATAGTTAAAGTTTTTGATAACAATATTTTCACTGGCTCTGGATCAGGTTTTTTCATTTCAGATGAAGGTCATTTAGTTACAAATTATCACGTCGTGAACTATTGCAACATTAATCAAGTTAATTATGCTGGCAAAACCAGTAAAGCAAAAATACTTGCATACGATAAAATGAATGACTTAGCATTATTAGAGACAAATATTAAACCTAAAGACAAATTTGATATAGCAACGCAGGATGCTAAACTTTTAGATGATATATATGTCGCCGGTTATCCTTTTGGTAAGGCAGTTAGCTCATCAGTAAAAGTTACTAAAGGAGTTGTTAGTGCTCTAGCAGGATTGCAAAATAACTATGCACTAGTTCAAATTGATGCAGCAATACAACCAGGTAATAGTGGCGGTCCCATTGTTAATACCAATGGCGATGTCATAGGAGTAGCAGTTGCAAAACTTGATTATAAAGATGCCCTAGAATCTTATGGTACAATTCCTGAGAATACAAACTTTGGGATTAAATCATCAATATTAAAAAATTTTACTTCTGCTAATAATATTAAAAATTCAAACGAGGCACCTAAAGAAATTACAAAAGATAAAGTGGGTGAAAAAATTTTAAATGCCACAGCTTATGTAGGGTGTTATACATCTGAGAATAAAATTTCTGCACTGAAGACAGTTGAAACTGCTTTTGGCCAACCTAAATTAGCTTTTGATTTTGTTTGTTATAATGATTGTAAACAAAGAAATAGTGATAGTGTTTGTCAACAGCAATGCTCCCTTAACTAATGATTTAAAAGAACATGAATAGGAAATTAACAAACTTTTTTTTAATTCTTTTTTTTTTAACTTTTCTTCCAGCACAAGCAGAGCCAACCAGAACCTACATTAATAAAAAAGCTAATACGAATTTGTCGGGTGAAGCAAACGAGCCTGATATAGCTAGTATTAAATTTAGTCCTGATGGTAAAAAAGTTTTTGTATCAGATCATGATAATACAGATGTTAATGATGGGGTGCATCAATATACACTTTCAACACCATGGGACATAAGTACTTTAGATGCATCTACTCGAATAAGTATGGATATCAATACGGGTGATGCAACTGCTAAAAATTCCAAAAAGCCTATTCTCTTTAATAATGATGGAACAAAATTTTTTTATATTTGGAACTTTTGGCGGAACCCTTGTAGTCTATAACTTAACTACACCCTATGATATTTCCAGCATTTCTGCTTCAACACAAGTTGCAGATGATGGAATAGCCTATAATGTATTAGACCTTGGTAGCGACCCTATAAATACAGATGCAGAAATCAGATTACACGATGCTGATTTTAATAATGATGGAACAAAAATGTATTTAACTGATGGAAAACAAGGCGCTACAAATATAGTTGAATATAATCTTATTACACCTTTTGACCCAAGTTCAGCATCCTATAATACTACTTTAAATACAGAAACAGATGGTGTTTCTCAATTTGGTATGGAGCTTGCTTTTGATGACGATGGAACAAGAATGTATTTTGGAGAAGGGAATAATGGATCATCTACAGGTTATAAAATGTATGTTTATAAATTATCAACTCCATTTTCAATTGCATCCGCAACATTTGTTGGCACTCATACATTAAATCTAGAAAGCGCTTCTGACGGTGGAACAATGTTCACGTGGGCATTTGGTGGATACGATGGAAAAAAATTATATTTAACTACTAACGAGCTTTCTTCAGTTGGAAAATTAGATGACTTTATTTATGAGTTTGATTTAAGTTGTCCTTATGGAATAGTTATTTGTGAAAGTGAAACAGCATCAGTTGTAAGTGCACAAGTGGAGATAGCTAAAAATGTTATTCATCAAAATACTTCATCAATTTTTAAAAGATTTGAATGGTTGCGTAGAAATGAGAATAAAACAAATTTAAATAGTCATAATTTAAAATTAAATATTAACAATCCAATTTTAGCATCTTTAACAAATAAGTTACAATCTTCTTTTAAAGATCTTAAATATACTCAAGCATCATTAAAAACAGAAAAACCATTAAATGATAAAAGAAAATGGTCCAGCTGGATACATGGAGATATTTCATTTGGAAGAAGGGGTGATACCATTTTATCAAAACCAAAAGGAATTTCCACTGAGGGAATATCGATTGGCACAGATAAATTAACCAAAAATGGCAATTTTCTTGGATTTGCTATGAGATACGGTGATGACGATGTTGATATAAAATCTGCAACTAACGAGGAATTAAATTCTGAATCATTATCTTTTAATATCTATAGCCAATTACCAGGTAATTCCTCAAATTTAAATGTTTTATTAGGATTAAGCTTTTTAAATATGGAAAAAATGGTCTCTGGAAACACTACTGGTAAACGAAATGGAAAACAAATTTATACAGCTTTAAGTTACGAAGAAGAAAAAAATTACAATAAATTTGACATAATTCCTTATGGTAAAACAGAACTAGGGATCACCCAGTTATCTGAATATACTGATTTTGGAATAAAGATCACAAATAATGTTAAAACCAATGAAAGACTTACTTTTAAAACAGGAAATGCATCTGCTGGTTTTAAGTTTGATCACACTTTATACGGGGATGGAACCAGATTAAGTAGAAATGGATTTTTAGAATATATGGTTGATTTTACTTCTGACATAGATCATCGTTATAAAAATCACATTGATAACGTCACAGTTCAAAACACCATTGAAAGACATTCAACAAACAATATTAAAGGAAATATTGGTTTTGAATTATTTCAAAAGAATGGTCATACATTTGCATTTAATTATGAGCGATTTCAAAGTTTAGATAATAGTGCACACACAGATAGTCTCCTTTTTAAATTTGGAAAACAAAAAAATGAAAATACCAATTTTAATGTAATTTATGATCCTTTAAAAAATAATAATACTGAGATCAATTATTCTAAAAATTACGATAATTTTAATTTAAAAGTAAAATCTAACTACGCGATATATAGTAAAATTCCTGACTATGGTGCAGGTATTGAATTATCTGCAACGTTTTAATCTCATGAAATTTATAAAAATCTTTATTTTATTTTTCTTATTTATATTTCCTATCTCAAGCTCATACGGGGCTATGGTAACTAGTGTGCAAAACGAAACATTTAGTGATAATAGCTCCCGTGAATTAAGAGGTATTGCATTTAATGAAGATGGAACGAAGTTGTTTACTAGTTACCAAAAGGTAGCTAACCCGGGAGAAGAAGAGGAAGCCACTTATAAGTTAAATGAATATAATCTATCTACTCCATACGATATCTCTACTAGAACTTATGCTGGAAATGATGAAAGATGTGAATTGAATTCTAAGTCTGATGGTACTGGCAGGGGTCCATCGGACGACAGGGTATTTGATATAGAATTTAGTAATGATGGAATGAAAGTATTTGTAGTAGAAGGACTAGTTGATAACAATATGGACCATGATAAAGTATTTAGATTTGATTTAACCTCACCTTATGATATTTCGACCTGTTATTATGTGAGTGAAACTACGAATCTTGACAGCATGGCACTTCAAAACGGTAGTAAAGCTGGGTCAAGAGGTAGCGGAAATACTCCTATGAATAAAACAAGAAACCGTGTTCAAGGAATTGAATTTAATGAGACTGGTACAAAACTTTTTTTAATTTTCCATGGTCAAAACACTCTTCCAGCGGATGATGGAGGTGGACCCAGACTATCTAGACTTTTAGAATATAATCTCTCAACTCCCTATGACATAACTGATCTATCACTTGTTACTACAGCAGGAATTGAATTAGAAGATGAGGTTAATAACCCACAAACAATGAGATTTAGCGCAAATGGAAAAAGAATTTTTATTGTTGACCACCTAGGTAATGCGAATGGTCGCGAAGTTCATCAAATTTCACTTTCCAATCCATACGATACATCTTCATTTACTATAGATGGACGTGTTAGAGTGGAGGATCTAGATAGTGATCATGATGATCCAGGGGGAATTGCGTTTAGTAAATCTGGTTTAAAAATGTATGTCGGTGATGATGATCAAAGTAGTATTTATGAATTTGATTTAGTTTGTCCTTTTAATATCATTGAGGGAAAATGTCCTCCAATTACAGATAACAAAGATAGAACTGCAATGATGGAAGCCCAAATCGAAATTGCTAAAAGAACAATAGATCATTCAACTGATACTGCTTTAAATCGTTTAAAATGGATAAGAAGAAATAAAGATAATCAAAATTTAACAAATCTTAATATTGATTTAAATTTTAACAATCAAATGATTAATTCTTTAACTAAAGCAGTAAAAATTTCTAATACTAAGAAGAAGAAAGAAGATAAAAAAAAGGATATATTTTATTGGAGTGAGGGAAGTATTGCTGTTGGTAGAATAGGATACTCGAGTATCGCCTCAACAAAAAAAATTAGTACTGATGCTATTACAGTTGGTGCAGACAGACTTACTAACAACAATGGAATTAAAGGATTAGCTTTTAGAGTAGGCAGAAATGATGTTGATATTGGAACTTCGGGAAGCAATCTAGATACCGATACATATAACCTTACATATTATGCAACATCTCCCATCAAAGATGATACAAAGTTTTTAGACACAATTTTTGGCATTGGTAAATTAAGTTCAAATTTATTAAATATTTTAGATGGCAAAAATTTAACTGCTGATAGAAATGGTGGACAAATATACGGAACGATTAGAATTAAAGATGAAATAAAGAAAAATAATCTTACTTTAATTCCATCAGGAAGGTTTGATATTGGTCATACTATTCTAGATAATTATAAAGAGATAGGCAATGGTGCTATAAAAGTAGAAAAACAACATTTTAGATCAAAAAAAATAAGGGCTGGATTAGCAGCTGTAGAAGATTTATCTAATGATAATTATACTTTTAGAAGACATGGAAAATTAGAGTACGTTGCTGACATCGATCGTTCATCTAATATTAAATACACTTACGTTTCAGATACTTCTAAGAGGTTTAATGAAGAATTAAAAACCGGATCTTTGCATAATTTAAGTGGTGAAATTGGTATTGATATTATTATGTCAAATAGTTTTAGTATTTTTCTAATATATGAGCGTAATCAAGAGTTAGGAACTGGATATACTGATAAAATGCATATTGCACTTGGATATTTACCAAATAAAAATACTAATTATGCCTTTGTAATTGATGGTGCAGATGAACCTAAGTCTAATTATATTATCAAAAAGAAAGTAAACGATTTTTTGCTTGATTTTAAGTTAACAAATAATTTAATGAATCCCATAGATTACCACGAGGCATCTATAAATTTAATACGTAAGTTTTAGCTTAATTATGGTGAAAATATAAAAATTAGTAATAATTTTTACTCTAGATATACTACCTATAAAAAATGAAATTTCCGGTTCTTTTACCCAATATTTTTAATCATCCTTTTACTTATGAAAGTGATTTAAACCTAAAAGTAGGTGATTATGTCTTGGTCCCTTTTGGCAAATCCAAAATCACAGGAGTAGTTTGGGATGAATTTGAAAAAAAAAATAATAAAAATTTCAAGTTAAAAACTGTCGTTAAAAAGTTGAATATAAGCCCGCTAAAAAAAACAACTATAAAATTTCTTAATTGGTTTGCTGAATATAATATAATTCCAAAAGGAATGGCTTTAAAGTTAGTTTTATTAAGTAACAATGCTATAGAAAAGTTCCCAAAAGAAGTTTTTAAAACCTTTAATACTAATGTTACTAAAAATAAAATTAAACTTTCTGAGGAACAAAAAAAATCTCTAAAAAAAATGAATATTTTTAATGACAAATTTAGAGTTCATGTTCTTCAAGGGACAACAGGATCAGGGAAAACTATTGTTTATTTTTCAGCTTTAAAGGAAATTATAATTAAAGGTTTTCAAGGCCTAATACTTTTACCTGAAATAGGTTTAACAAGTCAGTTCGAAAAAAAGTTTTTAGAGTTTTTTGGCATTAATCCTGCAATTTGGCACTCTCGCATCTCAAAAAAAAAGAAAGAAGTCATTTGGAGTGGTGTTGCAAATGGAGAAATTAAAGTGGTAATAGGGGCAAGATCATCACTATTTTTACCGTTTAAAAAACTAGGATTAATTGTAGTTGATGAAGAACATGACCAATCTTATAAACAGGATGAAGGTGTTACCTATAATGCAAGAGATATGGGAATTTCAAGAGCATCATTTGAAAATATTCCTATAAATTTAATAACAGCAGTTCCATCTATCGAAACATATGAAAATATAAAGAAAGGAAAGTATAGTGTATCTAAATTAAATCAGAGGTATAAAAATGCATCTCTTCCCAATTACGAAATTATAAATTTAAATAACTCTAAAATTGAAAAACGGTCTTGGTTATCAAATGAAATTATTGAAAAGGTAAATTTACACTTAGAAAAAAAAGATCAAGTATTATTTTTTCTTAATAGACGAGGATTTTCACCACATGTATTGTGTAATAAGTGTTACATAAGTTTTTCATGTCCAAATTGTAGTATCAATTTAGTTTATCATAAAAAGAGAGAAAATTTGCTCTGTCATTACTGTGGATATAAATCTCTTTTAAAAAGAGACTGTTCAAAAGAGGGAAATTGTGAATTTATCTTTAGTGGTCCCGGTGTCGAAAGAATATCAGATGAAGTAAAAAGAAAATTTCCAGATAAGAAAATTGAAATCTTCTCAAGTGACACTATGAATAAAAAAAACGCAATTGATAAGTTGAACAAAATTATTAAAAATGAAACTAATATTTTAGTTGGAACTCAATTAATTTCAAAAGGATTTCATTTTCCAAGTTTAAATTGTATTGTGGTTGTTGACATCGATCTTTCGTTGCAAGGACATGATTTAAGAGGAGCTGAAAAGAATTTACAACTTTATCATCAACTTTCAGGAAGAGCTGGTAGAACTGGAAAACCAGCTACAGTTTATTTTCAAACATATAATCATAATACAAAAATGATTGACGATATTACTAATAAAAATCCTGATATTTTTCTGGAAAGAGAGTTAGAGATTAGAAAAAAAAATAAACTCCCCCCTTTTCAAAGATTTATTTCACTAATACTTACTGGTGAAAATGAGAATAAATTAGAAGCAGAGGCTTTGGGATTTAAAAATTTTATAGAAAGTAAAATTGAAGGCAGGGTATTGGGACCAGTAAATGCCCCCATATTTAGATTGAAGAGAAAATTTAGAGTTAGATTGCTAATAAGAGGAATTAAATCTATGAAAGTACAAAACTCAATTGCAAAAATTATTCCAAACTATAAGTTTGCAGCTGGAATAAAACTTTCAGTTGATGTTGACCCTATAAACTTCAATTAATTGGTAAAAAAAGACCTTTTTAACAAATCGGTTACTTGAAGACCCAAAGGTCATATGCTAATTAGAGCCTGATTTTAGTTAAATCTTCAACATAACAGAGGAACAAAGTTGAGCAAAGACACAGGATTTTCAATAACTTCAGCAGAAAGATATTCGCTTGCACTTTATGAGCTATCCAATGAGAGCAAACTCTCAATTAAAATTGAAGAACAGTGCTCATCAATCCTAGGTTTAATAAATGCAAGTAAGGATTTTAAAAATTTAATAAAAGATCCAACAACTAAACGAGATGATTTATTCAAGATTACAACTTCAATTTCAGAAAATTATAAATTTGAAACTTTACTTAAAAATTTTTTGAATTTTTTAATTCAAAAAAGACGGTTTTTTTTTTTAGAGATAATTCTTCAAAGTTTTATTGAGATATGTTCAAAAAAAAGAGGTGAACTTAAAGCAGAATTAAAATCAGCAAAAGAGTTATCCAATGATGAAATAACCAAAATTACAGAGGAGCTAACTAAAAATTTTAGTTCAAAAATAAAATTAAATTACAAATGTGATAAAAGTTTAATAGGAGGTTTAGTGCTTCAAATCGGAAGTACTATGGTTGACACCTCAATTAAGAATAAATTACAACAAATTAAAAACAGAATGATAGAGGCATAAATGGAAATAAATCCTTCAGAAGTTACAAAGATACTAAAAGAACAAATTAAAAATTTTGGTGAAAAGACTGAGGTAACTGAAGTTGGACAAGTCTTATCAGTTGGAGATGGTATTGCTAGAATTTATGGTTTAGATAATGTTCAGGCTGGGGAAATGGTTGAGTTTGCTGATGGTTCAAAAGGGATGGCTCTTAACTTGGAAAGTGAAAATGTTGGTGTAGTAATTTTTGGTGATGACAGAAATATTAAAGAAGGTGATATTGTTAAAAGAACAGGAAATATTGTTGATACACCAGTTGGAAAAGAACTTTTAGGTAGAGTAGTTGATGGTCTAGGAAATCCAATTGATGGAAAAGGATCGCTCGATAAAAGTGTTAAAAAAACGAGGGTAGAGGTTAAAGCCCCTGGTATTATCCCTAGACAATCAGTTAGTGAACCAATGCAAACTGGATTAAAATCAATTGATAGTTTAGTGCCAATTGGAAGAGGTCAGAGGGAATTAATTATTGGAGACAGACAGACAGGTAAAACTGCTGTTGCTGTCGACGCAATTATAAATCAAAAAAAAATTAATGAGTCAGGTGATGAGAAACAAAAATTATATTGTATCTATGTTGCAGTTGGTCAAAAAAGATCAACAGTAAGACAAATTCAAAAAACCCTAGAAGAAGCTGGTGCAATGGAATACACAACTATTGTTGCTGCTACGGCGTCAGACTCAGCTCCATTACAATTTTTAGCTCCTTATACAGGTTGTGCTATGGGTGAATATTTTAGAGATAATGGAATGCACGCATTAATTATTTATGACGATTTATCAAAACAAGCTGTTGCATACAGACAAATGTCTCTTCTTTTAAGAAGACCCCCAGGAAGAGAAGCTTATCCAGGAGACGTATTTTACTTACATAGTAGATTATTAGAAAGAGCAGCAAAACTTAGTGATGAACATGGTGGAGGATCACTAACAGCACTACCAATAATTGAAACCCAAGGAGGTGATGTTTCTGCATTTATTCCAACAAATGTAATTTCAATTACAGATGGCCAAATATTTCTAGAGACAGAACTTTTCAACCAAGGTATTAGACCAGCAATTAATGTTGGTTTATCTGTATCTAGGGTAGGGTCCTCAGCTCAAACAAAAGCTATGAAAAAAGTATCAGGATCGATGAAGCTTGAGTTAGCACAGTACAGAGAAATGGCGGCTTTTGCTCAATTTGGATCAGATTTAGATGCTTCTACGCAGCAGCTACTTAATAGAGGTTCAAAGTTAACTGAACTATTAAAACAAAAACAATATTCACCACTGACAGTCGCAGAGCAAGTGGTATCCGTTTTTTGTGGAGTTAAAGGTTATTTAGATGATATTAATTTAAAAGATATTGCAGAGTTCGAATCTAAAATAATTGAAAAGTGCAAATCTGATAAGCCTGAAATAATTGATTCAATCCAAAGTTCTGGAAAACTTGAAGAGGATAAAGAAAAACTTTTAATAGAAGTAATTACTCAACTTAAGCAAAACTTTAAATAAAAATAAAAAATGGCAAGTTTAGATGATTTAAAAAAAAGAATAGCAAGTGTTAAGTCTACACAGAAAATTACAAAGGCTATGAAGATGGTTGCTGCGGCGAAACTGAGAAGAGCCCAAGAAAGTGCTGAAAATGGAAGACCTTACTCAGAAAAAATGAAAAATGTTATTTCAAATTTGTCTAATGGAATATCAGATAAAGAGAACGCTCCAAAACTTTTATTAGGAACAGGGAACGATAAGGTTCACTTATGTGTTGTAATGACATCAGATAGAGGATTATGTGGAGGTTTTAATTCTAATATAATTAAAAAAGCCAAAAGTTATTTTTCAAAAATATTAAGTGAAGGAAAAGAAGTAAAAATTATAACTGTAGGTTCGAAAGGAAATGATCAGTTAAAGAGAATGTATGGTGATAAAATTATTGAAAATATCTCTTTTAAAGAATCAAAAAATGCTAATTATTTTGATGCTGATAAAGTCAGCAAAATAGTAATAGATAAATTTGAGAATAGTGAATTTGATATATGTACTATTTTTTATAATCAATTTAAAAACGTAATTACTCAAATTCCTCAAGCTCAACAGATAGTCCCTTTGGACAACAAGGATAGTGAAGACAAGGCCCCAGAAGAAAGTTATGAATTTGAACCAGACGAAGATGAGATTTTAGCTAATTTGTTGCCAAAAAATATTTCAACGCAAATATTTAAAGCAATGTTAGAGAATTCAGCTAGCGAACAAGGATCAAGGATGAGTGCAATGGATAACGCAACCCGAAACGCAGGTGAAATGGTTGACAAACTTACTATCCAGTATAATAGAAGTCGTCAGGCAGCAATTACAAAAGAACTAATAGAAATCATATCAGGAGCAGAAAGTTTATAATTATGAGCAAAGGAATAATCACACAAGTTATTGGAGCAGTAGTTGACGTAAAATTTGACGGAGAACTTCCAGAAATTCTAACAGCATTAGAATGTAAAAATGGCGATAGCAGGTTAGTTTTAGAGGTTGCTCAGCATTTAGGTGAAACAACAGTAAGAACAATTGCAATGGATGCTACTGAAGGACTTAAAAGAGGTGACGAAGTAATGAATACTGATGCTCCTATCCAAGTACCTGTCGGACCTGAAACTCTTGGAAGAATTATTAATGTTATTGGAGAACCAATCGATGAAAGAGGTGAAGTTAAAACTAAAGAAAGTTGGCCAATTCATCGAGCTGCCCCTGAATTTAATGACCAATCAACTGAAACTGAAATTCTTGTAACTGGTATTAAAGTAATTGATTTGCTTGCCCCTTATGCAAAGGGTGGAAAAATTGGATTATTTGGTGGTGCTGGTGTTGGAAAAACAGTTTTGATTATGGAACTAATTAATAACGTTGCAAAAGCACATGGAGGATTTTCAGTTTTTGCAGGTGTAGGAGAAAGAACTAGAGAAGGAAATGACCTTTATCATGAGATGATAGACTCTGGAGTAATAAAAAAAGATGGTCCTGGATCTAAAGCTGCATTAGTTTATGGCCAAATGAACGAGCCTCCAGGAGCAAGAGCTAGAGTTGCACTCACAGGTTTGACTGTAGCTGAGTACTTTAGAGATCAAGAAGGTCAAGATGTACTTTTCTTTGTTGATAATATTTTTAGATTTACCCAGGCTGGTTCTGAGGTTTCTGCTCTTTTAGGAAGAATTCCATCTGCAGTTGGTTATCAACCAACATTGGCAACTGATATGGGTAACCTTCAAGAAAGAATTACAACAACTAACAAGGGTTCAATTACATCAGTTCAAGCGATTTATGTACCAGCTGATGATTTAACTGACCCTGCACCCGCAACGTCATTTGCCCATTTAGATGCAACAACAGTACTTTCAAGACAAATAGCTGAAATTGGAATTTACCCTGCTGTTGATCCACTAGACTCAACTTCAAGAATTCTAGACCCAAGAATTGTAGGTGATGAGCATTACAGAGTAGCAAGAGATGTCCAAAAAATATTACAATCTTATAAGTCGCTTCAAGATATTATTGCAATTCTTGGTATGGATGAACTATCTGAGGAGGATAAATTAGTAGTAGCAAGAGCGAGAAAAATCCAAAGATTTTTGTCTCAACCATTTTTTGTTGCAGAAGTTTTTACAGGATCACCAGGAAAATTAGTTGATTTGGAATCAACAATAAAAGGTTTTGATGCTATCTGCAAAGGTGAATATGATCATTTACCCGAGGCCGCATTTTATATGGTAGGTACGATTGAAGAAGCAATAGAAAAAGCTAAAAAAATGGAGCAAGAAGCTGCCGCTTAATGAGTGAAGAGTTTAAAATTGAAATAGTAAATCCTGAAAAATCTTTTCTTTTAAAGGAAGATGTCTTAGAGGTAGTGGTTCCTGCATTTGAAGGAGAAATGGGAATTCTAAAAGATCATATATCTATTATATCTTTTTTAAAACCAGGTATAATTAAGATTTCCTCGAGATCAGGTGATGAAAATTATTATGTCGAAGATGGAATTGTAGAGTTTAAAAATAATAATTTATCTATTTTAACCAGTACTATATTTAATGTTGCAGATTTGGACAAGTCAAAACATGATAATCTACTTAAAAAAGCAGAGGAAGAGGCAAATAAAACAGAAATAAGCGACCAGTCTAAATATTTAGCAGATCAAAAAGTTCAAGTTCTCAGATCAATTAATTAATAATTTGCCTAATTTTTTCTTTAAGTTCTTTGTAAACATGCAATTTAAAATCTACAACTACTTCTGTTAAAATCTCTAATTCAATCCATTTCCATTCTAAAAATTCAGGCTTTTTTGTCTGAATATTTATTTCCTTATCTTCACCAATAAATTTCATTATGAACCATTTCTGTCTTTGCCCTTTATACTTACCTTTCCAAATAATTCCTAACAAATGATCCGGGAGAAGATATGTAATATAGCCGTCTAATTCTTTTATGAGTTCTACTTTTTTAATACTAGTTTCTTCTTCTAATTCTCTATAAGCGGCTGAAAGATAATCCTCACCTTCGTCAATACCTCCTTGTGGCATCTGCCAAAAATTTTTTGGATTATCTATTCTTTTTGCGACGAAAATTTTATTCTTTTTGTTTAATACAATAATACCTACGCCACTACGTAGTGGTAAATTCTTATATTGATCTTTCATTTAGCCGTTTAACAGTTTTAAAGCGTAATCTAGTTGATTGTCAGTCTCAGTTTTAATTCTAAATTCATCTGACTCTTCATTAATTTCAATATCAGGACTTACTCCAACCTCAGAAATTGATTTTCCTGAGGGTAAGTAATATTTTGCAACTGTTAATCTAATAGCTCCTTTGTTTTTAAGTGGTATAATTGATTGAACTGAACCTTTTCCATAACTATTTTCTCCTAGTATTATTGCTCTTTTATGATCTTTGAGTGCACCGGCAACTATTTCTGATGCTGATGCAGATCCATAATTTATTAAGATGATTAAAGTTTTACCATTTATTAAATCTCCTCTTTTAGCAAACCACTTTCTGTTTTCAGAAGACTTCCTACTTTTAGTAGATACTATCTCCCCATTATCTAAAAAAAAATCTGAAACCTTAATTGCCTGTGTCAATAATCCACCAGGATTATTTCTTAGATCAAGAATATATGAATTAACATTTTGATTTTTTTCAAATTTTTTAATTTGGTCTTTAATTTGTTCGCTACTATTTTCATTAAAAGAGGTTAATCTGATGTAACCAATATTTTTTTTTAGAATTTCAGCTCTAACTGATCTAATTTCAATAATTTCTCTTACAATATTAAAGTTAAGTGCTTTCTTTTTACCGACTCTCCTAATTGTTAAATTAATTGATGAACCAACAGGCCCTCTCATTAAATCTACTGCCTCACTTAAAGACTTACCCTGCACTTGCACGTTATCTATCTTTATTATGTAATCTCCTGCCTTGATCCCTGCCTTTGATGCAGGTGTGTCGTCAATTGGAGAAATAACCTTAACAACTCCAGACTCCATACCCACCTCTATTCCTAAGCCACCAAACTCACCGCTAGTTTCTGTTTGCATTTCATTGAAGATTTCAGGAGACATATATGCTGAATAGGGATCTAGTGACTGCAGTAATCCATTAATAGCGGAGTCCATACTTTCTGATTGATTTATTTCATCGACATACTCTTTATTAATTTTTTCTAATACTTCCCCAAATAAATCTATCTTTTTATAGATATTGCTTTCAGCTGAGTTTGCAAAATTTAAAGTAAAAAATTTTAAAAAAATTAAGGTGCTAAAAAAAATATAAAATTTTTTCATATAATAAGTTTTTCTTTTGGAATAAATTCAGACCACATTTTTTCAAGCTCATAGAATTTTCTTTTTTCAGGATGGAAAATATGAACTATAAGATCTATTCCATCAACTAGTTTCCACTCAGAACTATCTTTTCCCTCAATTTTAGTTTCTTTCATTCCATAATCTTTGAATTTTTCTAAAACTTGTTCAGATAGAGATTGAATATGTCTAGAGGAAGTACCGCTAGCGATTATCATGTAATCTGCCATAGAGCTTTTATCTTTTAGATCTATGCTAACAATATCTAAAGCTTTATTTATATCTAGGGTTTGAATTATGATTTTTTTTAAATCTGTAATTTTATCCATTAATTAAATTTACCTTATCAAATTTTTCTTAATTTAGAAGAAGAAATATTGACCTTGTTAAATTCAATAAATTTTAAATTTTTATCATTTAATTTCTTAAAGGTTATTGAATTTAATGATCTTTTTTTGAAACCATGTCTATCAAAAACTACAATGTTACACCTTTGTGAAATTGATTTCCACTTATACCATTTATGAAAATTTACTAAGTTATCTGCTCCCATAATAAAGTATATTTCATATTTTTTATTTTTTGAAATATAATTTATTAAATTAATCGTTTTATTTGATTTTATAATATCTTCGTAAAATTTTACTTTTATTAAACTATTTGTTCCAATGACTTTTCTACAATATTTGATTCTGTTTTCTAAACTTTTAAATGAGTTTTTTTTGAATGGGTTCTTTCTTGTTATTGCCCATACTACTTTTTTTAAATTAAATCTTTTAATTGCTTCTTTAGATATCACCAAATGACCTTTATGAGCTGGATCAAAAGATCCACCAAGAATACCTATTTTATTCTTTCGCACACTCAATCTATTTCCTTATCTTACCTTTACTTGTAACCATATATTTATAGGAAACTAATTGGTTTAACCCTACAGGACCTCGAGGCGGAAGAACATTTGTTGATATTCCAACTTCACCACCAAATCCAAATTCACCACCATCCGCAAATTGTGTTGAAGTATTATGCATTGCGATTGAACTTTTAACTTCATGTAAAAATTTTTTTGCTGACTTTTTATTTTTTGTAATAATGCAATCAGTATGCATAGTTCCATATTTGTTTACATGAGAAATAGCCTCTTGTAAGTTTTTGACAGATTTTACAGAAACAGTAGAAGATAAATATTCTTTCGACCAATCTTTAATTGTTGCTTTTTTAATTTTACCTTTGAAAATTTTTCTTATTTTGTTATCACCAATAATTTCACAACCTCTCTCATCTAGTTTTCTTAAAATATTAATTCCAAACTTTTTGATTACACGCTCATTAAGTAAAATTGTTTCAGTTGCTCCACAAATTGCTGTATTTCGTAATTTTGCATTAAGTATTACTTTAGTAGCAATTTTTGGGTCGGCGTCTTTGTCAACATACGAATGACAAACACCTTCTAAGTGGCCAACAATTGGAATTTTAGATATGCTCTGTACTTTTTTTACTAAATTTTTCCCCCCTCTTGGTATAATTACATCAATAAAATTAACCATTTTAGTTAGTAAAAAATCAACTACTCTCCTGTTTTTAAAATCGATGAATTGAACGAAATCTTGATTAACGTTGTTTTTTTTCAACGCTTTTCTAAATAAATTTGATAAGACTTTATTAGAATAAAAAGCCTCAGATCCACCTTTTAAAATAACTGGATTTCCAGATTTAAAACATAATGATGCAACGTCAGAAGTTACGTTTGGTCTACTTTCATAGATTACTCCAATCACTCCTATTGGAATTGATATTTTTGAAAATTCAAGCCCATTTGGTCTTCTCCATTTTTCAATAATATTATTTATTGGGTCTTTTAACTTAATTATTATTTTAATTGAATTAATTATATCTATGATTTTTTTTTCATTTAAAATTAGTCGGTTTATTAGGTTATCTTTTAGTTTTATTTTAATAGCCTGATTTATATCTTTTTTATTTTCTTTAAGAATTAAATATTCATTTTTTTTTATCAATTTAAGATAATCACTCAAAACTTTATTTTTTTTATTAGTATTTATTTGTTGAGCAAATGCCTTTTTTGATCTTTTTCCAATATTGATTAATATTTTCCTCATTAAATCTCTACCATGTCATCTTTATGAACTACCTCAGATTTTGATACATATCCTAAAATTTTTTGTATTTCATTAGAATGACAGCCCATAATTAGATTTATTTCTTTGGATGAAAAAGAGCTAAGTCCACGAGCAAACTCCTTTTTTTTATTATCTAAAATTTTGATATGATCTCCCTTATTAAATCTCCCAACCACTTTTTTAATTCCAGCCGCTAATAAACTTTTTCCACCATGAAGAGCTTTTTTTGCACCATTATCAATTATAAGTTCACCTTTAGGAGAAATTGAGCTGATTATCCACTTTTTCCTTGCATGCATTTTAGATATTTTGGAAATAAACCAAGTGCAATTATTTTCATTCTGTATTTGATGGATAGGATTAAGACTTAATCCATTAGCTATTACCATGTTGCAACCAGCCAAATTACAA
>QCAD01000014.1 GCA_003282055.1 Pelagibacteraceae bacterium AG-339-N18
CAACGAACTCTTATTGTTTTTGGTGGTCCCCTTGCAAATTTTATATTAGCTTTGGTAATTTTTTTTTCAATTTATACTTTTATCGGAAAAGATTTTACACCTGCTGTCATAAATGAGGTTCAAAAAGATAGTCCTGCCATGATAGGAGGATTAAAACAAAATGATATAATTTTAGAAATAGATGATAACAAAGTTGAAAGTATAATGGACGTTTCTAAATTTATTACAATGTCTACTGACGAGATAATAGATTTTAAGGTAAAACGCTCTTATGATGAATTGATATTAAAGATAAAACCCAACATAGTCTTAGGTGAAGATAATTTAGGGAATAAACTTAATAAACGAATAGTTGGTATAAAATTAAGAGCCTATAATAATGAGATTAATCATGTCAAATTAGGTCCAGCAAAAGCAATATACCATGCTGCTCATGAAGTTTATTATGTGGGTATATCCTCATTAAAATATATTGGTGCAATGATTTTTGGCGAAGCAGATACCTCACAACTGGGAGGACCAATAAGAATAGCTAAAATATCAGGCCAAGTTGCAGAATTTGGAATTTTAGCTTTTATAAGTATGATGGCATATATTTCTATAAGTCTAGGTTTGGTAAATTTATTTCCAATTCCAATGCTTGATGGAGGGCATTTGATGTTTTATGCATTTGAGAAGGTTCTTGGTCGTCCATTATCACAAAAAACTCAAGAAGGTTTTTTTCGAATCGGACTATTTTTATTGTTATCTTTGATGTTCTTTACTACTTTTAATGACCTCAAAGACTTAGGTTTGTTTAGTTAATAATTCGAGAAAAGAATAAAAAAACTAGTAAAATCAACATTTTTATATCACAATATATTGTGTATAACTTTTTAAGATATACTAAAAAAAGTCTTGATTTATCAACACTTTTGACAACAATGAAAATAACCTTACAAAACCGGAGCTAAAATGAATAAAAAACAACTAATAGTCAAACTTTCAGGGGCATTAAACCTTAGTAAGGCAGATGCCGAAAGAACTTTTGATACAATTACCAACACAATTCTAGATGCTTTAAAAGGTGATGATTCAGTGAAAATCGCTGGTTTTGGCACTTATAAAGTAGCAAAAAGAAAAGCTAGAGTTGGAAGAAATCCAAGAACTGGGGAGCAAATTCAAATTGCCGCGTCTCAGAAAGTAAAATTCCTACCTGCTAAAGCTTTAAAAGAAGTATTTAATAAATAAGTATTTACAAACAGCCTTAACAAATTCGCGTTAGGGCTGTTTGTATATGCAAATTCTGCATATCAAATTTACACAATCAGCGTTAGATATTCATATTCATTAAAATAAAAGTACCTTTTAACAGAAGGGGTCTTTATGACAAAATTAATAAATAAAATAAGTGTCCCGCTTGTAAGTTCAATTTTACTATTGAGCATGAGTGGTACAGCTATGGCAGAAACAACTGTTTCTGCGGAAATAGGTTTTATATTTAATACCTTGCTTTTTTTAATGTGTGGATTTCTAGTCTTCTTTATGGCTTGTGGATTTGCAATGTTAGAATCAGGTATGGTTACATCAAAAAGTGTATCCGTTATCTGTGCAAAAAATATAGGTTTAATATCAATTGCTGGAATAATGTTTTGGATGGTAGGTTACAATCTTGCTTATGGAATACCTGAAGGAGGATATATTGGTAACTTTGTTCCATGGTCAGATGCTAGTGCAGTTGATACAGGATATGCAGATGGATCAGACTGGTATTTCCAGATGGTATTTTGTGCAACAACAGTGTCTATTGTATCAGGAACTTTGGCTGAAAGAATTAAGTTATGGCCATTCTTTTTGTTTGCAGCAATTTTATCAGGAATTATTTATCCAATCGTAATGGGTTGGCAGTGGGGTGGAGGCTGGTTAGCTTCCGCTGGATTCTCAGACTTTGCGGGATCAACACTTGTTCACTCAACTGGTGGAGCAGCAGCTCTAGCAGGTGCGATGATGTTGGGCCCAAGACTTGGTAGATTTACAAAGTCAGGTCAACCAGCACCGCTAAAACCTTTTGCTGCATCTTCAATTCCATTAGTAACTGTAGGAGTATTTATTCTATGGTTAGGTTGGTTTGGATTTAATGGTGGTTCTCAATTAGCTATAGGTACAGCTGATGATGCAATCGCTGTATCATCTATATTTTTAAATACTTTCTTAGCAGGAGCTGGTGGTGTAATGGCTGCAGCAACTGTCACAAGATTGAATTTTGGAAAAACAGATGTTGTCCAAATGTTAAACGGATGTATCGGTGGATTAGTTGCAATTACTGCAGAACCATTGATGCCGTCACCATTGGCAGCAATTTTAATTGGTGCAGTTGGTGGTGTAATCGTTGTTTATGGTACTAAACTTCTATTCTCATTAAAAATTGATGACGTTGTAGGAGCAATACCTGCTCACTTGTTTGCGGGTATTTGGGGTACATTAGCTGTGCCGATTACAAATCCAGATACTTCATTTGGAACTCAATTATTAGGCGTGATTTCAATTAACGTTTTCGTTTTTGTAGTAGCTTTAATCGTTTGGAGCATTATGAAAGCAACCATAGGTATCAGACTAAGTAAAGAAGCTGAAACTAAAGGTACTGACGTTACTGAAACAGGAGTGATTGCGTACGCAATTCGCGACTAGTTGTTAAATAACAAAGGGATCCTCACAGAGGATCCCTTTGACTCTCTCTTAGTTAGTTAAATATAAAAAGCCCCTCCCTCAAGGGGCTTTTTTAACTTTCGGCCGTTTTTTTAAGTGTTTTCAAGACTTCTTTGGCGTGGTCTTTAACTTTGACATTATCCCAAATTTTTAGAATTCTTCCTTTTTTATCAATTAAAAAGGTTGATCTGATTACTCCCATAAATTCTCGGCCCATGAACTTTTTTTTACCCCACACTTTATATCTTTTTAAAACTTTTTTATCTAAGTCAGATAAAAGATTAATTCTTAATTTATATTTTTTTTTGAATTTATTATGGCTTTCAATACTATCTTTTGAAATACCATAAACTTCGCAATTAAGCTTCCTAAATTGTGGAAGCAATTTATTAAAATCATTCGTTTCCAATGTACAGCCAGGTGTATCATTTTTAGGATAAAAATATATTATAACAAAACTTCCAATAGAATTTTTTAGTGAATATTCTGCATTACTTGTTGAGGGTAACTTTATAGCTGGAGCTTTAATATTTTTTCTAAGCATTTAATTTATTGTCATCCCATATTTTTTTATAATCAATAAAAGGAGATAAGCCATAACTTGAGTTGATATTTGTCATATGTAAAGACAAACTTTTTAAAGGAGATATACAAGTTTCTATCTGGTAAATCTTATTTAAATACTTCTCAAATGGATCGTGTCTATCAGTACAATTTTGATTAAAATTTTCCCAATATTTATTAATTAATTTTTTTGTAGTTAAAAAAGTACATAAAGTTTTATCTATTGTTCTCCAATGTCTATGACTACCAATAAAAATATTAGTATTTTCATGGTTCATATAATTATATGGATAATCAGAAGGACACATAAATATATCATGATTAAGTTGAGATGAAATCCGCTCAAACGTTAGTATCATTTCCTTCAACATGGTTTCACTGTGTATATAATCATCTTCTGCAAAAAAAATTAAGTCATCCCCGTTATCCCTGCCATACTCAAAACTTTGGAGGAGACTTGCTAAATTTGAAAAAGTTTGATTAGATTTTTGTTTTTTAATAATAGACTCATATCTACCATGATTTAATGAAACTATTTTTATATTTTCATTTTTAATAAGATTTTTTATTTTATTTAAATTTTCTATTTTAGAGTTGTCATCGATAATAACTGTATTGATATTAAGTTTTGATAATTCATTTTGACAATGATTTATCGATTTTATTAAAGAATTGACCGATCTTATCGAATATTCTATTTTGGGTTCTTCAAACAATCTTTTTTTATTTTGATCCCAAATCTCTATATCTGTGTTCATCCTAACAACAATTAGTATTGATTTAACTTTTCTTGTTATCTCCACGTTACCTAATGGTAAAATTATTGATTTTTCATTAAATTTAGTCAGATTATCATTCAATTTTTTATCTAAGCTTGGAGAGAAAAATCTGTTTTGATCAATTATCTCAAAGCCAAGTAGTTTAGCTAATTTGATGAAAATTTTTTTCATATGTTTTATAAATTTATGTTATAAATGTTTACAATATTATGCCTATTAAATCATCTCAAACTCTTGTAGCAGAAGCGTTAGAAAAAATAAAAACAATATCACCAGATGAAGCGCACAAAAAATTTAGTGAAAAAAAATGTAATTTAATAGACATAAGGGACATTAGAGAGTTAGAAAAACAAGGAAGAGTTGAGGGAGCAAATCATATTCCTAGGGGTATGCTTGAATTTTGGTTAGATCCAGAGAGTGCGTATTTTAAAGATGGAAAACTTGATTTAAATAAAGAGATGGTGTTATTTTGTGCTGGAGGTTTAAGATCTGCATTAGCAGCAAAAACTTTAGAAGATATGGGATTTGAAAATGTATCTCACGTTGATGGAGGTTTTGGATTATTAAAACAAAGTAAGTTCAAAATTACTTAATTATTCAACTCATCTAAAGCATATTCAAGCCTATCTTGCCCCCAGAATAATTTATTATTTACCACAAAAGTTGGTGCACCAAATATATCATTTTGAAAAGCTAGATTTGTTAAATTTTTAAGCTTATCTTTAATTTTTTGATCTTTGATACCGATTTCAAAATCATTAGGTTTAATCTCACACTTTAATAAAATGTTTTTGATATTTTCCTCTTTTGAAATATCTTTATTATTTTTCCAATAAGCCTCAAAACAAACATCGAAAAATTTATCTTTTTTTTTATTGTCTATCGCAAGATATCCCCTCATAAGATATAATGAATTAATTGGGAATTTATCATTCCAAATGAAATTGATTTTATTTTTTTTTGCAATTAATTTACAATCATTTTTCATATTTTTCATTTTTCTTTCATTAAAAGCAGGTGCTGTAATGCCACCTAAATTGTGTAATCCACCAAGAAGAATTGCCTTATGGTTAAATTTTTCTCTAATATTCAATTTAATAATTGTTTTATGAGCTAAATATGAGTAAGGACTTATAAAATCGAAATAGAAGTCTATTTTTTTAGTCATACAAACCTATATTTTTGGCATAGAAAATTCTTATTAACCAATAAACAAATAAACCTAAAGGCCCAATCAGGTAAGTAATTAATAGAGGTACAAATACTAAAAATTTATTAATAAAAAATTTTTGAGAGTCTTTTACTATCCATCCACCTGTAAATAGATTGATGGAAATAAAATGTATCCAAAACATTATTAAAAAACTCTTATTAGAAAATAATTCTGATAGGTCACTAATACCCATATAAAGATTAAAATTACCAACAAAATCAAAAGAATTTAGATAAGATTTATATAGTATGAAAACATATCCACCACTAAGAAGGAAAAATGGAAATATGGAAGTCACAAAATATCTAGAAAAACGAGATTTGGGAAAAAAAATTAAAACTAACCAAAAAGGCAGGACACCAATATTCACCCAATAATAGAGTATTTCTATTGTGAAATAATTATAAATTTGTTCGATCATTTTAAAATATATTATATTAAATCTGACTATGATTCCTATAAGAAATAGAAAAAAAACACTCAAAGTTACTGTAGAAGAGATGAGAAATTTTGCTTTTGCGTATGTAGAAAAATATGCGCCCTCTAAACAACAACTCAAAATTTATTTACTCAAAAAATACTTAAAAATTTCTGTTCCAAATGTGAAAAAACAGGATGTGAATAATTTGATTGATATTGTTCTTTCAGATTTAGAAAAAAATAAATTTATAAATGATCAGTTTTATTCTGATAGCAAAGCAAAAAGTATGATTCAAAGAGGTAATTCGATAAATAAAATCAGAAATTATTTATTAGGGAAAGGAATCAATAATCAATATATAAAAGAAACTTTAGAAAAAATTCAGGACAATAATTCCGACCAAGACTTTTATTCAGCAATTAAAATATGCAAGAAAAAAAGGATAGGCCCTGCAAGAGTAGAGGATAATAGGTCTTTATTTTATAAAAAAGATATATCTTTACTTGCAAGAAATGGATTTGACTTTGAAACTTCAAAAAAGGTGATGGAAATTGAAAAGGATGATTATCTTAGAATAATTAAATTACTTTAATTTATTTTTTTTCTTTTCATTTAGTAACTGTTCTATCTTATTTTTGATATAGTTTTTTACAAAAACAAAAACTAATAAACCAAAAATTGAAACAGAAACTATAATAATTAGAATAATTCTTAATTGATCATCCATTACTGTATATTTCTACTTTTTAAAATTAAACTTGGATTCTTGAAATCTTTTTTTCCATATAAAATTTCGTTTCCATCAAAATCAGTTATACTTCCTCCAGAATGTTTTAAAATTGCATGACCTGCTGCTATATCCCATTCTGATGCTCTTGGCTCAGCTACGTAACCATCAAACTCCCCAGCTGCAATAACACAAAATTTTAGAGAACTTTTCATTTTTACGTGTCTTTTTACATTTAGCTTTTTATAGATTTCATCAATTTCAGGTTTAATTTTATTTGAGTAAGATACAAATTTAATTTTGTTTTTATCAAAATATTTAGAATGATTTAATTTAATTGATTTTCCATCAATTAATTCGTAAGATAAATTATTTCCATAGGAGTAAAACATTCTGTTTTTTGCTGGAGCACAAATCAACCCAGCAACAGGTTTTTTATCAATAATTAATCCTGCATTTATTGTAAATTCATCAAGATCATTTATATAATCAAAAGTTCCATCAATAGGGTCAATTAACCAAAAATTTTTGAGATTATTTTTTGACTTATTTTCTGATGACTCCTCAGAAATTATTGGGATGTTGGGTGTAAGTTCGGATATTTTCTTAGTTAAAATTTTATTTACCTCTAAGTCTCCATTGCTAACAGGAGTATTATCTGATTTTATTTCCTTGGAGAGGCCCTTTTCTCTGAGTTTTAATGAAATTGTTCCCGCATCTAAAAACGTTTTAATTAAATTTTCAACAATTTCTTTAATATGATTTTGGTTCATCTATTTTTTTTAATTCGATATTTTGTGCGTTGATCACTTTTTTTCCTGCATTCTGAAAGTTTACCGTGACTTTATCTTTAATTATTGATTGTACTTGTCCTATTCCCCAATCTTTTTGCTCTGGATTGAAAACTTTGTCCCCTGGTTCAAAATCAAAAATCATTTAATTTAACTTATATTAGAAATAAGTATAAATACCATCAAATGAGTAATAATTTAAATTCTATTGGGTTAATCAAAAAGCCATCTGAAACGACAGTTGTTGTTGCGATGTCGGGCGGAGTGGATTCATCTACTGTCGCAGGAATGATGAGAAAAGAGGGCTATAGAGTTATTGGAATAACTTTAAAACTTTATAATGATGGTAAAGAGGTTGCTGCTTCAAAACAATGTTGTTCTGGTCAAGATATTATGGACGCCAAAAGAGTAGCTCAAAAATTAGATATTGAACATAAGATTCTTTACTATCAAGATAAGTTTAAACAAGGTGTAATTGACAACTTTATTGATAGTTATCTAAAGGGTGAGACACCAATTCCCTGTGTTCAGTGTAATCAAACTGTGAAGTTTAAAGACTTATTTGAAGTTTCAAAAGATTTAAAAGCTGACGCTTTGATTACAGGACATTATGTGAAGAGTATAACAAAAAATAATAAGACAGAAATGTATCGAGCAATTGATGAAAATAGAGACCAAAGTTATTTTTTATTTAATACATCAAGAGAACAATTAAATTATCTCAGGTTTCCACTTGGTAGTATGTATAAGGATGAAACAAGATTAATCGCAAAGAAGCTTAATTTAAATGTTGCTGACAAGCCTGATAGCCAGGATATTTGCTTTGTACCCAACGGCGATTATGCATCGGTAATTCAAAAATTTAGACCCGATTCATTTAGGAAAGGAAATATAAAAGATTTAGATGGAAATGTTATTGGTGTTCACGACGGTATAATTAATTTTACTATAGGACAAAGAAAGGGAATTAAAGTTTCTGATAAAACTGCGTTATACGTAATAAAAATTGATGCAGAAAAAAATGAGATAATTGTTGGCTCAAGAGAAAAACTTGGAAAAAAAAATATAAATCTTAACGAATTAAATTTACTTGCTAGCAAGGAAGAATTTCAAAATGATATATTTGTTAAAGTAAGATCAACAGGAAAACTTCTTAAAGGTAAGGTAAATTTAAAATCAAATAATACTGCATTAGTTAATTTAGAAGAATTTGAGGATGGAATTTCTCCAGGACAAGCATGTGTTTTTTACGACAAAGATAAATTTGGTTTTAAAGTATTAGGCGGTGGCTGGATAAAATATTAATTTAATTTCTTCCACATAAAAAATGTTAATAAATAAAAAAAAATTACACCAAGAAAATAATCCCATTCTAAGGCATGTTTTAAAAATTTTAGATTAAATCCGAAAAAATTATCTCCAGGTAAACTAATAATTGGAATACTTATAATTGCAACTAAGATTAATAATGATACTAAAATAATCTTAAGATTAAGAAATAGTGGATTTATGTATCCATTCAATTTTTCTTTAAAGGAAAAAAAAGTTGCAACTAAATAAGCTTGTGCAACTATTTCAAAAACTATAAATGATAACATTATTAATCTTCTAAAAAGCTTATATAAGTCGTTATCAAATTTAATTCCTAAAAAAATTGAATGAATTGTAAGTGCTATAGCTGAAGCTACACCGAAAAAAATTATTTTTTTTGAATTTTTGTGATTGTTAGCAAAAAAATTAATTATATCTCTATTAAACAACCAATACCTAATCAGCAAATAAGATGTTAAAAACATTGCAGGTTTAAATATTAACCAAGATGGATACGGCCTAGCTGTTCTGCTTATAGATGCACCTCCATCAATATAAGGAATAGTATTATATAATCTGTCAGCTTCGCTCTCGAAGACTCCATGGAATTGTGTAACTAGTATTAAACAAGCATTTACAGCAACAAATGGAATTATAAAGATCCATATACTAAAGGATCTTGCCTTTTCAATTGAATTCATTGAGGACTATTTCTTTTTATTTTTTTTTCGAGCTCTTCTTTTTTTTGAACCCATTTTTCTTCTGCCTCGATGTTTTTTTGGGTAACCCATTCTTTCCTTTAGTTATAATTTAATTGAAATTATTGGTGGGATATAGCATTGTCTTTTGAAGTTATCAATTTTATTATGAAGAAGTCTTTCAAAACTTTTTTAAAGCATACAGCAAAAGATTTTCACAATCAGTCAGTAAATCCACCAGTTGTTAGAGCTTCAACTATAATTTTCAAGTCAACACAAGATATTAGGAAAATGCAAAATAAAGCTATTAAAAATCCTACAGGAGGACACTTTGATTATGCAAGACAAGGTACTTCGACTACTTACATTTTACAAAAAATTCTGGCGAAACTTGAGGAAAGTTATCATGTCTTTACTACTCAAACAGGTTTTGGCTCAGTATTCTTGGCTATATTTAGTGTAGTGAGACCTGGTGATGAAATCTTAGTAGCTGACCCCGTATATAGTCCTACTAGAGTATTGACTGAAAACTTTTTAAAAGAATTTAATATCAAAACTGTTTTTTACGATCCTCATAAGCTAAAAACTTTACAGGAAAATATTAGCTCAAAAACAAAATTAATTTTTGTTGAAAATCCTGGTAGTAATACTTTTGATTTTCAAGATTTAAATAAAATAATTTCTATCGCAAAAAAAAATAAAGTTTATACTGCAATCGATAATACTTGGGGTACACCATATTACCTTAAACCTATTAAACTAGGTTTCGACATGTCAATAGTTTCTGCTACAAAATATTATTCAGGTCACTCAGATGTAATGGGAGGAAGCTTAGCAGTAAATAAAAAGGTATTTCCCAAAGTTAAATTGGCTGAAAAAATTACAGGTCAAAGATTAGGACCTGATGATGCTTATTTAATTACAAGGGGTCTAAGAACTCTTGATGTTAGATTAGACAAACATTGTGATAGTGCCAAAAAAGTGGCAGCTTTCTTATCAAAAAATAAAAAAATTGAACTTTTATATCCGTATAAAAAAAATTCACAAAATTTTAGAATGTGGAAAAAATATTATTCAGGTGCATCTGGTTTAATGGGATTAAAAATCAAAGCTAAAAGTGCAATTTCAGTGAGAAGATTTGTAAATTCTCTTAAGCTTTTTGGATACGGATATAGTTGGGGTGGTTTTGAAAGTTTAGCGCTTCATCAAGAGAACAGGGAGATTGGAAAAAGAAAGTATATGAATTTAGCAAAAGATGAACACTTTGTTCGACTGCATATAGGACTTGAGGATCCTAGCGACCTTATCGCTGATATTAAACAAGCTTTAAGACACTTAAAGTAAATCTTTATGAAATCAGAAAAATTTATAAGAAACAGAACTGCTTTAATTACTTTGATGGCTGCAAGTTTAGTAGTTTTAATTTCTTTGGGTGTTCGGCAAACTTTTGGAATGTTCTTCATGGATTTTAGAGAAGACCTAGGGATCTCTCTAACTCAATCGGGCTTATCTGTTGGACTTCAAATGTTAATGTGGGGATTAACAGGGCCTATATTTGGGACTATTGCAGACAAGTATGGTGGTCACAAGGCAATTGCGTTAGCATTTATTTTTTTTATTGCCGGTGTGTATTTTTTATACGCAGGTCCAAATACAGGAATCTTTTTTCAGATTGATTTAGGAGTACTGGTAGGAATTGGATTAGGTGGAACAGCAATAAGCATTCCCATGTCAGTTGTTGGAAAACATTTTCCTTTATCTAATAGAACAATTGCTATGAGCATAGTTACTGCAGTAGGGTCTTTTGGGTATTTTCTATCTCCAATTTTAACAGAATATTCTCTTACCGAAAATGGGTGGCAAAATACTTTGGTAGCCTTTTTGATAGCTTTATCCATTGGTTTAGTAATATCATTTTTTGTGAGATCTCCATCTTTAGAACAAACTATTGAAGCACCCAATACTCAAACCACAGTAGAGGCAATTAGAGAGGCTTTTGGATCTAAAAGTTATATTCTTTTAGTATCAGGTTTCTTTGTGTGTGGTTTTCACATAACATTAGTTGGCACCCACGTGCCTACCTACGTGATTGATCGAGGATTAGAAAGTTGGACGGCAGCTGCGATTTTATCTTTGATAGGTTTATTTAATATTTTTGGATCTCTTTGTAGTGGTTATCTTTCAACTAAAATGAGTAAGAAAATAATATTAAGTGGAATTTATAGCTTAAGAGGACTATCTATTATTTTCTTTATATTTTTACCCGCAAGCAATATTAATTCTTTTATTTTTGGAGCTACCTTTGGTTTTTTATGGTTATCCACTGTGCCTGCAACAAGTGGAATAGTTGCACATATGTTTGGTACTAAATATTTAGGACTTTTATATGGTATTGTATTTTTAAGTCATCAATTTGGTTCATTTTTTGGTGCTTATCTAGGAGGTTTGTTTCATGATCTTTATGGGTCATATGATTACGCGTGGTATTTAGCAATTGCTTTATCAGTTTTTGCGGCAATAATTCATTTACCGATTAAAGAACAACAAGTGTTAAGATTAAGAACATAATAAATTGAATAAATCAAATCAACTGCAGGATATAAATAGATCAAATAAGCCCTATATTATTTATAAATCCAGAAAAGGATTTGATTTATATACTGACTTTTCTAAAAAGATTATCCTAAATAATAAAAATGTATTTAGTTTTTTAAATAAAAAAATATCAACTAAAAGATTTAAAGAAACAGATTTGTTCATTGGTTTTTTTGGTTATGAATTATTAAACAATCTTATAGGTGTAAAAGTTCCGAGGCAAAGAAATATGAACTTTTCAAAAGGTATATTCTATAAACCAGAAAAAAAAATAACTTTAAATAATAAATTGAAATATACTCCAAAAAAAAAAATAAGTTTTAAAAAAAAATTTGAAATAAATATTAATGAGCAATCTTATAAAAAAATATTTGATAAATTCAAAAAAAAAATAAAAAGTGGAGAAACTTATCAAATAAAAATTTGCACCAAATATAAGATGAAATCAAAAGTTGATCCCTTAGATCTTTTTTGTAGATTGTCTCATACTAATTTAGCTCCTGAGGCATTTATGATCAAAGATAAGGATTATTCAGTAATAAGTTGCTCGCCTGAAAATTTGATTACCAAAACAGGAACAACAATTACGACCAAACCCATAGCAGGGACTGTCAAAAAAAGTAGAAGTATGACAAAAAAAAAAGCATTAAAATATTTTAGAAACAATCTTAAAGAAACTAAAGAACATAATATGATTGTAGATATGGAACGAAGTGATATGTCACGTATATGTAGAGTTGGTACCGTGCGATTAACTAAGCAAAAGGTTGTAGAAGAGTACAAAGATCTTTTTCATTATGTAAGTTTAATTAAAGGTCAACTTAAGCGAAAAATTAAAAACATCGATATTATTAGAGCCATGATGCCTGGAGGATCGGTTATAGGTTGTCCAAAAATTAGTACTTTAAACCTCTTAAACAACCAAGAGAAAGAGAATAGAAATATTTACACGGGAAGTTTTGGATATATAAAATTTAATGGGGATCTAAAATTTAATATTATAATCAGATCTATTTTAAATTTTAAGAATATTTCTGAAATTTCCGTAGCCTCAGGTGTAGTTGTTGATAGTAATTCGAGACACGAGTTTAATGAAAATTATTTAAAAGCCAAAGCCCTAATTGATCTTTTTAAATGATATACGTGATAGATCATAACGACTCGTTTACCCATAATGTAGTTCATCAATTTTCATTATTTGATAAAGTCGAGTATGATAATTACAATAATATAAATAGGTTAAAACTTAAACAAGCCAAAGTAATAATTTTCTCTCCAGGACCAGGAAATCCAAAGAATTATCCTTCAACATCTGAAATTTATTATCAATTTAAAGGTAAAAAAAAAATGATAGGAATATGTTTGGGATTTCAACAAATCTTATTCTGCGAAGGTGCTAAAATTGTTGAACAAAATAAAATATATCATGGTTATCAATCACGTGTTAAAGTTATTAATAAAAGTTCTATATTTGAAAAAAATAAAATATTTAAAGTTGGTCGCTATCATTCCTTAAAATTAAAAGAGCCTTTTAAAATAAATGATTTTGATATAACTATGAGATGTTTAGATTCGAAAGTAGCAATGGCTTTTGAGAATAAAAAAGATAATATTTATGGATTTCAATTTCACCCAGAGTCATTTTTAACAAATAATGGTAATTTACTTATTAAAAAAATCTTATCGTCTTAGAGATCTTAAAGAAATACAATTTAAAGATTTATGGGGTGACCATGGCATTTTCACAACAATGTGGATTTTTGGAAAACCACCTAAAATTTTATTTTTTAAAGATCATATAAAAAATCTCATGAAATCATTGAAAAGTTATGGCATATGTAAACAAAACCTTAAAAATGATATTTTAAAATTAATTAGAAAAAATTTATCAAAAGAAAAGAATTATAATCATCTTTTAAGAGTAGCCTTAAATAAAAGCACTATATCAATTTCTTTAAGAAAAAGGTTGAAACCGAAATTAGATTTTAGTTTGAGACTTGTAAATTTAAAAAGAGAAAAACCTAAATATAAAAATCTTAAATATAAAAAAATTTTATCCTATTTATCTAAAATGGATAATTCTAAATCAGATATAGGTCTTATTAATAAAAAAAAAATTTTTGAAACTGGGACTTCAAATCTTTTATTTGTTAGTAAAAAAAATATATTTTCCCCTTCAAAAAATTTCTATGAAGGTATTACATACAAATTTTTTAGGTCGAAAAAAAAGATAAAAAAAAAAGAAATCTATGTTAAAAATTTAGATGATTATGAAGAAATATTGTTAATTGGTTCCGGTAAAGGAGTTACATCTGTGAAGAATATAAAACAAATAGGCTGGAAAAGAAAAAAATTAGATCAATACAAAATATTTTCTAAATATTATAATTTAGCTATAAATAAATCTAATTTATATAAATTTTGATTTATGAGGGATCCAAACAATCCATGTTTATTTTGTGAATCTAAAGAAAGTGGTATTATAATTGAAAATCATCTGGCTTACGTAAGTTATGATACCTATCCAGTTTCAAAATATCATTGCTTAATAATACCCAAGAGACATATGAAGAATTTTTTTGATCTAACAAATGATGAACTTGTTGCTTGCAATGATCTTATAAAAATTATTAAAAAGGATATTACAAGCAAAGATGAAGAAGTTGAGGGTTTTAATTTAGGAACTAATATTGGCAAAGTTTCAGGTCAATCAATTTTACACTGCCATTTTCATTTAATACCAAGAAGATCAGGAGATGTAGAGAATCCCCAAGGTGGAGTAAGATCAGTTATTCCAAGTAAACAACACTATAAAAGAAAAAAATAGGGATTTTATAAAGACAAATTGCCTTTAGTTTGAGGTTGATCTCTTTTTTTAAGTAGATTAAAAATTTAATCTTTAAAATAATTAACATCAGGCGGAAATGTTACAAACTAACCCATTTTCTATATTAGCGGAAACTATTTCTCCTCTAGCTATGCAGGGATTTATTTTTGCAATGGTAATTTTAATTGCTGCAGGGACTATTATCCAAATGATACACCATAAAAATCTAATTTATTTTTTTAATAATGCAAAAAAAGCAAAATTAGCTGCGACTAAAAAATTAGGAATCGGTGAAAAGACTTCAATCATCGCAAAAACAACTGTTGTTGATATTGGTACTACTTCAGAATTAGGTTTCGGTAAAAGAAGATTAGCTCATGTTTTGGGTATGTATGGTACAATTTTATTTTGGGTGTCATCATCCGTGTTAGTTTTTGGTTATACAGGTGTAGGCAAATCAAATTCAGAATTTTGGTCTTTACTGTGGCACTTAGGAGCAATCCTTACATGTTTAGGTGGTTACTGGTTTTGGTTTTTTTTGAGAGTTGATGTATCGGCTGAAGCTCATCCTTGGTATAGAATTATTAAAGCAGACTTATTTGTTCTCGCCTTATTAGCTTGTGCAACATTTGGTTTAGCTTGGTCTTATACTCAATACAATGGTCAGTTAGGCTTATCATTTTTATTTCTAACATTATTTGTGCTAGCGAATCTTGTTTTATTTGGAGGAGTTTACTGGTCTAAATTTGCCCATATGTTTTATAAACCAGGTGCAGCAATTCAAAAAAATTTAGCAGAAGCTGATGGTTCTAGAGATAATCTACCACCCCCAGCAGATGCACCTGAGCAATTTGGCCTAGGTATAAAAAGAGAAGAGCCAAAACACTATTAATATGATAAAAAAAAACAGGAAAAAATAAAATTATGTCAACTTTTGTTTATATGACAAGATGTGATGGCTGTGGTCATTGCGTAGATATTTGCCCTTCGGATATTATGCACATTGATGAAAATATTAGACGCGCAAAAAATATTGAACCAAATTTTTGTTGGGAATGTTATTCGTGTGTTAAGGCATGTCCTAATCATGCAATAGATGTCCGTGGTTATGCTGATTTTGCTCCTATGGGACACAGCGTAAGAGTAAGAAGAGAAGAAGAGAAGGGTACAATTTCATGGAAAATAAAATTTAGAAATGGAACAGAAAAAAATTTTGTTTCTCCAATAACAACTAAGCCATGGGGTAAGTTTATTCCGAAACTTGCTGAAGGTGATAAACCTAACCAAGGTGAGATAAATTCTCAAAGACTTTATTCCGAACCGGAGGGATTAAATACAGATCAAGAACTACCAACTGTTCCAAAAGAGTCCTTTAAAAAAGGAGTTTACTATTAATGGCTAAACACAAAACACATTATGAAGAGTGTGATGTATTAGTTGTTGGTGGTGGAATGGCTGGAACTGGTGCCACTTTTGAAGCAAGACATTGGGGAAGAGACTTAAAAATAATTTGTGTAGAAAAGGCA
The DNA here is from genome assembly GCA_003282055.1 of Pelagibacteraceae bacterium AG-339-N18. The sequence goes on from QCAD01000014.1 coordinate 16,138, forward strand.
AATATTGACCGTAGCGGAGCAGTTGCACAAGGTCTTTACGCGATCAACTGCTATATGGGCATGCAATGGAATGAAAATCAACCTGAGGATCATGTAAGATATGCACGAAACGATCTAATGGGATTGGTCCGAGAAGATTTAGGATATGACATGGCAAGACACGTAGATTCAACTGTTCACATGTTTGACGAATGGGGTCTTCCAATGATGAAAAATGAAAAAACTGGAAGGTATCTAAGAGAAGGTAAGTGGCAAATTATGATACATGGAGAAAGTTACAAACCTATTGTTGCAGAGGCTGCAAAAAAGTCAGCAGATAAAATTTATAATAGAATAATTGTTACTCATTTATTAATGGATGAGTCTCAAGAAAATAGAATTGGTGGAGCTGTTGGATTTAATATGAGAACAGGAGATTTTCATGTGTTTAGATCAAAGACAGTTATAGTCGCTGCTGGAGGAGCATCTCATATTTTTAAACCAAGAGCAGTTGGAGAGGGAATGGGAAGAACTTGGTATGCTCCTTGGAGCAACGGTTCAGCTTATGCATTACCTATTGCTGCAGGCGCAAAAATGACCCAAATGGAAAATAGGATTGTTTTGTGTAGATTTAAAGATGGATACGGACCGGTTGGAGCATATTTTTTACATTTAAAAACTTATACACAAAATGCTAATGGAGAGAATTACGAGAAGAAATGGTATGATCAAACTAAAGAATTGGTTGGAGAATATATTGATCATCATCCAACCCCAACATGTTTAAGAAATCATGCATTTATTCAAGAAGTTGCTTCAGGTAACGGTCCAATTCAAATGGTTACAACAGAGGCTTTTCAAGATCCACATTTAGAAACAGTGGGATGGGAAAACTTTTT